>NZ_JBEXIK010000044.1:0-53882 GCF_040608515.1 Micromonospora sp. NPDC005173
GACTCCGCCGACCCGAACCAGGCCTCCTACGAGGTCACCGTCGAGCACCTCGCCGACTGGATCGCCACCCGCGGCTACGCCACCAGCTGACACCCAACAACCAACAACGAAGGGCCGGACCCCCACCAGGGGCCCGGCCCTTCGTCGTCATTTCCATCAACTGCGGCATGTATTGACAAGTGTCGACGTCGGGGTGAGGCTGGGACGGGAGAGCGCTCTCTCGCACCCGGGCACAACAGACCACCACCAAAGTCTGGCCAAGGGCAAACTCCGATGTCTTCGGCGGCGGCGCCGGAGCTGTCCCTGACCCGTCCCCCCGACAGGAGTCACGAGATGGACAGGGCCGCACCCCTCTCCGGCATCCACCGCCGGCTGCGCCTCGCCACGGCGATCGGCGCACTGCTGGCGCTACTCGGCACGTACATCGTGTCGACCACCGACCGGGCCGACGCCGCCTCGGGCGTCAACGTCATCCGGGTCGCCGAGTTCCCCGCCGACTGCACGTACAGCCACCGGCTGCCGGACGACCCGATCATCTTCCCCGGCCTGCCCGGTGCCTCGCACATGCACAGCTTCTTCGGCAGCACGGTGACGAACGCCCACACCACGCTCCCCGACCTGGTGAACTCTCCGACCACCTGTAACCCGCGGACGGACGTCTCGTCGTACTGGGTGCCGACGCTGTACAACAACAATGTGCCGGTCGAGCCGGCCATCTCCACGTTCTACTACCTGGGTGAGGGCGTACGCGCGGACGTCGTCGCGGCCACCCAGCCCATTCCGCAGGGGCTGCGGATCGTGGCGGGCAACGCTCGGGCGACGGGGCCGAACGAGAGCATCGCCCGCTGGTCGTGCCTGCACGCCGGGCACGTGCCCCCGTCGAAGGACTTCGTCAACTGCCCGGCCGGCACCATGCTGGAGTCGTACCTGGACTTCCCGCAGTGTTGGAACGGCCGCGACCTGGATTCGGCCGACCACAAGAGCCACATGGCGTACCCGGTGAATCAGGCCTGCCCGGCGACGCACCCGGTGCACGTGCCGAAGCTGCGGCAGGTGCTGCGGTACCCGGTCACCGGCAACCCCGCGCAGTTCCGGCTGGCCTCCGGTGCGGGCTACACGATGCACGGAGACTTCTTCAACGCCTGGCCGGTGGCGGAGATGGCACGCCGCGTCCAGGACTGCATCCGTCCGGTGATCAAGTGCGGGCACGACGGCCGACCGATCTGAGCCGACACGTTCGACCCGAGGGCGGGCTCGGTCACGACGGGCCCGCCCGCCCGGGCGGAAAGGAGGTCGGATGCGGGCCCTCGTCGCCGCACCGCCCACTCTGCTCATCGCAGTTCTGCTCGTCGCCGGCTGCGCTGCCGGGTCACCGGCCCCGGTCGGCAGCACCGCACCGTCCGCGATCGTGCCGCCGGCAGTCGCAGCGCCGAGCGCGGTGCCAGCCACGGGTACGGCAGGAGCGTTCAGCGGCACCGACATCGCCTGGCTCCAGTTGACGGTGGCGATGGCCGAACGACTGCAGCCGGTACTCGACCTGGTGCCGGCCCGGACCACCGACCCGGCGTGGCGGATGCTGGCCGCTCAGGTCGGGGCGGCCCACCGCGCCGATCTGGACCGGTCCCGCCGGCTGCTGGCCGACTCGGGTGCGCCGGCGACCAACCTGCATGAGGGGCACGACATGCCAGGCATGATCACCGGCGAGGAGCTGACCGCGCTGCGGTCGGCCGCCGGGAAGCCGTTCGACCGGCTGCTCGCTCAGCACCTGCGCGCGCACCTGGCGCAGTCGGTCCGGATCGCCGCCGCCGAGCAGCAGGGTGGAGTCCATCCGGCGACCACCGCGTTGGCCGCGGCCGTGGTCCGGGGCGGCAACGCCGAACTCGCGCGGCTCGACGGGCTCGACGGTGCGCCGAGCCGCTGACCCCTCAGCCCCGGTTGGTGACGATCTCGTCGAGCAGCGCCGGACACTCGCCAGCCGAGCCCGCCGACAGCGACGCTCAGGCGGTGTAGCGGGCGGCCAGGTCCACGGTGCGTCGGGCTGCGGCGACCATCGCCCGGTCGGCGAACCGGCCGTCCGGCAGCACCACCGTCCCCGAGTCCCGCCGGTGCGCCTCGGCCACCGCGGCCAGCAGCTCCGCGGCGCGGGCCACCTCCCGATCGGCCGGCCGGAACGCCTCGGCGATCACCGGCAGTTGGCGCGGGTGGATCGCCGCGCGGCCGAGGAAGCCGAGCCGCCGACCCACCGCGCAGGAGGCGGCCAGGCCGGCGTGGTCGGCGACGTCCGCGTACACCGACATCGCCGGCGGGACCAGTCCGGCGGCGCGGGCCGCGACCACTACCCGACCGCGCGCCCAGAGCAACCCGTCGTCATCGCTCACCCCGAGGTCGGAGCGGAGGTCGGCCTCGCCGAGCCCGATCGAGGCCACCGCGGGGTGGGCGGACGCGATCGGGTACGCCGCCTCCAGCCCGAGCGCCGACTCGACCAGCGGGTGCAGCGGCACGTCGACCCGGTCGGCGAGCGCCGCGACCGTCGCGGCCGACTCCACCTTCGGCAGGCGCAGCCCGGCCAGCCCGGGCCGACCGGACACCGCGGCCAGGTCGGCGTCGACGTCCGGCCCGGTCAGCTCGTTGACCCGGACCTGCACCGGAACCGGCTGCACCTCGGCGAGGAACTCGGCGACCGCGTCCCGGGCGTACGCCTTACGCCCGGCGACAACGGCGTCCTCAAGGTCGAGGATGACCGCGTCGGCACCCGAGGCGACCGCCTTGGCGAACCGGTCCGGGCGGTCGCCGGGCACGTAGAGCCAGCTGAGCAGCATCAGAGCACGCCCCGCTCGCGCAGCGCGGCCAATTCGTCGGCGCTCAGGCCGAGCGCGCCGAACACCTCGTCGGTGTCCTGGCCGTGCCGCCGACCGGCGTGCCGGATCTCCCCTGGAGTGTCGGTGAGTCGGAACGGCACGTTCTGCATCCGCACCTCGCCCAGCTCCTCGTCCGGGATGCTGCGCACGGTGCCCAGCGCCGCGTACTGCGGGTCGGCGAGGATGTCCCGCACGTCGTAGACCGGCGCGACCGCCGCCTGCGCCGCCTCGAACGCGGCCACCACCTCGTCCCGGTCCCGCTTCGCCACCCAGGCGCTCACGGCGGCGTCCAACTCGTCGGCGTGCTCGGCTCGGCCGCTGCCGGTGGCGAACCACGGCTCGTCGATCAGCTCGGGTCGGCCGACCAGCCGCAGCACCCGCTCGGCGATGCTCTGCGCGCTGGTGGAGACCGCCACCCAGCGCCCGTCCGAGCACCGGTAGGTGTTGCGCGGGGCGTTGTTGTTGGACCGGTTGCCCAGCCGGGGCTGGATGTAGCCGAGCTGGTCGTACCAGGTGATCTGCGGGCCGAGCATCGCCATGATCGGCTCGATGATGGCGAGGTCCACCACCTGCCCGGCGCCGGTGGCGTCCCGGGCCCGCAGGGCCAGCATCACCGCGTACGCGGCGGCCAGCGCGCTCACCGAGTCGGCCAACCCGAACGGGGGCAGGGTGGGTGGGCCGTCCGGTTCTCCGGTGGCCGCGGCGAAGCCGCTCATCGCCTCGGCGAGGGTGCCGAAGCCGGGCCGGCGGGCGTACGGGCCGACCTGCCCGAAACCACTGATCCGGGTGATCACGAGCCGGGGATTGACCGCGTGCAGCTCGACCGGGCCGAGCCCCCACCGCTCCAGCGTGCCTGGACGGAAGTTTTCCACCAGCACGTCGGCGTCGGCGAGCAGCCGGAGCAGCAGCGCGGCGCCGTCCGGGTCGGACAGGTTGAGGGTGACGGTCCGCTTGTTGCGGCCGAGCACCTTCCACCAGAGCCCGACGCCGTCCCGGGCCGGGCCGTGACCCCGCGACGGGTCCGGCTTGGCCGGGTGCTCCACTTTGATCACGTCGGCGCCGAAGTCGCCGAGGAACGCGGCCGCGAGCGGCCCGGCGAAGAGGGTGGCCAGGTCGACCACCTTCACCCCGTCGAGCGGGCCACGGGTGGCACGCCCGGCCCCCGGATCAGTCGCGGCGGTCACGGCGTTCCCTTCGTCGGGTCGAGGGCGGCGAGGAAGACGTCGCCGTTGCCGAGGGCGCCGCCGCCCACCGGCGCTCCGGCGGTGAGCCCGCTGACCAGCAGCCGGCCGTCGGCGCCGAGGGTCGCGTAGACGTTCTCCTCGCCGAACGGGTCGGCTGCGTCGTCCCGGACCGTGCCGTACTGGGCGACGCCGAGTTGGCGTCCCCGGGCGTCGAGCCGCACGGTCAGCACGTCCGCGCCGCCGACCGGCAGCCCGAGCGTGCTGTTGGTGAACCCGACCACGGCGACCGCGCCGTCGGGCAGCGGCACCACCTCCGCGCCGGCATCGGCCCCGTGGCCGCCGGTCACGGTCCGCCAGCGTTGCCGACCGGTCGAGGTGTACGCGACGGTCAGCACGTCGCTGCCACCGTTGGTCGCCTCGCCGCCGGTGGAGCCGGTGGCCAGCACCGTGCCGGTGGAGCTGATCGCGACGCCGCCGAGCAGGTCGTCTCCGGCGCCGCCCACCGAGGTCACCCAGCTGCGGGTGCCGGCCGGGTCGTACCGGGCCAGCCAGCCGTCTGCGCCGCCGAGCGCCGTCGTGCCCGGCAGGCCGGCCGAGGTGCCGCCGGCCACGTACACGCCCTGCGCGTCGGCCATCACCGCGTACGCCTTGTCCTCGCCTGGCCCGCCGAACTGCCGGCTCCAGGCGACGCGCCCGTCCGGGCCGATCCGGGCCAGCACGGCGTCCTTGTCGCCGGCACCGGTCTCGCCGGCGAACGAGCCACTGGTGTAGCCGGCGACGTACGCACCGCCGTCCGGCGCTGGCGCGACGGCGTAGAACCGGTCCGCCTTCGTCGGGTCACCGGCCTGGGTCAGCCAGGCCCGCTGCCCGGACCCGGTCAGCCGGGTCACCAAGGCGTCGTCGGCCGGGTTGCCGGGGTGCTTTCCGTCCAGGTCGCCGCGGGTGTAGCCGGCGGCGATGACCCCGCCGTCGGCGAGCGGCATCAGCCCGTAGAGGCGGTCGTTCGCGGCGGTGCCGAACTGGGTCGTCCACCGCGCGGTCGTGCCGTCGGCGGCGAGCCGGCTCACCACCGCGTCCAGCCCGCCGGCGTACGGCTGGCCGTCGACCGGGCCGGAGGCGGCGTAGCCGATGGTGGTCGTGCCATCCTGGTGGGCGGCGACGCCGCCGGCCCAGTCCGTGCCCGCGCTGCCGTGGACCGGCCCGGGCAGCCCGGCCGGCGGAGTGACGCTCAACGTGCCGGCGAGGTGCTTCAGACCGTCCACGAAGGCGGGTCGCCAGACATCCCAGTCGTGCCCCCCGTCGAGCACCCGCAGCTCGGCGGCGACCCCGTCGGCGCGGCGCACCGTGTTGTAGAGGGTGGCCGCCTCGTAGTCGAGGTCGTGCGCGGCGTCGGCCGGGTCGGGGTTGGCCCACTCGTCATCGCCGACCGCGACGTACATCCGGACCGGGGACTCCGGGTCCAGGCCGGGCAGCAGGGCGGGGTAGTTCAGCTGCTGGTAGACCTCGTCGGAGAAGCGCTGCGCGCCCGAGCCGAAGGCACCGAACTCGCGCGCCGACGAGTCGGCCGGCGGCAGTGGCCGGTAGACCGCCGGGCTGAGCACCAGCGCGTTGGCGAAGAGGTCCTGGTGGGCGAGGGCGTAGCGCAGCGCCCCGGCGCCGCCCATCGAGTAGCCGCCGACCAGGCGGGCGCCGCGGTGCGCGGCGGTGCGGTAGGTGGCGTCGACATGCGCCACCAGGTCGCGGGTGAGCGCGGTCTCCACCGGCCGGCCCGGGTCGTCCGCGCCGGTGTAGGAGGAGTCGACGTACCAGTTACCCCGGCTGCTCCACGGCGCGTCGGGCAGCACCGCGATCACCGGCGACACCTCGCCGTCGGCGATCATCCGGTCCAGGTCGGCCTTCACCTGGGTCCACGCCTGCATGGTGTCGCCCCGCCCGTGCAACAGGTACAGCACCGGGTAGCGGGCGGCGGTCGCATTGGCGTACCCGTACGGCAGGTAGACGGTGTAGTCGATGGTCCCGTCCAACGCCGGGGACGGCGCGGACGCGGTGGTCAGCGTGCCCGCGCGAAGGCGCTCCGCACTCGCCCCAACCGGTACCGCGCCGGTCAGTCCCAGCGCGAGGAGCACGGCGGCCACGCCGCCGCCGATCCGCCAGCGTCTGCCCATCAGGTCACTCCTTGGGGGTCGGAAGGTCTGCGGCACAGCGGAAGCCCACCTGGTCTGAGCGGGTGAGCCCGGCGCCGGTCAGTAGCAGCTTCACCGAGACGTCCGCCGGCTGCGGGCCGCCGTCGAGGTACCAGTCGGAGCCGTCCGCCCGGTACCCGGCGCCGCCCTTGAGGATGACGAATCGGGTACGTCCGTCGGAGTGCTCGCTCTCGGTCAGGTTCCACACCAGCGGCTCCCGGCGGACGAGCAGCCCTGCCTCGGCGGCCACCTGCCACTCGTCCTCGGTGGGCAGCCGCAGCCCGGCCCACGCCGCGTACGCCCGGGCGTCGGCCAGTTCCACCCCGGTCACCGGTGCGTCGGCCGGCCCGCGCCCCGCGGTGAACCGCTCGGGGCGCACCGGCCGGTAGTCGGTGGCCCGCAGGAACTCGGCGTACTCGCCGTGGGTGACCTCGTGGGTGGCGATGGCGAACCGGCCGAGCCGGACGCTGCGGCGCAGCGTGCCGGTGTGGTGCAGGCGGGGTGGCAGCGGCTTCCACTCGTCGACGTAGGGTGCCTCGCCGTACAGCCCGGTCTCCCGGACCCGGTGCCGGACCACCAGCTCCCGCCGGCCGGCCTCGACGGCGGCCATGCCTCGCGGCAACTGCGGCCGGGGTGCCCACGGAGTCCGGACGCGTACCGCGGAGCGGGCCGGGAAGGACGGGTCGCCGGTGGGTGGCTCGTGCCGGTGCACGGCGGCGTCGGTGACGAGCACGGCGGCGATCGCGCCGGCCGGCAGCGGACCGCCCACCGCCAGCCGGCCGTCACCGGTCTCGGTGACGGTCAGCTCGGCGCCGGTGACCAGGTCGACGAATCGTCGGTCGGCCTGGGCCTCGGTGACCAGCCACGGCCCGTCGTGGTCCGCGCCCCGGTTCACCACCGTCCACAGGGGCTCGTCTTCGTGCGTCCAGCGGGACGCGTACACCTGGCCCTGGCCGGCGTGGTCGGCGAGCGGGACCCAGTCCTCGGCGCGCAACCACGCCGCGTGGCTGGCCTGCACCCGGCGCATCGCCCGCAGCACCGCCCGGTCCCGGTCGTTCCAGCCGACCCAGACGCCGAAGACGCTCTCCCACACCAGCACCCCGACGCCGTTGAGCCAGGCCGAGTGCAACTCGTCGAGGTGGTCGCGGTGCCAACGGCGGGTGTGGTGCAGCACGTGCCGCCGCTCGAACCACTTCGCCCGCAGCACGCCGGGCACCTCGGAGTCGGCGAACCACTGCGCCCACGACATCGAGTGGTCGGCGATCCGGGCCAGCGGGACCCGACTCTCGCCTTCGAGGACCATGCCGGGGCGGACCGCGTCCAGCGCGGCGCGCAGCTCTCCGGCACCTTCCTTGAGGGTGTCCAGGAAGACGCCGTCGACGCCGAGCTTGCCGGCCAGCGCCGCGACCTCCTCGGCGTCGCTGCCCGGCTCGCGGCGGGTGCCGGTGTCCCACGGGTTGTAGTCGATGAAGACCCGCACCCCGCGCTCCTGGAACGCGCGCACCACCTCGGGCAGCTCCGGCACGTCCCGGTACCAGTCGAACTGGTTACGGTCGTCCAGGCCGATCACCGGGTACGCGTGCCAGAGCACCACCCCGTCGAAGCCGCCGAAATCCTGCCCGGCCGCGTCGAGGAAGTCGTCGACGGTGAAGACGCCGCGCTTGTGGTCGTAGAGCGCCTCGTCCCAGAGCCAGATCAGGCAGACGCTGAAGCAGTCGCCGGCGATCTCGTCGTAGTGCGTGCCGGTGTAGCCGATCCGGGCCCGGGCCTCGGCCCGCCAGCGGGTGAGTTGCTCCCGCCAGGCCGGCCAGACGGCCGGGTCGGCCGGCGCGGCGAAGATCTTCGCTTCGTCCAGGGTGGTCAGGTCGGCGTGCCCGCCGAGCGGCACCTCGGTCGGCCGGTCGATCGGGCGCGGGACATACGGGTTGAAGCTCACGGGGTACCTCGGTAGGTCGCGTCGTAGAGGGCGTCGATGGCGGACCGCTCAGGCAGGGCGGTGGACGCGCCGGGCCGCTGAGCGCAGGCCGCGCCGGCAGAGCATGCCCAGCGCAGGCTCGCCGTGACGGTGTCCTCGGTGCTGGCGCCGCCACGCTCGGCCCAGCCCACCGCGAGCGCGCCGGTGAAGGCGTCGCCCGCGGCGGTGGTGTCCACCGCGTCGATGCGCGGGGCCGGGACGGTCAGGCGCAGACCTCGCCGGTCGGCGTACGCGGCACCGCGCGCGCCGAGGGTCAGCACCACCCGGGGCACCAGCTCCAGCAGGGCGTCGAGCAGCACCGGCGGGTCGTCGGAGAAGACCCCGGCCACGACCGCCGCCTCGTGTTCGTTGACCACCAGCACGTCGACCAGGTCGAGCAGCTCCGTCGGCAGCACGGCGGCCGGCGCGGCGTTCAACACCACGGTGGTGGCCTCCGCCCGGGCCCAGTCGGCCGCACGGACCACGGCGGCCAGCGGCACCTCCAGTTGGAGCAGCAGCACGTCCGCCGCGGCGATCGTCTCCCGGTCGTCGGCGTCCAGCTCGGTCAACGTGCCGTTGGCGCCGGGCGCGACCACGATGAAGTTCTCCGCGTCCCGGTCGACGGCGATCAGCGCGATGCCGGAGGGACCGGCGACGGTCCGCAGGCCGCGAACGTCGACCCCCGCGCCGACCAGGCTCGCCCGCATCTGCGTACCGAACTCGTCGTCGCCGACCGCGCCCACGAAGTCGCAGGCGGCACCGGCCCGTGCGGCGGCGACCGCCTGGTTGGCGCCCTTGCCGCCGGGCACGGTCCGGAAGTTCTCGCCGAGCACCGTCTCACCGGGGCGGGGCAGCCGCGACGCGGTCACCACCAGGTCCAGGTTGCTGCTGCCCACCACCGCCACGCGCGCGCTCATGCGGGGCTCCTTTCCGTCCACCGGTGCTGGTTCACGACCCGCTCCCCGGCTGGGCCAGGGCCTGGGTACGCTCGGCCAGCTCGTCGAAGCCGATCCCGTCGAAGCCGGCGATGCTGCTGGCCAGCCGGTTGCGCAGCGGGGCGACCCACCGCGCCGGCAGCCCGGACGCCCCGGTGAGCGCCCCGGTGACCGCACCGACCGTCGCGCCGGTCGAGTCGGTGTCCCAGCCGCCGCTGACCACCGCGGTGATGGACCGCTCCAGGTCACCTCGGCCGTACGCCAGCGCGGCGGCCACCAGCGCGGCGTTGTTGCGTACGTGCACCCAGTGCAGGTGGCCGTGCCGGACATACAGCTCGTCGACCACGCGTTCCCAGTCGTCGGCCCCCGCGCCGAGAGCGCGCGCCTCGCGGACCGTGGCCGCGAACCGACTGCGCGGCGGCAGCACCGCCTCGGCGGCGTCCAGCACCTCGTCCACGCTCGCGGCGACCGGCGCGGCGGCGGCCAGGGCGGCGGCCCAGATCGCGCCGTGCACCCCGCCCCGGACGTGGCTGACGGTCGCGTCCCGCCAGGCCAGCTCCGCGGCCCGGTCCGGCCGGCCGGGGTTGACCCAGCCGTACACGTCGGTGCGGATCTGCGCACCGATCCACTCCCGGAACGGGTTGTGCCGACGGGCGCTCTCTGGTGGAGCGAGCCCGAGCAGCAGGTTCCGGTACGCCACCCGCTCGGCGGTGAAGACCCGCCCGGCGGGCAGCCAGTCCAGCCACGCCTGCGCCACGTCGGCGCTGGTGAAGTCCCGCCCGTGCGTCTCCAGCACCCGCAGCGCCAGCAGCGCGTAGTTCAGGTCGTCGTCCTCGGGCATGCCGTCGATGTTCTCGGCGAGGCTGGTCGGTGCGCTGCGCCGGTTCCACGGCCAGCGGGCGGCGACCTCGGCCGGCAGCCCCTTCGCGGTGAACCAGTCGCGCAGCGGCCACCGGTCGGTCGCCGTGAGGATCTCCCGGATTCCCTCCCGGGGGATCTTCTCCACCGGCTTGCCGAGCAGGCAGCCGGCCGCCCGGCCGAGCCACGCGCCGTGCAGCCGGTCGTGCGTCACGTCGGTCGGCAGCGACCAACTCGTCGGCCATTCGGCCCGGAGTGCGGCCAGCTCATCCGGCTCATCGTCGGCGGCGACGGCGGGCAGCGCGTCGGCGGCGTCCAGCAGCTCCGCCGCGAGCGCCCGCAGCGCCGGCGACGCCGGGGTCGGCGACGCCCCGCTGACCGGCGGGGTCAGGTCCCCGCCGGCCACGGCCCACCGCTGGGCGAGCGCCGCGACGTCGCGCCCCTCGTCCCGGCTGGCCGCCAACTCGTGCGGCAGCAGGTCCTCCGGCTGAACCCAGGTGATCCTCACCGGGGCGACTCGCCGTCGGATGCCTCCGCCACGGCCCGACCGGCGCCGCCGGCCAGCCCGGCGAAGCGCTCCGCCCGCCGGGTGAACCGGGCCTGGTCCCGCTCGAAGACCTCGCCGGCCACCGCCGCGAGAACCCGGGCCGGCTCCACCAGGTTGGTCCGGGAGGCGGTGGCGACCACCTCGGACCACTCCGCCGGCACCGCCGCGGCGCCGCCGAGCGCCCCGGCGATGGCAGCGGCCATCGTGGCGGTGGAGTCGGCGTCCCGGCCGTAGTTGACCGCACCGAGCACCGCCGGGCGGAACTCGCCGCCGGCCACCACGAGCATGCCGATGGCCACCGGCAGCTCCTCGATGGCGTGCAGCCGACTGGGCCGTCGCGCGCCGAGCCCGGGGCTCCGGTACTCCTCCCCCACCGTGTCGAAGGGGGCGACCGCGGCGCGCAACGCCGGAATCGCCTGCTTCCAGTCGTGGTGGCTCCGGGCCTCCTTGACCACCGCGTCGATGGCCGCCCGGGTGCCGTCTCGGGCCAGGTCCAGCGCCGCCGTGACGACGTCCTCGACGCCCGCGCCGGGGGTCGCCGCCGCGGCGACCGCCGCCGCGAAGACGGCGGCGGCCTCCCGCCCGTAGCTGTGCTGGTGCGCTCCGGCGATCTCCACCGCCTCGGCGTACGCCCCGGCCGGGTCGCCCGCGTTGACGATGCCGACCGGGGCCATGTACATGGCCGCACCACAGTTGACGATGTTGCCGACCCCGGCCTCGCGCGGGTCCGCGTGAGCGTGGTGCAGGCGGGTGACCAACCACCGCTCGGCGGCCGCGAGCCGGTGGAAGGTCACCCCCTCCCGCTCCAGGTCGGGGATGTAGACCACCCGCTCGATCAGATCGGGGACCAGCAGCTCCACCACGTCGTACGCGTCGAGGTGGTCCCGTTTGGCCGCATAGGCGCGGACCAGGGCGTGGGTCATCAACGTGTCGTCGGTGATGTGCCCGTCGCCCTTGTGGTACGGCGCGAGCGGTCGCGCGGTGGACCAGTCGGCGTGGTACGGGGGCACGATGCCCTCGACCCAGCCGCCGAACCGCGCGCGGATCTGCTCCGGCAGTGCCGTCTCGGTGGCGCCGCCAAGGGCGTCTCCGACCGCGGCGCCGACCAGGCAGCCGACCGATGTGTCGAGCAAGAGTGACATGTCCTACCTCAGAACCTGCTTGCCACCGTCGACCAGCTGCGTACCGAGCTGATCGAGGGTGATCTTGTTGGCGAAGTACTGCTGGAGAGCCGGGGTGGCGTACTTGGTCTTCCACTCCGGGTAGCCGTCGGCCTGCTGGAACGGGGCGACGGTCAGGTCCGCGGCGCTGTCCGCGGCGACGTCCCAGCCCTGCTTGCCGGCGGTGAGCTTGACCAGTTCCTCGTTGGCCTGCTTGCCGGTCGGTACCAGCCAGTCACCCTTGGCCAGCGCGGCCATGTTGGTCGGGTTCAGGAAGTACTCGAGGAACTGCGCGGCCTGCTTCTTGTGCTTGGAATCCTCGGAGACGGACAGCGTCTGCGGGTTGGCCGCCTGCTTGGCGGAGAGCCCCTTCACCGGCGGAAGGGTGACCCATTCGAAGCCGGCCGGTGCCTGCTCGACCATCTGCTGACGCAGCGACACCGAGCCGGGCAGCATGGCGTACTTGCCGCCGAAGAAGCCGGGCAGGGTGTCCGCGCCGCTCATGCCGAGCGCCTCCGGGGAGGCGGACTTCGCGGTGTAGATCATGTCGTGGATCCGCTTCGGGATCTCCTTCTCCGCGTCACCGACCCGCACCTCGGTGCGCCCGCCGTCGGTGTAGAAGAACTTTCCGTCGTAGTTGAGCGCCAGGTTCAGCACCCGGTTTGTCGGCGACTTCAGCGCCCAGGCCACGCCGTACTGGCCGGGCTTGGTGAGCTTCTGCGCGTTGCCCTGGAACTCGTCCCAGGTCCAGCCGCCATCTGCCGGCGGCACCGCGACACCGGCGGCGTCGAGCAGCTTCTTGTTGGCGATGACGACCTGCGACTCCAGCAGGAACGGAATGCCGGTGATCTTGCCGTCGACGGTGGCCGTGTCCCAGACGCCCTGGTCGATCTGGCCCTTCAGATCGTCGGAGACCAGCCCGGAGAGGTCGGCCAGGTAGCCCTGCTTGCTGAACTCGCCGATCGCGGACGCCTCGTAGTGCACGATGTCGGGTGCGTCGCCGCCCTCGAAGGAGGTCAGCAGCTGGTCGTGCACCGAGTTCCAGTCACCCTGGACGTACTCGACCTGGATGTCCGGGTGCTCGGCGTTCCATTTGGCGACGAGGTCCTTGTTGACCTGCAGCGACTCCTTCTGCCAGGCGAGGCTGAGGAAGCGCAGCTTGACTGGGCCGGACGTGGCCTCGTCGCCGCCGCCGTCACCGCACGCGGCGAGCGCGCCGAGGCCGACGACCGCGACCGCGGTGGCCGCGGCGAGTCGACGAAATCGGGTAGGGAGCATGGGGGTTACCTCCTTGGTGGTGGTTGGGGGACGGTTCAGCCCTTGACCGCGCCGGCGAGCGACCCGGACGAGAGCCGGCGTTGCATGAACGCGAAGAAGATCAGGCTGGGCAGCGTGGCCAGCAGTGAGCCGGCGGCCAGCGGCCCGAGTCGGGCGGTGCCCTCGATGCCGACGAACCGGGCCAACGCGACCGGCAGGGTGGCCAGCTCCGGGGTCTTGATCAGCACCAGCGCGAAGAAGAACTCGTTCCAGGCCGAGATGAAGGAGAACAGCGCGGTCGCGACCAGGCCCGGGGCGAGCAGCGGGAAGACCACCCGGCGCAGGACCTGCACCCGGCTCGCACCGTCCACCGAGGCGGCCTCCTCCAGCTCCCGAGGGATGTTGCGGACGAAGCCCTGCAGCATCCAGAGCGCGAACGGCAGCGCCCACACCACGTAGATCAGCACCAGCCCGGCGTGCGTGTTGGCCAGGCCGACCTGCCGCAGCACCAGGAAGATCGGGATGATCAGCAGCACGAACGGGAAGAGCTGGGACAGCAGCACCCAGCCCAGCGCCGCGGTGCCGAGCTTGGAGCGGAACCGGGCCAGCGCGTACGACGCCGGCATGGCGACCAGCACGGTCAGCACCGCCGAGGCGAGCGAGACCTGGAGGCTGTTCAGCGCCGCCCGGCCCAGCTCCTGCTCGGTGAAGGCCTGGACGAAGTTCTGCACCGTCGGGTTGTCCGGGATCAACGTCGGGTGCAGTCGCACCAGCTCCCGCGGCGGCTTGAACGCCGTCGAGAGCAGCCAGACCAGCGGGAAGCCGAGGAAGATCAGGTAGCCGGCGAGCGCCAGGTACTGCAACACACGTCCGGTGCGGCTCGGTTTTCCGAACATCAATGCCCTCCGATCAGGACTGTGCGGCTCGCAAGCTCACTCCTCGCACTGAGCACGACTAGTTCGCCTCCCTCAGCCGGCGGCGGAGATAGACGGCGAGCAGCGCGATGATGATCACGACCATCACGTTGCCGAGCGCCGCCGCGTAGCCGTAGTTGCCGTAGCGGAACGCCTCCTCGTAGGCGAAGAGCATCGGCAGCATCGTCTTGCCGCCCGGCCCGCCCGCGGTCAGCACGTAGACCAGGCCGAACGAGTTGAAGTTCCAGATGAAGTCCAGCGACGTGATCGCCACGATCACCGGGGCCAGGGCGGGCAGCGTGACGTGCCGGAACCGGTGCCAGGTGCTGGCCCCGTCCACCGCCGCCGCCTCGTGCAGCTCGCGGCCCACCCCCTGCAGACCGGCGAGCAGAACGACGGTGGTCTGCGGCATGCCGGCCCAGACCCCGACGAGGATCACGGCGGGCAGCGCGGTGCTGAAGTCGCCGAGCCAGTTGGTCCGCAGCCCGTCGGCGCCGATCTGGTGGAAGAACTCGTTGATCAGTCCAGCGTCCGGGTGGTAGACGAGCTTCCAGAGGATGCCGACCACGACCGGCGGCATCGCCCACGGCACCACGGCCAGCACCCGGGCCACGCCCCGGAACCGCAGCTGCTGGTTGAGCAGCAGGGCCAGCCCGAGGGCGAGCAGGAACTGGAGCACGGTCACCCCGACCGCCCAGAGCAGCCCGATCTTGAACGAGTTCCAGAACAGCTCGTCGCCGAGGAGTTCCCGGTAGTTGGCCAGGCCGGTGAAGCTCACCTCGACGTTGCGCCCGGCCCGGGCGTCGGTGAAGCCGAGGTAGATGCCGCGCAGCAGTGGGAACACCGACAGCACCAGAATCGGCAGCAGCGACGGCAGCAGCAGCAGGTAGATGGTGGTGCGGTCGGAGCGGAACCGGTTCGGCCGACGGGCCGGCTCGGCCCGCTCGACGTCCGGCTGCTCGGCCAGCGTGGTCATGAGGTCACCCCTTCGCTGGACGGGTGGGTGGTCGGTGGGCCGGCCGGCCGAGGGGTCGGCAGCGCCGTGCCACTGGACGCGCGGACGGCGAGGCTCGGTGGCACCTGCTCGCGCCGCGGCGGCAGGGTCGGGTCGGCAATGCGTTGCAGGAGCAGTTCGGCGGCTCGGCGACCGCGCTCGGCCGAGCCGAGCGAGACGCTGGAAAGCTGGGGAAACATCATCCGGGCCAGCTCGGTGTCGTCCATGCCGACCAGGGCGACGTCCTGCGGCACCCGGCGTCCGGCAGCCAGCAGGGCGTGCAACGCGCCGACCGCGATCAGGTCGTTGGCACAGAACAGGGCGTCCGGGTCGGTGCGGGCGAGCAGCCGCTCGGTGGCGGTCCGGCCGGCGGCGTACTGGAAGTCGCCGACCTCGATCAGGTCCTCGTCGAGCGGGATGCCGTGCCGGAGCAGGGCGCTCCGGAAGCCGGCGTCACGCGCGATGCCCGGGACGGTGTCGAGCGGGCCGTTGACGAAGCCGATCCGGCGCCGGCCTGTGGCGACGAGGTGGTCCACGGCCAGCGCCACACCGTGCCGGGAATCGGTACGCACATTGTCCACCGCTGCGTCCGCGCCGAGTTGGCCGACCACCACCACCGGCACCGGGCTGTCCACCATGGCGCTCAGGTGGTCGTCGGTGACCCGGATCGGCGAGACGATCATCCCGTCCACGTAGCGGTTGGCCAGTCGGCGCAGCAAGGCGGTCTCGTTGTCGATCCGCCCGCCGGTGGCGTGCACCAGCAGCTGCCGCCCGGAGGAGGCGACCACCGCCTCGATGGCGCGCATCATCTCCACGTAGACCGGGTTGCCGATGTCCTCGACGGCGAGCGCGACCAGGCCGGTGCGCTGGGACTGCAGCGACCGTGCGATCGCGTTCGGCACGTAGCCCACCTCGGCCGCCGCGGCGCGTACCTTGCGGATCGTCTCCGGGCTGCCGCCGATCCCGTTGAGCACCCGCGAGGCGGACGCGATGGAGACACCGGCCCGGGCGGCGACCGTGTGCACCGTGGGCCGGCCGTCAGCCGATTCCTGTAAACGTTTACGACCCACGTCTGGCACCTCCACCCGATAGCTGTAAACGTTTCCGGGAGTCTGCGCCGCCTACGGCGGAGAGGTCAAGGGCTCGTTACGAAAACGTTTCCAACGACCGACGGCCCGACGGCGAGAGTGACCTCCCGGCCCGGCCACCGGGACCTGAGTCGCCGGTCGTGACTGGCGACGACGATGGCGCCCGGTCCGGTGCCCAACGCCTCCTCCAGTTCGTCGCAGAGCCGCGGCGAGAGATGATTGGTCGGCTCGTCCAGCAGGAGCAGCTCCGGCGGATCGGCGACGAGCACCGCGAGGCCGAGCCGGCGGCGCTGGCCGGCCGACAACTCGCCCGCCGGTCGGTCGAGGTCTGTGGGTGCGAGCAGTCCGAGCGATGACAACGGCACCGCCTCGGCCCGTTCCACACCGACGGTTGTCCGGTACAGCCCCCGGCCGACTCCTTGCGGCACGGGTTTCGCTCACCCTCACCGCGGTGTCGCCACCGACACAAGGACGACTTTGCGCATCTGCACAAGTCAGAAGCTCGCCGAGGGAGAGCCGATCCGAACGGCATACCTGGTCGGGGCCGATGGTGGGCGCAGTGTCATCCGCAAGCCGCCGGCATCGACTTCGTCGGAGCGGAGAGGGCGGGCGTTCCCCGGTGAGCGCGGTACAGGTCGACCGCGCGGCAGTCTTGTTGAAATTCGGTGGCCTGCCGCCCGATCGGCCGCACTGCTTGGGCTTGGCGATCTGGTCGACGGGCTGAGGGATGACGGCCCGGATGCCACGGTGACGTAAGTGCTTGCGGATGGCGTGGGAGGAATACGCCTCGTCTGCTAGGACCACCTCCGGAGTGGTCCGTGGCCGTCCGATCATCCTGGGCAACCGCAAGCGAGCCATGATCTGCGTGAACGCGGGGGCCCGGCTGGCGGCGGGCTGGCCGCCCGCGCGTCCCCGGCCTGTCCCCGGGGTGGAGGTGGAAGGTCAGGGGCCGGCACGACTGTCAGCAACCAAGTGGATCTTGGTAGTGAGTCCGCCGCGTGAGCGGCCGAGGGCATGGTCGTCCGGCTCTCCAACTGGCCACCTTTTGACGCGCCCCGGCGGCGTGTTGATGTACGCGGATGATGGTGGAGTCGACCGCGACGACCCACTCGAGGTCACCTTCGGCATCCACCTGGGTCAGCAGGGCCGTGAAGATCTTCCCGTCCCGTCAGCCGCCCAGACGTCGAAGGCGCGGCCGTCATTGCTGGACGGCGAAGCGGGCGGGCGGAAGACCGGCTACGCCGACGTCCGCGGTGAACACGGCTCCGGACAGCTCGGCGCCGTCCGACCGGGCGGTCGTGACGAACATCCACCGATAGCCAGGACCGCCGAACGACACGCTCGTGACCAACGGCGCGGGCACGCACAGCGCGCGGTCCGGAGCGAGGTCTGGCGTATAGCGGAACAGCGTGCCAGATCCCCACGAGGCCACCCAGACTCCGCCGTCGGCGTCGACGGCAATCCCGTCGGGGTGCGCAACCCGCACGGCGTAAACGGATCGGCCGTGCTGCCCGTAGGCGGTGACCGTGTCGGTGAAGCTGTCGGCGTGGTAGAGGAGGCGCCCGTCCGGGCTGGTGTCGACGCCGTTGGATGCCCCCACGTGCCCGGCAAGGACTTGGTGGTTCAGGTCGGGCTCCACCACGTACAAGTCGGCGCGTGCGGCCCGGCTGTGGTCGATCGAACCGACGTAAAGGTTGCCGTCGCGCCCGCACACTGCGTCGTTTAGTGCCAGGTCGGACGGCCCGGGTAGGGACAGCAGGGGTTGGAAGGCTCCGTTGTCCGGGTCGAGGGCGCCGACGTCCCGCCCGGAGACGCCGAGCCATCCCCCGCCGGCCCGCGGCACCAGGGCGGTGATCGGTCGGTCGCAGGTCACGCCGGAGGCGGTGCCGGTGGTGGGATCGAGGGTCCAGAGGCGTTGGCCGCTGATATCCACCAGGTGCAGGCGGGCAGAAGTCTCGTCCCAGACCGGACACTCCCCCAGCTCACAGCGCAGGTCGCCCAGCACCGACCAGTCCTCGGCTGTCACAGCCATCTCGCCCGCAGGTCAGGGCGGAGCCACGCCGCCGGTGAGGCGATCGACAGGCCACCGTCAACGGGCAGGACGACGCCGGTGATGAAGTCCGCCGCCGGAGAGGCGAGGAATGTCACGGCGGCGGCGACATCGGCGGGTCGGCCGACCCGCCGCAGGGGATAGCCTTCGGTGACCGAGGGCAGATCGGCCTTGCCGATCATGCCGGGGGCGACGGCGTTGACGCGGATGCCCGCGGGACCGTACTCGAGGGCGAGCTGGCGGACGAGTCCCTCCACGCCAGCCTTCGCGGCCGCGTAGCCGGGCAGGCCGGGCGCGGCGAGGGTGGCGTTGACGGAGCTGACCGCGACGATGGCGCCGCCGCGCGGCAGCAGAGGGAGGGCCGCGCGGACGACGTAGAACATCGAGCCGAGGGTCACGTCGAGGGCCGCCCGCCACTGCGCGTCGGTGGTCCGCGTCACCGCGGCGACGGGCATGGCCGCGGCGGCGGGCACCACCACGTCGAGCTGGCCGAGTGTGCGGTGGGCATCGGCGACGGCGCGGGCTGCCGCGTCCGGGTCGGCGCAGTCGGCCACCAGTTCGGCCGCGAAGGCGGGGTCGCTGTGCTGTTCGAGGGAGACGCCCACGACGCGATCGCCGGATTCGGTGAAGGCGCGGGCGATCGCGGTGCCGATCGGCGAGGAGGCGCCGATGACGAGGATCCCGCGTCCGCTCACCGGGCAAGCCCAAGGTCGGCGAGGATGGTGGCGAGTGAGTCGCGGCTGGCCGGGTCGAGCGGGCGGGCCGGCGAGCGGACGGTGGCGTCGGCGATGAGGCCACGGCGCACCAGCACCTCCTTGTGCACCGCCCAGGCGATGCCCTGCTGGAGGCCGAACAGGATCAGCGGCAACAGCCGGGTGAAGCCCGCGCGGGCGTCGGTGTGCCGGCCGGCCTGCCAGTCTGCGAGCACCGGGCCGAGCAGGTCGGGGAACTCGCAGGCGGGCATGGTGCCGATCGCTCCGCGGGCGTACTCCTCCAGGCAGAACTGGGCGTTCTGGCCGCCGAGCACGGCGAAGCGGTCGTCGGCGCGGGCGGCGACCACCGCGACCACCTTGGGCGCGGTCGGCGGCGATTCCACCTTGACGGAAGTGACGCCGTCGAGCTTGCCGAGCTCGGCGATGAGGGTGGGCGGCATCGTCACGCCGGTGGCGCCGGGCGCGTCCTGGACCATGACCTCGACCCCGGCGGCGGCGGCCACGTCGCCGTAGAAGGCGAGCAGCTGGTCGGACGTCGGCTTCACCATGAACGGAGGAAGCACCATCAGCGTGGTCGCGCCGCCGGCCACCGCGACACCGGCCTGTTCGATCGCGGTCACCGTCGACGTGCCGTTGACCCCGGCGACAACTGGGACCGCGCCGGCGACCACCTCGGTGACGGTGGCGAGAATCCGGGCCCGCTCCTCGGTGGTGAGCGCGAAGCCTTCGCTGGCCATGCCGAAGACGGCGACGCCGGTGACGCCGCTGGCGAGCTGGAACTCGGTGAGCCGGCGCAGGCTGGGCAGGTCGAGGGCGCCGTCGGGCCCGAACGGGGTGGCGAGGATCGGCACGAGGCCGTGCACGGTGTGGGGCACTCAGGACTCCTTGACCAGGGCGCGAACCGTCTCGGCGTCGACATCGACGCCGAGACCGGGACCCGCGGGCAGATCGAACGCGGCCGGGTGCACAGGCACCGGCCCGGTGAGGATGCGGGATCCGACCTCGGTGGAGGTCGGCTGGTACTCGAACGCGGCGAGGTCGGCGACCGCCGCGGCGACATGCAGGCCGGCGGCGAGCGAGACACCCATGCCGACCGAGTGGTGCGGTGCGACGGGCACGTGCCGGGCGGCGCACAGCTCGGCGATCGCCATCGCCTCGGTGATGCCCGTACGGGCCACGTCCGGCTGGGCGATCCGCAACGCCCGCGCGTCCAGCCACTGCGCGAACTCGTACCGGTTGCGCAGCGTCTCCCCCACGGCGATCGGCACGGTGGCGCGGCTGACGAGTTCGGCGTGCCCGGCGATGTCCTCTGGGGCAAGCGGCGCCTCCAGGAACCACGCGCCGCGATCGGCGAGACCACGCGCCAGCGCGGTTGCCTCGTCCACCCCGTACGCCCAGTGCCCGTCCACGGCGATGCGCAGGCCAGGCGCGGCTTCGCGGACCGCGTCGACGGTGGCGAGGTCGGCGGCGACGCCGTGCCCGAGGTGCAGCTTGACCGCGGCGGCGCCCCGCTCGGCCCAGTTCCGGGCCAGCGCCGCGCGCTGCGGGTCGGTGGGGCGGGGCAGTCCGGAGACGTATGTGGGCAGCCGGGTGCGGAACGCGCCGCCGAGCAGCTGGGCGACGCCGAGCCCGGTCAGCCGTCCGGCGAGGTCCCAGAGCGCGATGTCCACGGCGGCGAGCGCGTCGGCCTGGTGGCCGACCAGGTGCCCGCGCTCGCGCATCAGGTCGCGCAGCCGGTACCAGGCCGGGCGCGGCGCGGTGGCGTCCATGCCGACCAGCACCGGCGCGAGCAGCAGGTCGACCACGGCCGCCGGCACCTCCGGCGCCACCGGCGCGAGGGCCTCCCCCCAGCCGGTGGTGCCGTCCTCGGCCACCACCTCCACCAGCAGCGTCTCGTAGCGGGACGAGTAGAGGCTGCGCCACGGTTCGCGGACCTCGTAGCCGCCGCCGATGGCGCTCCCGTCGCTCTTCGGCCCCAGGTAGGCCTCGTCAGCGCGTACCTTCAGCACGTGCGTGCGCACCTCGCGGACCCGCATCACGCCTCCTTCCCGCAGGACAGCCGCACCGGCCGGGACCGCCGGTCGCCGATCTGCACGATGTAGGTGAACGCCGCGGACAGGTCGTCCACGGGCACGGTCCACTCGTTGGGGTGCACGGTGCGGTCGAGCTGCCGCCAGGTGGTGCCGTCGTCGAGCGACCAGTGCAGGGTCGCCGGCTCGCGCCGGGCCGCCTGCACGTAGGCGTGGTAGCGGCTGCCGTCCGGCTTGGGGATCAAGATGCCGCGCACCGGACCCACCGGGCCGTCGTCGAAGTGGTGCGCGCCGACGGGGGCCGCGTCGGTGCGGTGCAGCGGTACGTCCAGTGGGCCGACGCCATGTACGACGATCGCGGTGATGCCGTGCCCGGACACCTGGACCGTGAGCTGGTGGTCGAGCACGGTCGCCTCGTGCGGTGCGCGGCGGTCGCGGATCACCGTCGCCCGGTACGGGGTGGCGGCCGCCATGGGCACCCGTACCGGGTCCAGCGTGACGGTGACCGTGGTCGGGGTGGCCGACGCGTTGGTGAGGCTGACGCAGAGCCGGTCCCCGCCTTCGGCGGCGATCCAGTTGACCTGCTCGGTGTCCAGCCGCACCAGGCCCTTGGGCAGCCACAGCCAGACGCCGTCCTCGCCGTGGAAGCGGCCGGGCCGGTGGCCGTAGACGTGGTAGACGAACCAGACGTAGTTCTGCTCGAACTGGGCCGGGAAGGCGATCGCGCCGCCGGAGCGGGTCTCGTGCTCGGCGATCAGGTAGTCGATGGCCATGCCGAGTTGGGCGGGTGCGTGGTGGTAGTAGATGGTGGTGTTGCCGAACGGGCCGGTCCAGGGAAAGTCTGGGCGTAGATGGTGGACCGTCAGCTGCCGGTAGTAGTAGCCGGGGTAGTTGGTGAACCGGCCGACCAGCGAGTTGTGCGCCACGTCCCGCAGCAGGTCGTCGCCGGTGTGCGCGGCGAGGCGGAGCAGGAACGGCGCCCACGCCGGGTTGAGGGTGAACCCGTTGAACCGGTAGGTGTTCACCGCCTCGATGCTCAGCCCGGTCGGTGACACCTGCCAGGCGGGCACCACCTCGTCGGGCACGTCGCGGGCCGGATAGTCGTACAGGGCGGCGGGGTCCCACCAGCCGGTGAGCTCGATCTGCCGGTCGACGAAGAGCGGGCGCTGCGGCACGGGCACCGGGCCGTCCGGCACCGGGCGGGCGAAGATCATGGTGACGAACCGCTTCGCCTCCCGGTACGCGGCGTCCAGGTAGCGCCGCCGGCCGGTCTCCTCGAACATCTCGAGCAGCTCGACCCAGGCACGGCAGTAGTAGATGGCGAAGTCGTGCGGGTCGGCCGCGCCGCCGTACGGCTGGTCGAGCTCCTCGGCGATGTAGCGCTCGGCGGCCTCCTCGGCCTGCTGCCGCAGCTTCGGATCCCGCGTCATCCGGTACGCGGCCAGCGGCTCGCTCATCGGGGTGCGCTTGAGCCAGTAGTCCTGTGTGTCGAGCGAGGAGAGCGCGAGCTCTCGGGCGGCGGTGAGTGTGCCCCGGGACAGCGCGTACAGGGGGCCGAGGGCGGGCGCGCCGAACGGGGTGCCGCACAGCTGGTGCTTCGTCGGGTCACCGTAGACAGTGGCGTCCTCGCGTGGCGTCCAGCCGTACCCGTTGCGGGACAGGTGGAACTCGGTCGTCGGTAGCGCCCGTGTGTCGTACAGTTCGTCGTCGCCGGTCAGCTGGTAGGCGCCGAGCAGCACCCCGGTGGTGGTCGCGCGGACGGCCTGGTCGTTCTCGATGTCGATGAAGCCCTTCGCCCGGCTCCACCAGCCGCTCGGTGACCCCTGGTAGTCGACCTGGTCGTCGGTGTCCGGGCCGGCCTTCATCAGGTCGATCAGGTTGTGCACGGTGTCGGTCAGCGAGGCGTGGACGTTGCGCCGGTACGCGGTGTAGCCGTACTCGCCGCGCAGCAGGTCGCGGTACGCGTCGTACAGCTCGGCATGGGCGGCGTACACCCCGACGGTGAACCGGTAGGGCTCGCCGGCGCGCCGGTCGGCGCGCCGGCCGTACTGCGGGGCGTAGAGAGTCGGCTGCACCGTGCCCTCGGGGGTGCCCAGGCTCATCCCGAACGGCTGGTCGTCGTCGCCGCGCGCCGACTCGTATTCGAACGGCAGCTCCGCGGCCGGGGCGAACAGCCCGGTGGTGACTGGGCCGCGCTGCACCAGGCACAGCGGCGCGAACAGCTCGTCGCGGCCCACGGACGCCGGTCCGCCCACCATCCGGGCGTGCTGCAGCGGCCCGCACAGCACCTCGTCGATCTCGTCGACGGGTGCCGCGGCGAAGGCCCGGTAGGCGATCACGAACCTGCCGTCGACCTGCGTGGTCAGCTCGATGTCCACCGTGGGGTGCGGTCCGGACAGCCGCCAGGTGACCGTGAGGGAGAACAGCTCTGGGTTGCCACCGCTCAGCCGGACCGCGTCCGGGCCGAGCAGCTCGACCTGGTCGAGCACCACCGGGTGCCGATCGAGTGTCCGTTGTGGATTCCGGCGGCTGCCGCCACCGCCGTGCAGCACCAGCCACCGCTCGCCGAACCGGTCGCCGCCCACCGGTTCCCAGCCGCCGTCCGCCCGGATGGACAGGTCGGCGGCGTACCCGGACCCGCCGTCCCACCGCAGCGCGGCGATCTCCAGGCGGTGCGCGGCCCCCTCGACGGCGGCGTACGGCTCGACCACCGCCTTGGTCAGGTCCGGGCTGGCGGTGTCGGCGCGGTCGGCGGCGGGCGGCGTACCTGGGCCGAGGTCGACCACCTGCACCGGGGCGAACCCGGCGGCCATTCCGGTGGCCCCGACGCCGACCCCGCCGCCGTCGAGCGGCTCGGGGTCGGTGACGGTCACCGGGGTGCGTCCGTCCACCGTGATGGTGAGCCGGCCGTCGACGACGGTGACCTCGACGGGCAGATACCGCCCGAAGTCGAAGGACACGATGTCGTCGGCAAGCAAATCGTCGCGCCCGCCGGCGTGCCGGAGCACCGACAGGTACCGCACGCCGGTGCGGATCCGCAGCCGGATCGCGTACCAGCGCTCGGCGTTGGCGTTGACCCGCAGTTCGGCGGTGCTGACACCGGTGCCGTGGCGCGGTTCCGGCACCCGCACGGCGGTGCGGACCACGTAGTTGCCCGTCATCGCCGGCAGCGCCGCGCTGAGCAGGTGCCGCCCGTTCGGGTGGCCGTGGCCGTCGACCTCCGTCGGGCCCTCGAAGGGCAGGAATGCAGGCTCAAATGTCACAGGACCGCCCCCGTGGCGCGGTTCTGCAACTCGCATGCAATCGGCGGTTGACACGATGCAGCATGGGGGTCACTCTGGCACAGCAATGGATGGGACGTCCAGAAGGAGATGCCGGTGGCGAGTGATCAGGGCACCAACCAGAGCGTCGAGAAGGCGGCCGCCGTGCTCAACGCCTTCCTCGGCGGCCAGCCCGCGCTGCGGGTCTCCGATGTCGCCCGTCACGCCGGCCTGGGCCAGTCGACCGCGTCCCGCCTACTGACCACACTCGAGGCCTGCGACCTCGTACAGCGCGACCAGGTCAGCGGCCTTTACCAACTAGGCCCCGCGCTCATCACGATGGCCGGCGTCGCCCTCAACAGCCACCCGGTGCACCGCGAGGCCCGCCAGCGGGCGCAGAACCTCGCCGCCGAACTCGGCCTCGGCGCCAACGTCGCCGTGCGCTGCGGCGCCACGCTGTTCTACCTGTGCAACTTCGAGGGCACCCTCGCCCCGCGGTCGTTCGTCCTCATCGGCCAGCACAACCCGCTGCACGCCACGGGCATCGGCAAGTGCCTGCTCATCGGCACCGACCCCGAAGAGCGCCGGGCGCTCCTGCCCGATCTGCGCGCGTACACCCCGTCCACCATCACCGATCACGCCGCGCTGGACGAGGCCATCGCTCAGGCCGCCGAGCGCCGTTACGCCACCGAGGTCGAGGAACTGGCGCTGGGCCGCGCCTGCATCGCGTCCCCGATCCTCGACCACACCGGCACCGTCTGCGCAGCGCTGTCGGTCTCCGGACCGCTCTCCGCGATCGCCCTGGACACCCGGGAGGCCGACCTGTCCCGCATGGTCATCGAAGCCGCCGACGCCATCAGCACCGACCTGGGCTACCTCGGCCCCGCCGACCGCGTCCTGACCCGCTTGCAGGCCAGCCGATGAGCACCGAGACGACCCGTCGCGGGACCGCCGGCCGCGTGCCGGCGTCCCCGCCGGGCGGCGAGCGGCCCCCGCGACGGCTCGGCGACGGCGCGTTCGCCGCGCTGCTGATGCTCCCCGCCCTGGCGATGCTCGCCGCGATCGTCGTCTACCCGCTGGTCGCCTCCCTGATCACCGCGTTCTTCGAGCAGAGCCTGGTGGAACCCGGCCGCACCTTCGTCGGCCTGCAGAACATCACCGACCTGCTCGGCGGCGACTTCTGGCGGCTGCTGCGCCAGACGCTGGTTTTCACCGTCGGCGCCACCATCGCACCGTTCCTCGTCGGCCTGGCCCTCGCACTCGCCCTGAACACCCGCATCCGCGGCCGCGCCACTCTCCGCGGCCTGCTGCTCATCCCGTGGCTGGTGCCCAGCGTCGTCGTGTCGTTCCTCTGGATGTGGATCTTCAATGCGAACTACGGCCTCGCCAACGGCGCGCTGGAGGCGCTCGGCCTGATCGATGCCCCACAGGCCTGGTTGGCAGGCTCGGGCACCGCGATGACCGCGGTCATCGTCGCCAAGACCTGGGCGAGCTTTCCGTGGATCATGGTGATGGTCCTCGCCGGGCTGCAGACCGTACCGGTCGAGCTGCACGAGGCGGCCGAGACCGACGGCGCCGGCGCGGTCCAGCGGTTCTTCGCCGTCACTCTGCCGCACCTGCGCGGCATCATCGGCATCGTCCTGCTGCTGGAACTGATCTGGAACTTCCAGCACTTCGACCTGATCTACGTGATGACCGGCGGCGGCCCCGCCGGCACCACCGAAACCTTCGCCACCGCGGTTTATGAGACCGCCTTCCAGGGCTTCGACCTCGGCCGTGCCGGTGCACTCGGCCTGCTCTGGATGGTGCTGCTGCTCGTCATGGTCGCGGTCTACGTCCGTCGGTCCGAGCGGGAGGGACAGCTGTGAGGAAGCGCTCCGCACGGGAGAGCCGCGGTTCCCGCGCCGCGGCGTGGACGGCCGTCGTCGTCCTCGGCGGATTCGGGCTGCTGCCGGTGTACTGGATGCTGGTCACCGCCTTCACCCCGGCTCAGCAGACCTTCCGCTACCCGCCGTCGTTCGTCCCCACCGAGCTCACCCTCGACAACTTCACCCGCCTCGCCGACGAACCCGCGCTGGCCCGGTACCTGGTCAACAGCCTGATCGTCTCGGTCGTCACCGCGGTGCTGAGCGTCGTGGTGTCGGCCTACATGGGCTACGCGTTCTCCAAGTTCCGCTTCCGCGGCCGGCGCAGCCTGATGTACTTCGTGCTCTCCTCCCAGATGTTCCCCCAGGCCCTTCTGCTGGTCACCCTCTACGCCTTGTTCAGCGCCTACCACCTGCTCGACACCTACACCGCGCTGGTGCTGTCGTTCACCACCTTCACGCTGCCGCTCTGCGTCTGGATGCTCAAGGGCTTCTTCGACACCATCCCTGACAGCCTCGTCGAGGCCGCCCGCGTCGACGGCGCATCGCGGCTGCGCACCATCCACTCGGTCATCCTGCCGCTGTCGGCGCCCGGTCTCATCGCCGCCGGGCTCTTCGCCTTCGTCCGCGGCTGGAACGACTTCATCTTCGCCCTCACCCTCGCCGGACGCGAGAAGACGACACTGCCACCCGGCCTGGTCAACGCCTTCCTCGGCGAGGCGACCGCGCAGTGGGCCGAGCTCATGGCCGCATCGCTGATCGCGTCCCTGCCCGTCGTGCTCGCGTTCATCGCGCTGCAGCGGTTCCTTGTCGGCGGCATCACCGCCGGCGCCATCAAGGGATAACCACCACCCGTCCCGGAGGTCCAGCAATGAACAGCAACGTTTCCCGCAGGGACATGCTCCGCCTCGTCGGACTCGGCGCCGGCGCCCTCGGCCTGGGCGGCGTGGCCGCCTGCGCGCCGAGCGCCGACGCCCCCGAGGCGGATACCGCCAAGTCCGCCACCAACTTCTCGTTCGCGTCCTGGAGCCTGGCCGACAACGCCTCCAAGGCCAAGATCGAACAGCTGATGACCGGATACGGCAGCAAAGCGGGCATCACCGTCAACGGCGTGCCGCTGGCGTACAACAGCTACCTCAACCAGCTCACGCTCCAGGTGCGCGGCGGGCAGTTCACCGGCGCCGCGCAGATGGACATCGCCTGGCTCGCCGGCCTCGCCGCGCTCGGCAAGCTTCGCGACCTCGGTGACGTGGCCAAGGACGCCGGCTACACCGCGGCCGCCCTCAGCTCGGGGCAGGTCGAGGGCAAGCAGGTCGGCCTGCCCTGGACCACCGCCGCCATCGGTCTGATCGCCAACCGGGACCTGATGCAGAAGGCCGGCATCACCACCGCGCCGACCACCATCGACGACTTCGAGGCCGCGCTGCGGGCGCTCAAGGGCACCGGCGTCATCCCGTACGCCGCGTCCACCAAGGTCGCCCAGCTCAAGGACATCCTCATCTGGATGCAGACCTTCGGCAGCCCGCTGCTGGACGGGGACAAGGTCGCCGTCGGCGACGACGCCAGCATCGAGGCGGTCGCCTGGTACAAGAAGCTGTACGACGCGAAGCTCATCGCTCCGGACGTGGAGCGGGTCGACGCGCGCACCCTGTTCGCCCAGGGCAAGGCCGCCATCTACGACGACGCCATCGTCGGCCGCGACTTCGTCGTCAAGGGCTCCCCGGACAAGTCCATCGCGGACAAGCTCGACCCGGTCGCCCGGCCGGTGA
The DNA here is from genome assembly GCF_040608515.1 of Micromonospora sp. NPDC005173. NCBI lineage: Bacteria > Bacillati > Actinomycetota > Actinomycetes > Micromonosporales > Micromonosporaceae > Micromonospora > Micromonospora sp. NPDC005173. The sequence goes on from NZ_JBEXIK010000044.1 coordinate 27,620, forward strand.
AGAACGCCGGCGACAAGCCGCGCGCCGTGCAGTGGGGCCACGCCGTCGTCGTGGTCGAGGGCGAGGGCGCCAACACCGCCACCGACTTCGCGAAGTGGCTCACGTCCGACGAGCAGACCGTCCTCGGCTACTTCAAGGACCTGTCCCTGCCGCCCACCACCACGGCGGCGCTGGCCTCCGAGCAGGTGAAGACGGACGCCTTCACCTCCCAGTTCAGCGAGCGGATCACCGCCACCGCCACCCCGAACCCGTTCTGGAAGTACCCCCAGTACGCCCAGATGGAGACCGCCATCTCGGAGCACGTCCAGGCGGTGCTGGTCGGCAAGAGCAAGCCGGCGGACGCGATGCGTGAGGCCGGCGCAGCGGTGCAGGCCCTCATCAAGTGACCAGCGCGCCCGGCACCCGGCTGGTGGCGGCGATCGCGGACGCGACCGCCGCCACCACGCCGCGGATCTGGGGCTTCGGCATCGGCGGCACGCTCACCGCCCTGCTCCGCGCCGGCGACGCGCTGCACCGCTCCGACCTCACTCAACGGGTGGTCGACCTCGTGACGCCGTCGCTGACCGCACCGCCGGACCGCACCGACCACCTCATCGCGGTCGAGGCGCTGCTCGCCCTCACCGACCGCCGACCCGACATCGACGTGACGGACGCCTGCCGCCGCTGGCTCGCCGCCGTCCGGCACGCCCGACCGGCCCGCCCCGGCGGGCCTCGCCTGCACCGTCCCGACCTGCCACCCTGGTCGTCAACGGTCTGGGTCGACTGCATGCACACCGACGGACCCGGCCTCGCCACACTGGGCCACCCCGATGAGGCCGTCACCTACGCCACCGAGTACGCCGACGCGCTGCAACTGCCCAACGGGCTGTTCCAGCACGGCTACGACACCCGGGCCGAACGGGGCAATGGCGTCGCCTGGGGACGCGGGCAGGCGTGGGCGCTGCTCGGCCTCACCGACACCCTGATCCACGCCCCCGACCACGGGCTCGCCGAGCGGCTCACCCGCCTGGTCGACGCGCTCGCCACGCACGAGCGCGACGGCGAGTGGACCACGGTGGTCGACGACCCGGACACCCCGGTCGAGGCGAGCACCTCCGCGTACCTGGCCTGGGTCGTGCCGCGCGCTGTCGACGCCGGGCTGGTCGACCCCGCCCACCGGGCGATGGCCGACCGGGCCTGGCACAGCACCCTCCGTCGACTCACCGGCGGCGCCCTCACCGTGTCCGAGGCGACGCCCGTCGGCACCGCCCTCGACTACCACCACCGGGCCCTCGGCGTCTTCCCCTGGGGCCAAGCCCCGCTCCTGCACGCCGCCCTGGAGCGAACCACAGCCAAGGAGAACGGATGAAGGTCGTCGACGTCCGCAGCTTCGCGGTACGCGCCAAGCCCGCCGAGACGTACTGGGGCGCCCGGGCGTGGAGCGCCGAGCACGGCAGCGCCTTGGTGGAGTACCCGCCGAGAGAACGCCGCCGCTACGTCTACAGCGAGACCATCGACGCCGTGCTGGTGCGGGTCGAGACTGCTGACGGGGTCGTCGGCTGGGGCGAGGCCAAGGCACCCGTCGGGGCCCGCGCCACCGCCGCCATCCTCGACGACCTGATCGCACCGCTCGCCGTCGGCTCCCGGCTCGACGAGATCGGCCGCACCTGGGACCGGGTCTACACCGGCATGCGGGTCCGTGGTCACGACAGTGGCTTCTGGCTGGAGGCCCTCGCCGGCCTCGACATCGCTCTGTGGGACGCGTTCGCCCGCACCCTCGGCCAGCCCCTGCACGCCCTGCTCGGCGGCCGCTACCGCACCACCCTGCGGCTGTACGCCTCCGGCGTGCCCGCCGCACCCGCCGGCTCCGGCGCCGAGGGCCAGCGCCGGGTGCGCCAGGAGGCCGAGCGGCTGCGCGAACTGGGGTACGACGCCGTCAAGGTGGCCATCGGCGCCCGCCCCGAGGACGACATCGCGTCCGTGCAGACCGTCCGCGAGGTGTTCGGCGACCAGGCCGCCGTCTACGCCGACGCCGCCGGGCAGTACGAAGTCCCGCAGGCGCTGCGGGTCGGCCGCGCCCTCCAGGACGCCGGCGTCGGGTTCTTCGAGATGCCGCTGCCGCCGGAGGACCTCGACGGGTACGCCACCGTCGCCGCCCGCCTGGACATCCCCCTCGCCCTGGACTCCCTGGCCACCCGGCACCGGGCGCTGGAGTTCCTCCGCGCCGGCGCGCTCCGCGTGCTCCAGCCCGATGTGTGCCGGGCCGGCGGCATCACCGAGACGATGCGGATCGCCGCGCTCGCCGACGCGTTCGGCGCGCAGGCCACCCCGCACGTCAGCATCGGTTCGGCCGTGCACTGGTACGCCAGCGTGCAGTGCGCCGCCGCGATGCCGAACTTCGCAGTGCTCGAACACTGGATCGGCACCAACCCGCTCACCGCCGTCGCCCCGGACGCGGTCGCCCCGGTTGGCGGGCGATTCGAGGTGCCGGGCGGCGCTGGCCTCGGCATCACGGTCGACGAGGACGTCGTACGGGCGTTGGCGGGCGCCTGACGACAAGCCCGTTGTCCGCCGGTCCCGTTGAGACCCACGGGGGACGGAATCCGGCCGGGGATCTAACCTGCCCCGCCTCGGCGAGTTCCCGGCCAGCCGGGGCCGGGGAGCCGGATGCTGGCGATGACGCGGCCAAGCTGGGCGGTCAGGACACGACCTCAGCGGCGACGGCCTGCTGGGGCACGACGTGGGCTGGCCCGATGTACCCGAGGTTGATGCTGACGGAATCGGCCGCCTCGATCACCGACTGGACGAGTTCGGTCTCGCGGTTGGGTAGGTCGATGGCGGAGAGCGGGCCGGACACCGAGAGGGCCGCCACCACCTCGCCCGAGCCGTCGCGGATGGCGGCGGCGATGCAGGCGCGGCCGAGGGCGAGTTCCTCGATTTCGGTGGCGTAGCCCCGGGCGAGGGTGCGGGTGAGTTCCTCGTCGAGCTGTTCGTGGGTGGTGATGGTGCGGTGGGTGTAGGCGTGCAGGGCGGTGTCGGGTAGCAGGGTGCGCCGCTCGTCCCCGGTCAGCCCGGTCAGGAGTGCCTTGCCGAGCCCGGTGGCGTGGAGCGGGTTGTACTGTCCGGCGAGGAGGAACGGGCGGGGTGCCTGCCGGCCTTCGAAGTTGAGCAGGTAGAAGAGCCGGTCGTCGCGGCGTAACGCCACGTTGACACCGAGGCCGAGTTCAGCGGCGAGGTCCTGGGCGGTCTGCCGGGCCTCTCGGTGGACGGGGTGGTTGTTGAGCACCGCCCCGCCAAACGAGACCATGTCGAGTCCGAGCCGGTACAGGCCGCTGACGGGGTTGCGGTCGACGAAGCCCATCCCTTCGAGGGTGGCGAGGAGCCGGGAGGCGGTGGAGAGGCCGAGTCCGGTGGCTCGGGCGACGTCGGAGACGCGGAGTTCGGTGCGGCCGGCCGCGAGGGCGCGGAGCACGGTCAGGGCTCGCTCGACGCTCTGGTTACTGCCCGGTTCGGCCGCCATGCCAACCCCTCTCTGGAAGCTGCTTGCGATATGTGGCACCTAATTCTGCACCGTGCACGAGATTGACCATGATACGGGGTGAAACGGGTGACGCGAGACGGGCATGGTGCCGGGCGGCCCAGCCGCCCGGCACCGCGAGCGGGTCAGGCGTCCGGACCGTCCTGGTCGATCTGGTCATTCCCGCCGCCGCCGACGACCACGTCCCGGTCGGCGCCGCCGTGGAGCCGATCGTCACCGGGGCCACCGACGACGACGTCCGGACCCGGCCCGCCGAGCAGGGTCGCGCCGCCGGGTCCGCCGACCAGCCGGTCCGCGCCCCCACCGCCGCAGATCACGTCATCGCCGCCGAGACCGACGATCACGTCGTCGCCGCCCCGGCCGGCGATCACATCGGCCCCGGCCGTGCCCACGAGCCGGTCCGGGCCGTCGGTTCCGATGATGGTGGGCTCCCGACCCGCGCACAGCGGCGCCGCGACGGTCACGGTGACCTGGCGCGCGAAGTAACCGAGGCCGTAGGAGACGGTCACCGTGTCGCCGAGCGTCGCGCCGAGAGCGGCCAGCTCCAACTCTGCCGTGTACGTGGTGGCGTTCAGCCCGTCCTGCACCGCGACCAGCCGCTGCGGTGCGCGGTCGCCGACCCGGACCTCAAGGTCGCCGTGGTCGAGCGCGGCCGGGTCGAGGTTCAGGGGCGCGGTCAGGCGTACGCTCGCGCGGCTGCCCTCCGGCACCCGGTCCACCGGCCCTCCGGCGGTGTCCACCACCCGTACCGTGGTGGTGTCGGCGGCCCGCCAGGCCAGTGTCTCGTTCCAGGCGGTGTTGAAGGTGACCCAGCCCTCGGAGTGGCCGATGTTGCCGGCTCCCGGGTTGTACGGGTAGTGCCCGTTCTTGGGGCTGCCGTCGAGCACTCCGCGGGCGCCCTGGAGGCGACCCGCCCCGCCCTGGAACTCCGAGTACCAGCCGCGATCCACGCCTTCGAAGCCCCATTGCTCCGTCGGCCCGCGGTACGAGGCGTGCCGTCCGGTGGGGTTACGGCCGAAGACGTTGTCCACATGCGCCACCGCGATCTGCCGCAACCGTGCGGCGAGCGGATCGTCGCCGAGCACCTGCGCGGCGGCCAGCGCCGGGGCGGCGAAGCCGGCCACGTTGCCCGTCTCGTTGGGGTCGCTGGCCGAGCCACCGCCGGTGAAGGACGGGATGGTCCACCGGTCCGCGGAGTACCTGCGGAAGTCCCACAGGTTCGCCGAGCGTTCCGCGACGACCTCGGCCCAGCGGCGGATGAAGTCCCGGGTGCCGGGCGGCGCCTGGTCGCGGTGCGACAGCAGCAGCCGTGCGAGGCCGGTGACCAGGTGGTACTCGCCCTGCCGCTGACCCTTCGTGACGGTTGGGTCGGCGACGTCGAGGTTGCCGACCAGCCAGGTGGCCTGGGCCTTCGCGGCGGCCAGGTAACGGTTCGCGTCAGCGCGACCCTCCCGCTTGGCGACCTCGTACATCATCACGTTTGGCCACACCGAATGGCCGGGTGGCAGCTCCCCCTTGCCGGAACCCACCTGGGTGTAGACCTGCAGCAGGTCGGCGGTGTGGGAAGTGGTGTCGTACCAGGCGAAGCGATCTTTCGCCGGGTTGTCCCAGATCGGGAAGAGGTAGTCGCGCGCCCGCTCGTAGACGCTGTGGGGGATGTAGTCCGCCAGGTACGGATAGGCGTAGAGGAAGGCGGCCAGCTGTTCCTTGAGCAGCGTGTGGTTCACCCGTCCGCCCAGGTACACCTCGACGGCCCAGTGGATCAGCCGGACGATCTCCGGGGTGTCCGTCGGCAGCTGCACCGGCAGCCCGACGTACCGCGCCTCGGGGTCCTTGATTTGCGCGAACGCGGAAGGGTTGGCCAGGTACATGTCGATCAGCGACGGCAGCTCAAAGGACATCTGGTGCGAGTCGCGCCAGCCGACGCCGAGGTAGCAGTTCTGCGGATCGGTGCCACCGTAGACCATCCTGCTGAAGTCGCCGTAGTAGCAGCGCACGTCGGTCATGAACTGCACCGCACGGCGGTAGGAGACGCGCTCGATCCAGTCGGCGCCGATACCGAACGGATCGGACCGGCCGGTCCCGGCAGCGCCCTGGACCTCCACCGTGTACGGCCCGGAATCGGCCGGGTCGAAGTCGGTGAAGTCGCCGACCTGGCCGCGGAAGGTGCCCTCGTGGCGAACGTTGCCGGCGGCGTCGGTGATCCGGAAGTGCTCGCCGTCGGCGGCGCGGGGTGCGGTGAACCGCTTGGCCTGGCCGAGGTTGTAGCCGCTCTGGTTGACCAGGATCGGCTGGTCGACCTCGGGCTCGCCCGGCTCGGTCCAGGAACAGCCCGATGCGGTCGTGGGGTGGTCGGCGGGCACGGTGGGCAGCGCGGTGACCGCGACGGCGGCGAACGACGCCTGGGCGTGGTATACGCCGAGGCCGATCGTCCCGCCGGCGGCGGGCGCGGCCACCACGGCAACGCGTTGGGCGTCGATCTCCACGACCGAGATGTTGTTGGCCCGGCGGATGACCAACTCGTGCCACTCCCCCTGGCGCACAGGGGCGGGGCCTCGGCACACCGTCTGCGTCACTGGACGGGAGATCTGCACTCCGGACCAGCCGGTCAGCTGCGCAGCGAAGTTGTTCTGGGTGACGGCGTACGGTTCCCGGAAGTCGGTGAGCACCGAGACTGCGGGTGAGTCGCTGGCCGCATCGACGCGGACCCTGGTGCGCAGCTCGTACGCGTCGGGCAGGCCCACCGGCGTGACCGGGGTGATGTACCGGCCCGACGGCTGGGTGCGGCTGTCGATCGAGACGTAGGGGAACTCGGCGGTGGTGGTCGTCCACTCCGTCAGCGCTCCGGTCAGCTCCCGCCACCGGCTGAGCCCGGTGGTGAAGTCGTCGGTGAACACCGGTGCCGCTGGCGCTTCCGGGGCGGCGGCCGCGGCGGGCGCCGCCGTCAGACCCACGGTCGCCATCAGCACCGACGCCATAGCCGCACCGGCCCACGCTCGCACAGGTGTCGTCAACAGAATCTCCTTGTCAGCGTGTCAGGTGACCTTCACGGTGAAATGCGCCAACCGGCGCCCGTCCGCGGCCTTCACGACGACGATGTAGGCTCCCGCGACGCCGGCCTGCGTCCTCAGGACGGTGTGGACGCGGTTCTGGTCGTCGGTCTCGAACTCCAGTTGCCGTTCGGCGCCGTCCGGTGCCGCCTGCACCACCTCGGTGACGACGCGGCCGGCGGGGGACCCGGACTGATCCACAAGTCCGAACCGCACGGGCACTGCCCGGCCGGTGACGACCGGCCCGGCCGGCCGGACGTCGATGACCTCGAGGCCCCACTCGGGCGAATCAGCGTCCGAGACCACGTAGTCCAACCCCGCCTCGACGGAGAACTCGATCGCCCCGGTGACCGGGTTCCTGCTGAAGGCGATGTCGGCGCCCGACGAGTCGCGAACGACGATGTCCTCCGCCGACCACGAGGTGTTCTTCGCGGTGATCCGGCTTCGGGCGTGTCCGTCGCTGCTGGTGAAGGTGAAGGTGGCGCCGGGTGCGGCGACGGGGTAGACGCTGGCCCGCACGTCCCCGGCGGCGACGGCGTCGGACGGATCCCGCGCTCCGGGATCGTGCACGAGGATGCCCGTACCGCCGACGAAGGCGGGAATCTTGCCGAACGGCTGCTGGTAGGCGGTGAGGGTGATGGGGCCGGAGAACCGCTCACCGGTCTCGATGTCCATCCACTCACCGGCCGGAAGGTAGACGTCACGGGACATGGCCGTGTCGGTGTCGCCGCCGTACAGCGGCGCTACCAGCAGTGACGGACCGAACATCCACTCGTACTGTTTCCTGGCCGCGGACGCCAGGTCGCGGACCCGGGGGTCGTCGGGGAACGCCACGGGCAGCGGCGTCGCCGTCGAGGGGAAGCCGGTCTCGTACGAGGTGACGGCCGCCGAGTAGATGTAGGGCTGATACTCGGCGTGCCACTGTGCGGCCTTTCGGGTCGCCGCCACCAGGGCGGGGTCATTCATCCGCCACGGCTCGTTGCCGAAGGACATCGCCGGCGACATGGCGGCCATCATGGCGTTCCGGGTCAGGTACCGCTGCTTCGAGGTGTTGGTCTCCAGATCGCCGATGATCCGACCGCCGATGATGTCCGGATAGAAGTTGGGCTGACCGCTGGCGGCGTAGGCGAGGCCGTTGACGACCGTGCGGTCGCGGTCCCCCGGCCCGTGGTTGTAGTCGGTGTCGTTGATCCGCAGGATGGAGCCCGCCACCGAGAAGGCGCTGTTGCGCACCATCATGAGCTTGCCGTCGTCCTCGAGGCCCTCATTGATCGGGTTCACCAGCGCGTTGTTGACGTACCGGTTCGCGGTTCCGTCGAACATGTGGTCTTCCTTGTACCCGTCTGCGCCCCACTCCCGGCTGCGGGTCACGAACCACCGGACAGCCTCCTCGTTGTGCGGATCGATCAGGTACATCGCGGTGTTGGGGAACGACACCGGCCGGAACACCCGCGGCTCGCCGTTCGCGTCCTTGATGAAGTAGCCCCGTTCGATACCCACGGCGGTGCCGTCACCGTCGAGAGCGGGGTCGTACGTGCCGCCGTCGGCCGGCAGCGCGCGGAACGACTGCCGGGCTCCGAGCAGCAGTTTGATCCCGTTGTCGTGCAGGAACTTCTTGTAGCCGTCGGGATCCGGGTACTTCGCGCCCCAGAGGCCGAAGGTCGATGTCGTGCCCTGGGCGCTGCCCGAACCGTACGGCCAGAACCCCGAGCCGGTCACCACCCAGCTGAGGGGGAAGCCCTTGTCCAGGTACGTCGTCACCGAGTCGGTGATGGTCTGCTGGTTGGTGTTGTAGCCGAGCGCCCCGTAGGACTCGTAGCCGACGCCGAAGAGCGTGTAGTCCGGCTTGGAGTCGACGTAGCCCGCGCTCCGCCGGACTTCGGCGTAGCGCCGGTAGATCGTCTGCATGTCCCCGAAGAAGTAGTGCAGCCCGGACATCTGCGGGCCGTTGACTCCGAGCAGGGTGGCGGCATTGTCGACCTGCACGGCCAGGCTCTCGTCCGAGAGCACGACCTGGGCGAGCTTCCGGCCGGGGAAGACGGTGAACGTTGAGACGAAGCGCTGGTTCGTCGTGCCCGCGCTGTTCTGGGCGTAGTAGTCGAGGTTGCGGATGCCGTAGACGTTCAGGTCGGTCCGGAATCCGCCCAGGTCACCGAGCCCGTAGGCGGGGTTCATGCCGCCGGCCACCTGCGCGCGCACGCTGCCGGTGCTCGCGTCCGCGGCACTGACTCGCAGGTTCACGGAATGGTCCGCCGGTACCACCGTGACGTCGGACCGACGGCCGTTGGAGAAGGTCACGGAGAACCGCGCCCTCGACGCGTCTGCGGCCGTGAGTGTCGCCGCGACGGCGTCGCACGGGGCGCGGCCCGGGACGGCCAGTTGCAACCCGGCTGTCGGATGCGGCGCCGCGGCCGGCGCGCCGTCGACCTGGAGTCCGTAGCGGAAGCCTCGACGGTCGATTGACATGGTCCAGCCGTCACCGGCCAGCGAGACCATGGTGCCGTGCTGCGACAGCCGGTAGGAGGGGAAGCGTTGTTCGGCCGCGTCGACGATCGGTGCCGCCGTGTCGTCCGTACCGCAGTCGGCGACCGGTTCCTCGTCGTCGGCCACCTCGAGCAACCGCACCGCGTTGGCCCGGGTGATGACGTTGAGGTTGGGGGTGGTGACCGCCGGACCCGCGGTCGCGGTGACGGTCAGGGTGTAGGTCTGCCCCTCGTCGAGGTAGGTGGAGCCGATCTGGCGCCAGGCGTTGCCGCCGACGGCCTGGTTGACCACCGTCGGGGTGTCCGGTCCGCCGGTCCAGGTGTACTCCACCTTGGCGTTGTCCACGCTCGCGCTGTAGTAGACGGCCAGGTCGTACCTGGCGGAGGCGGGTGCGACGACGGTCCAGGTGGCCGTGGAACCGGGGGTCCGGCTGTACCGCGAGGGAGAGCCGTCGTAACCGGGGTCCCTGGCGTTCGCCCAGGTTCCGGTCTCGGAGTAGGCGCCGGGAGTCGAGGGGGTGACGACGACTGCCTCGGCGGCCGCTGCCGGGGACGACGGGACGACGACTGCGAATGGCACCAGGAGCGCCGTCATCATCGTGAGAAGGACGCGACGTGGTGGACGGGAGAACATCTGTTTACTCCATCCTCAGCGATGGGCTACCGTCGGGCGCGCCGCACCGCCCGGTTGGGCGAACGGCCGCGGTGGGACGGTCATCCGGTCGGCGTGAAGCGGACCGCATCGGCGCGGGTGGTGCCCGAGCCGGAGGTCAGGGTGACCGGCGTGATCCCCTCGGTCAGCTGATGCGTGCCGATCGAATGCCATTCGCCCCCGGTGGCGCACTGGTCGACGGGGACGCTCGTGCCGGCGACGGTGTACGTCGTGCTGGTGCTGCAGATGGTGTGCTTCGGTGACCAGACGTCGACCTGGTAGGTCCCCGCAGGCAGGTCAGCTCGCCAGGTCACGGTCAGGCCGGCGGTCGAGGTGTAGCGGGTGCCGGAGCCGTCGAAACCCTTCAAGCTGCTCGACAGCCAGCGTCCCTCCTCGCTGTAGGCCGGATTGTCGGCATCGCAGGTCGGCGGGGTGCCTTCGTTCGTCACGACGACCGCCGCGGCACCGCCACCACCGGTTGTCGGTGCGATCACGTGAAGCGCGGACGGTGGTCCGCTGCCCGCGCTGTTCGTTGCCGTCACCCGGTATGTGCCCGCCACACCGTCGCTGCCCAGTACCAGGCTCGCGCCGGTGGAGGAGCCGATGATCTGTTCCGGGGCGACGACGCACGCCTGCTTCAGCGATGCGGTCACGACGTAGCCCCGGGCGTTGTCGGTGGCGTCCCAGTTCAGTGTCGTGATCCCGTCGACCGTGCGGTGCCCGACTCCGGTGACCTGCCCGGGAGCGGTGGTGTCCAGCCCGACGGTGTGCTCAGCGGTCCCACCGCCCACAAGGCGGTAGGTGTGGCCCACGGTCACCGGGAACCGCAACACGCCAGTGACCTGGTCGACTCGGTACGCGACCGACTGCCCGCTCGTGCGGTCGACGACGGCGAGGGAGCCGGTGTCCCAGCCGGTGTTGGCATTCTCGATGGTGATCGCGTCATCCCCACGCCCGGCGGTGTAGTGGGATCTGGTCGACACCGGGTACACCTCGGCCGTCAGCGCGCCAGCCTGCGTGGTCACCAGAACGCCCTTGCCGCCGGCGAACGCTGGGATCCGGTCGGTGCCGATCGCGTAGTTCCGCAGCGTCGTCGGCCCGTGGAACACCGCGCCACTCTGGACGTCGATCCACTTGCCGGCCGGCAGGTACACGTCCCGGGCCTGCGCTGTTTCGAAGTCGGCGCCGAACACCGGCGCGGCGAGTAGGGACTCGCCGAACATCCATTCGTACTGGCGGGTGGTGTCGTTGGCCAGCCCGTAGGTGTTCGGATCGTCGGGATAGGCCAGTGGCAGCGGGGTCACGGCGGTGGGGAAACCGCTCTCGTGCCCGTCCAGCACCGCGTCGTAGATGTACGGGCGCAGCGCCTCGTGCCACAACGCCATCTTCTTCACCGCTGCCGCGTAGTCGCCGCGGCCGAGTTCCCACGGGCCCTTGCCGAACGCCATCACCGGCAACATGGCGCTGAACTGCGCGTTGCGGACGAAGTACTGCTGGTACGCCGGGTCCCGCATCGACGGCCCAGGCGTGCCACCCACGTAGTCGCCGTACAGGTTGCCGGCACCGGATGCGGCGTAGTTGAGGAGGTTGACCGGCATCCGGTCCGGGTCCTCGTGGTAGACCTCGCCAGTGCCGTAGATGGTGTCGTTGATCCGGACGATGTCGCCCGGCACGGAGTACGCGGCGTTCCGCACCATCACCAGGTCGCCAGCATCGTGCATCGCGGTCTGCACCGGGTTCCAGTTGCCGTCGAGGTGGAGGTTCGGGTCGTAGAGCATCGTGTCCTCCTTCCACCCGTCCACACCCCAGGCGCGCAGCCGCTCGACGAACCAGCGCACCGCCGCCGGGTTGGATCCGTCCAGCACGTAGCTGGCGCCGGCGGGGAACTGCGCCCGCGTCACGACACGGGGCGTGCCGTCGCCGTCGCGTAGCAGGAAGCCGCGCTCCAGCGCCTCCTGCAGGAACGGCCCGTCGTACCGCAGGTTGTAGTTGCCGCCGTCGGCTGGCAGAGCCTTGATGTTGTTTCGCGCCCCCAGCAGCAGCTTGATGTCGTTGTCGGCGAAGAGCCGCTTCAACGCGTCGGGATCCGGGTATCGCGGGTTCGGCAGTCCGTCCGCGCGCCCGTCCTCGGCGGTGTCGTCCCACATGCCAAAGCTGTTCGTGGTGCCCTCGACTTTGTTGCCGCGGGGGCCTGGCCAGAAGCCGGATCCGACCACGCCCCAACTGAGCGGATAGCCGTGCGCGAGGAAGTCCTGCACCGTCTCGACGACGGACGACTGGTAGGTGTCCCAGCCGAGTGCGCCGTACGCCTCCCAGCCGAGTCCGAAGAACGACTCGTCCGGCCGGGAGTCCAGGTAGCCGTGCCGGTTGCGGACCTGCTTGTAGTCGGCGTACACCTGCGGCAGGTCACGGCCGACGAAGTAGTACAGGCTGTCGACGGAGTCCACGTCGGCGGCGCCGAGCCGGTTCTCGGTTCCGGTGAGGCCGACTCGCTTCCGCCCGTCCTCGAACCACACCTGAGCGAACCGCTGCTTTGGGAACACGGTGAAGTTGCTGACGAAGCGCTTGCAGCTGCCCTCGTTCGTCAGGTTGTCCAGCACCAGCCCCGTCAGCTCCGTACTCGGCCTGGCCTCGACGTTTCCACTGCACGGCGTCCCCTGCTCAGGTTGGCCGTCGGCGAACGACCCGTAGTCCCCGAGCCCGTACGCCGGGGCGACCGCACCGGTGCGGAAGTCGATCGTGCTGCTGGATCCGGGCAGGTTCGGCACCAGGATCCGCGCGTAGCTGTCGGATGGAAGCACGTGCACTTTGACCTGCGACCCGTCCGTCATCGTCACGTCCAGCACGGCCGTGCCGGACCTCGGACCGGAGACGAGCCGAGTGTGCGCGGCGTCGCTGACGTTCTGCCCGCCGGCGTACCTGATCCGCAGACCCGAGTCCGGATGGGCTGGTGCAACCATGGCGCCGGAGGAATTGTCGAACGAGTACCGGAAGCCGTCCTTGATGATCCGCATCCGGTAGGTCTCGCCGGTGATCACGATGCTGTCACCGGCGTCCACCACTCGCTGGCGCGGCGGGTCGCCGCCGGTCCGGCCGGCAGCGGGGACCGCCCCGACCAGGCCCGACCCGAGGGTGACCGCGGCGACGAGGAGAACCGACAGTGCGGGGCGTTTCAGCATGGTGGCTCCTAGCTGAGAGCGTCGCGATGCGGCAGGGCGGGTTCACGCCGAGCGTGGTGCGAAGTCGGCTGCGGTTGGGCGGCGACGGTGGGCTGTGCCGGCGCGTGGGGGCGGAGCTTTCGGTGCGAGCGACCCGGCAGCATCCAATCTGGAATTTGCTTGCCTAGTACGGAAAGATATCCCGCATGCTGCATGGGGTCAACCGCGTCGTGGAAGCCCCGGTGAGGATTGAGCGCGTCGAGACGTAGATCGTGGTCCTATGGCGTCTGTAGACGCACGGGACTGTAGATCAGAACCCGGCGGACAGGTCGACTCCGTCCGTCGCCCACCGGGTGAGCCACCGTCGCATGGTGGCTGACCCTGCTGCTACTCACCGCCCGATCACGGTTCACGATGCCCGAGCACCTGCGCAATGCCGCTGGCCGACTGAGTGTCGCCATGCTGGTCCTCCGGCATGCCCGCTTCTCGGAGAACGTTGGAGCTCTACACCCAGGTGTCGTGACGACCCGGGATGCCCTCAAGCGCCTCGGCGGCTCGCTCGGCATCTAACGGAGACGGGCAGAGGCGGGTACCGGTTCATTTGCGGCGGTTCGGGTGGCCGAGAGTGTCCCACTCCTCAGGAGCCGTGGGAAACGGCTGCCAGTACGGCAGGTAGAACGGATCCAGCGCAGGCAGTAGAACGGGCTAAATACCGTGTTCACGAAGAACGACGACGGCGAGCCATGCGTACCCGCCGTCCCATGCCGCGATTGCGGTGGTGAGTTTGCCGGCGAACACGGCGGTGGGTGGGGTGCCGACCAGGCCGAGCAGTGCTAACAGCAATGCCGCCGCCAACCATGGGCGCTGGGCTCCTACTCCCCCCAGCTAGTGAGGTCCCGATGCTGCGGGGTGCTGCCGTGACCGCGAACGCGGCGATGTTGGTGATCACGTAGCCGGCGAGGTAGATCAGCAGCGACGGCAGGGCAAGGTCGCTGCGGCCGGCGATCACGATCGGCACGAGCAGAAATCCGACCTAACGACCTCGTGCACAGTTGCGAATCCTTGAGTATCGATGATCGTGCCATGGTTGGTGCTGCGATCATGATGGATCGTCGGATGACAGGGCTGTCCCGGCAGGTGATTGAGGGCCTGGTCGCGGAGTTGGCACCCCAGTGGCAAGCCCGGCAGCGTGACCGGCTCGCTGCGCGAGCGCGTCGTCGCCGCATCGGCGGCGGCGCGAGGTACCGGTTCGGGTTCCCGGATCGGCTGGTGGCCACGCTGGTGCATCTGCGGCACGGGTTGACCCACGATGTGGTGGCCGCGTGGTTCGGGGTGCACCGCTCGACGATCACGCGCAGCGTCGCGGAGGTGCGGCCGCTGCTGGCTGAGCGTGGTTGCAGGGTGCATGACGGCGTCCGGCTACGCACCCTCGCCGACGTGGTGGCGCACCTCGGCCATCACCCGCGGGCGTTGATGGACGCCACCGAGGTGCGGGTACGCCGACCGATCGCGGGACGGGCAGGTAGGGACCGGTTCGTGTCCGGTAAGGCCCGGCTCAACACCATGAAGGCCCTCGTGATCTGCGATCCGATTGGCAGGCTGTTGTTCTGCGGCGAGACACGTCCGGGCTCGATGCACGATCTCACCCAGGCCCGGACCGCCGGGCTTGTCGACCTTCTCCTCCACGGACCGCTCGGGGTTCAGGTCCTCGCCGACGCCGGCTACCAAGGACTGGGCGCCGAAACCGGCGGGGCGGTGACGTCGCGAAGATCTCCCGGGCGGTCCGGTGTGGATCGGCGAAGACGCTGTCCTGGGTCAGCAGGCCGACGCGCAGGTCAGGCCGCCGCCAGACGGCTCCGGCGGAGGTCAGGCGGCCGGCGAGGACGGCGAGCAGGGTGGACTTGCCCGCACCGTTCGGGCCACTCACCACCAGCCGGTCGCTGGCCATGACAGCAAAGTGCTCAACCCGCAGCCGGCCGGGGACCTCCACCTGGTGCATCGTGACGATGGCGTCGTCGCCGGCACCGGTGGCGAGAACGGGTGCGTGGAAGCGCAACGGCTCCGGCGGGGCGGCGACCTGATGGCGCTCCAGCGCCTCCAGCCGCCGGGCGGCGTCGCGCACGCGGCGGGAGATCTGGTTCTGCACCCGGCCGGCAGTGTGCCCGTACCCCATCTTCTCGCTGTCGCGGGGGCCGCGGCCGTGGGCGACGTGATGCCCGGTCACGGCGGTGGCATCGCGCAGCTCGGCGAGCTGCGCCTGCTCGTCGTCGTAGCGCCGACGCCAACGCTCGGCCTCGGCGCGCTTCTGCGTCAGATAGGCGGTGTAGCCGCCGCCGTAGCGGACGGGACCCTCGACCGCCGGGTCCAGATCGATGACGTCGGTGCACACCGCGTCCAGGAACGCACGGTCGTGACTCGCCACCACGACCACCCCGCGCATCTCGCGGAGCTGGGCCTCGCAGAACGCCGCCGCCGCGTCGTCCAGGTGGTTGGTGGGTTCGTCGAGCAGCAACGCGTCCGGCCGGCGGATCAGCATCGCGGCCAGCGCGAGTCGGCCACGCTGACCGCCGGACAGTGCGGCGAGCCTCCGCTCGTGGGGCATCTCGCCGAGGCCGAGGCCGGCGAGCACCGTCATGGCGCGACGGTCGGCGTCCCAGGCGTCGCGGTCCTGCGCCCGCTCCAGGGTCTCGCCGTACGCCGCCAGCAGCTCGACGTGCCGCTCGGTGTCCTCCGGCGCGTGGGCTAGCGCGGCACCGAGCCGATCCAGCTCGGCGAGGTCCGCCCGGGCCTCACGCAGCGCGTCGTCGAGGACCGCGGCGACGGTCGCGGACGGGGTGTGGGGCATCTCCTGGTGCAGGAAGCCGAGATCTGGAGGGCGTGCCACCGTGCCGGAGTCGGGTTCGTCGACGCCGGCCAGGACCCGCAACAGGGTCGTTTTGCCGGTGCCGTTCTCGCCGATCAGGCCGATCCGGTGGCCGGGCGCGGCGGTCAGGGAGACACCGTCGAGCACCCGGCGGTTGCCTCGGATACGCAGGAGGTCGTGGGCGATGAGCGCGGGTCGAACAGACATGAGGACCTCGGAGAAGGGAGATCCGGGCGCACGCGGGTGGCCCGGCGGGAGCAGGGCATGACGACAGAGGCCACGGCGACGGCGGCGCGATCACGCGCCCGTCGGCGGCCGGTCCGGGCTCTCACCCGGAGATGTCGTCGTCACCTGCCACGCTTGCTCCGATCTCCAACAACTCGGGCGAAAGGATAACTCACCCGACAGGGGCCGGTACCGCGTTCTCGGCGGCCCTCCGGCCTCAGCTTCCGCCCATGCTCGACGAGCTGTTGTCCGACGAGTTCCCCGGCCGCGAGGTGTATCGGCCCGCCCGTCGCCCGGCCCGCGCACGACGCCCCAGCATGCTGATGATCAGCAGCAGCACCAGGGCGAAGAGCAGGATCGAACCGCCCAGCATCGCAGCGATCGTTCCAACCGACATGCGCGACCGCCCCTCTCCGGCCCCGACCCTTCCGGCCGGGTGAGCAGATCCTGACACGATCAGGCGGCGCGGGCACCTGCCCGGAGGGAGTCGATGGTCAGGTCGAGGGCAGCCTCAAGGTGGTCGATCCTTCCGGTGGAGAGCAACAGGAGTACGCCGCCCTGGATGCCGGCCAGCAGGGCCGCGGCGGCGCGATCGGCGTCCACCTCGGGGGCGATGTCCCCGGTCGACTGCATGTGCCGGATGCCCTCGGTGATCGCCTTCTGCCAGCGCGACATGAGCCCGGTCACCACCGCCTGCGCGCCCGGCGCGCGCCGGCCGGCCTGACCGAGCAGACCGTTGAGCGGGCACTTCACGCCCTGCGCGAGGTAGCGCTCGATCAGCCGATCGCGCCACGCCAGCCAGGCTGGCCAGGACGTCAGGTTGCTGAGCATCGGCTCCTGGTCGATGAGCACCTGATCGGCCTCGTGCTCGGCCACCGCGAGCAGCAGCTCATCCTTGCCGTCGGCGAAGTAGTGGAAGAGCTGGCCCTTGCTGGTGCCGGTACGGGCCATGACGTCCTCGAGACGTACCTCGTCGACACCGCGCTCGCGGATCTCGGCGGCCGCCCCGGCGACGATCCGCGCCCGGGTCGCCTCGCCCTTGCGGGTCAACGCGCGAGTCATGCGACCTCCCGATGATGCCTGCGGCGCCGATTCTCGTCTGGACCGGCCGGTCCAACCGTAGCTCATTTTTTGGACTTGCAGGTCCATTTTTGCCGGGCAAGAGTCTGGGCCACGCGGCCCCTCCGGGCCGGACAAGCGATCGGAAGGACGCGACGATGAACCACTACTACCTGCTCGGGCGGTCCGGTCTGCGGGTGAGCCGGCTGGCTCTGGGCACGATGAACTTCGGCGTCGACGGGTTCCACGCCGCATACGGCAAGACCGAGGAGGAGGCCGAGCCGATCTTCCGGCGGTACCTGGAGGCGGGCGGCAACTTCATCGACACGGCGGACTTCTACACCGCCGGGGAGAGCGAACGGATCCTCGGCCGCCTGATCGACCGGGCCGGCGTCCGGGATCGGCTCGTACTCACCAGCAAGTTCACCAACACCGTCGACCGGAGCGACCCGAACGCCAGCGGCAACGGTCGCAAACACATCGTGCGGGCCCTGGACGCCTCGCTGCGCCGGCTCGGCACCGACTACATCGACCTGTACCTGCTGCACACCTGGGACCGGATCACCCCGGTCGAGGAGGTCGTGCAGACCTTCGACGACCTGGTGCGCGTCGGCAAGATCCGGTACGCCGGCCTCTCCGACGTACCGGCCTGGTACGCGGCTCGGGCGCAGAGCTACGCCGAAGCGCACGCGCTGACCCCGATGGTGACGCTGCAACTCCCGTACTCCCTGGTCGCGCGCGACATCGAGGCGGAGTACGTGCCGATGGGCCAGTCCCTCGGCATGGGCCTCACCGCGTGGAGCCCGATCGGCGGCGGCCTGCTCAGCGGCAAGTACCGACGGACCGGCGACGGCCTGAGCGGGAACGGTCGGTTGACCAATCCGGCTGCCCCGGGTCGGGAGATCAACCCTCGGGGCTGGCAGGTGATCGAGGCACTGGAGAGCGTGGCCGCCGACCTGGATCGGAGCATGGCCCAGGTCGCCATCAACTGGGCGGTCACCCAGCCCGCCGTCGCATCGGTGATCATCGGGGCGAGCAGCCCTGAGCAACTGGACAGCAACCTCGCGGCACTCGACTTCGAGATCCCGGTGGACGCCCGTCGTCGGCTCGAGGAGGCCAGCGCGCCGCACGTCGGAATGCCCCACGTGATGTTCACCCCGGAGTACCAGTCCTGTGTGGTGAGCCCCGGCCTCGGCATCGGCGACAAGCCGGCGGGGTACGCGCCGCCGGTGTTCAACGGCGCCACCCAGCCCTCCACCTGACGGAACCCGACCTGCCGGTCAGGCGAGGGAGACGGCGACCAGGGCGACGGCGGAACCGGCGAAGACCACGGTGTTGCGGAGGTAGGTCTGGGCGCGCACCCAGCGAGGGAAGGCGTTCTCGGCGGCCTGGAGGAAGGGCTTGACCTCGACGCGGGTCAACTCCGGGTCGCCGTTGCGGCGGAAGGCAGCCTCGACGGACTTCACGGCGGTGAGGTTGCTGTAGACGATCACCACGTTCATCAGCACGACCAGCGAGGAGAAGATCCAGGTCAGCGGCTGGGCCAGGTCGGAGCCGGCGAGGTGCAGGGCGGCGACGGTGGTCATCACCGCCGCGACGGCCACCGGGGCCGCGGTCTCGTGGCCGCTGGCGTCGAACCGGAGCTTGTTCTCCGCCAACACCTCGGGGCGGACGTTCTGGCGGCGAAGCTCGGCCTCTGCGGCGGCCTTCGCCACAGGGCCGAAGCGGTGACGGACCACCGGGATGCTGACGAAGGCGGCGGCGACGAGCAACTGCATGACGGCGGCGAGGGTGTTCATGGAACTCTCCTTGGAGTTGCACTTAGTTCAACTGGCTGGCGGAGATGACGGTAACCGGCTACTTGAACGTTGTGCAAGCCCTGGGTTGAACTTTGTGCAAGCGACTGCGTACCGTGAGGGGCATGGCACGCGACACCCTCACCCGAGAGCAGATCGTCCGCACCGCCGTCGAACTCCTCGACGCCGAGGGCCTCGAAGGCCTGAACATGCGCGCCCTGGGCAAACGACTCGACTCCGCCGCCACCGCCATGTACTGGCACGTCAAGAACAAGGACAACCTCGTCCTGCTCGCCACCGACCAGGTGTGGGGCGAGCTCAAGCTGCCCGACCTGGACGCCGTCGACTGGCGGACTGCGACCACCGCCATGGCCGTCGACCTGTACGAGATGTTCACCCGACACCCCTGGCTGGTGCAGGCGTTCGCCGCGCATGTCCTCTACGGCGAGGGCAAGGCCCGCCACGACGACCACAGCCTCGCCGTCTACGAGGCCGCCGGCTTCACCGGCGCCCAGGCCGACCAGGCCGCCTCCGCCGTTTTCACCTACGTTCTCGGCAACGCGGCAGGCGCCGCCGCGACCGCCTCACTCACCCGGAAACTCACGCGGGACGACACCACCGCCGAGGAACAGTTCCAGGACGCCATGAGCAAGGCCAAGGAGATCGCCATGCGCTACCCGCGCCTGCGTACCCGCCTGGAGACCCCAGCGGCGACCGACTATGCCGCCGCGCCCGACGACGCCTTCGAGTTCGGGCTCCAGGCTCTCCTCGACGGCCTGGAGCGGCAGCTCGCCGCCTAGCCCGGCCGCCGAGCTGGTTCGGCCGCGCCACCGGAGGCGCAGGCCGGACCTCCGAGCCGAACAGGACTCGGGATCACTCTTGCACGATGTTCAAGACGTGCCTAGCGTTGGCCCGGCAACCACTTGAACAAAGTGCAATCGGGAAGCGTCCGGTTCATCCCTGATGTTCGACACGAGATGGAGGAACCACGCGAGGGCGCGTCCACCGGCGGGATGAACGGTCCCGGCGTGAACGACGGTCAGGCGGCAGAGTCGGCCTCGATCTCGCCCGATGGCTCGGTCGCGCCTGGGACCGCTAGCGAGTCCTGGACCTCCCGCAGGATCGACACGGCCAGCATCGTCGTTGAGCGGTGACGGCCGCAGCGCCCAGGAGCGCCGCGGCCGTCCCTACCTGCCGTGATTCGTCAGCTGGTCGGCAGGACCGCCTGGCCCTTGCGGTAGTTCTTGCCCCTGCCGTCCGGGGTGTAGTTGTTCTCGACGTTGCCGGCCGAGTCGACCGAGAACCAGTTGATCCGGGTACCGGCCGGGATCGTCAGGGTCTCCCCGCCCTCGCGGATGCCCGCCGAGCCGTAGAGCGTCGACGAGTACGTCGGCGTAGCGCCGTCGAGGGTGTAGAAGACCGAGGCGGGCTCGGAGACGCCGAAGGTCACGTTCACCATGCCCGGTGTCGAGCTGGGGGCGACCGTGAGGGTGCTCTCCGGGCGGGTCCGGTCCTTGGCGAAGTCCCGGGCCACCCGCATCAGCTCGACCAGGCCATTGGAGAACTCCATCGCCTCGGAGTGCGCCTCCTCCCAGTCAGGTTGGAAGGACGTGCCGACCTCGAAGTTCCAGGCGTAGATGCCGTACTTGTACCAGAGCATGTCGCCGGAGTTGCCCGCCGCCGAGTAGAGCACGTCGGAGATCGGGCCCGTGCGGGCCGGGGTGACCGCCATGTTCCGGTGCTGCTTGATGGCGGTCAGGATCCGCGAGGACGCGCCCCAGAAGGCCGACTCCTCGGCCAGCGTCGGCCGCGGCGCCGAGGTCCGGTCCGGCAGGGCGTACGCGCCCGGCGACCACATGAAGTAGTTCCCGGAGGAGTGCAGGTTCATCGAAAACTTGATGTTGGGGCGGGCGGCCAGCCAGTCGACGTTGCGGTTCTCCGGCTCGGAGAGCTCGCTCGGCCCGGCGTAGGTGCCGCTGGTGCAGCTGCTCGACGCGCCCGAGTACCCGTCGAAGAGGCTGTACTCGGTGTAGTTGCGGTTGTTGTCGACGCCCCACGAGTCCCGGCCGAGGAAGTCTGCGGCCCCGGTCGACGGGCAGTGGTTGGTCATGTTCTTGCGCTGGGAGTTGAAGTCGTAGAAGGAGTAGTGGCCGCCGTCCGGGTTGACCGACGGAGCGATCCAGATGTCCAGGTTGTTCAGCAGCTGCTTGGTCTGCCCGTCGTGCGCGTAGTTGCGCAGCAACCGCTCGGCGGTCTCGACGGTGACCAGCGGCGGCACCCACTCCCGCGCGTGTTCCTGCGCGTAGGCGAGCACCCCCGGCTTCGAACCGTCCCGAACCTTGCCGATCCGGATCGCGTACACCGGCTGCGGATCGCGGGAGACGGAGGCCGGCGCACTCAGGTCGTCGGTGAGCGCGGTCCGCGCCGCCGGCGCGACCACGCCGCCGCCCGGGCTGCCGCGATAGGTGTACGCCTTGACCAGCGACCCGGCCACGGCGTTGAGCGCCGCGACGACCTCGGCCGCGGTGCTGGTCACCGCGCCCGCTCCGTCGGTACCGAGGGCCACCCGGATGGCCTTACCGCTCACGGTCACCGCCAGCGCCGCGTTGCCGACGCCCGGGTTCACCAGCTCCACCGAGATGTCGTTGCCACCCTGGTGCCCCCAGGCCAGGGAGTCCACCGCGACCCGGCTGGCGTTGGCGCTGCCGAGGACGGCCTGGGCGTGCCGCCGGTAGCCGTTCGTCTTGTACGGCAGCTCGACGATCTCGGCCAGGTTGGGGAACTCGGCGGCGAGCTGGTGGATCCGCGCGTACAGCTCGGTCGGGGTGAGGTAGCTGGTGACGAAGTCCTTCTGGTAGCCCGGCCCCTCCGGGCTGGTCTCCGGCGTGGGCAGCCACTCCTGCACCTTGACCTCGGCCACATCCCCGGTGGGGCTGGTGATCCGGATACGGTCCGGCCGGCTGGTCACCGCCGAGGCGCCACGGTGGTAGAGGTAGACGCCGGCGTCGACAAAGCGGGAGATGGTCTGCGTGCCGCCGGAGCCGATCGCGGTGCCCGGCCCACTGTCCCGCTCGACGGTGAGCGTGTTGCTGGCCGTCTGGCCCTGCGCCCACTTCGCCTCGACGGAGAGGACCTGGCTGGCACCGGAGGTGTAGTAGTCCGCGCGGATGATCTTGATGTCGGAGACGTCCGGAGCGGTCGGGTCGGCCGCGGCGGCGGCGAACTCCCGGTTCTCGGCGAGGTGCTCGGCGATGGTCGACTCGCGCTCCTCGACGCGGGCCCGGGCGTCCTCGGGGCGATGCAGCACGTCGCCGAGGGTGAAGCCGGCCGCGGTCAGCCGGGCGGCTTCGCTCGGCGTGAGCACCGCGTGCGCGACCACGCCGTTCTCCGAGCGTTCGACATGGTGGTCGAGGTCCACTCCGGTGGCGACCAGCGCGTCCAGCTCCGCGGTGCCGGCGAGCAGCACCTCCACGACGTTCGCCGGCTCACCGGCGACCGGGCCGGAATCGGCCGGTGCGGCGGCGTCCGGCGCGGTCGCCGAGGCCGGACTGACCAGCAGCACGACGGCCATGGCGGCGGCCAGCGCCGCCGGGACCGGGAGGCGGCGTCGCCACCGCGCGGGTAGGGATTTCGGCATGGTGATGTCTGCCCTTCTGGCTACTCGGCCTGATGGCCGTAGGAGATGGCCGAGGGGCACGCCCGGGGTACGCGGCTCCATCCGTTGGGTCGCGTGCGGTCGTTGCGGCAACCGAGCGCGCGACACGCTGAGAAAGGGAAGGTGACGTCGTCCGGCTCCGTCGCCTCGACAGGACCCGCGTCGCCGAATTGCGGGGTGTCGAACGATGGTGACGGAGGTTCTCCGGTGACAGTTGGTGGACTGAGGCAATCCTCAGCTGTCACAGCGTGAACTGTCAATCCTCTGCTGGGCCCGTTGACTCTCGGGCGGTAGTCCTCACCGAACACGCCGAAGAGGTGGGGTAGGTGGGCAGGTCCCGCGCCAAGCCTTCCCGAGCCCAGAAGGCGTCGACGGACCGCCTGCTGTCTCGGGTCAGGTCACCGCGGAGCGGACGCCGAGGCCGATGAGGACGGTGCCGGTGAGCCGGTCGAGGGTACGGCGCACGCGTGCGGTGCGCAGCAGCCGTGCGGCTGCGCCGGTGACCGCGGTCCAGCCGGCCAGCCAGAAGGTGTGCAGCAGGGCGTGTGCGGTGGCGAGCACCAACATGGGGACCAGCACCGGCCCGGACGGGTGGAGGAACTGCGGGGCGAGGGTGAGGTAGACGGCGGCGGCCTTGGGATTGAGCACGTCCGACACGGCTTACCGACCGCGGCAATTCCAAGTTTGTCGTCGGTTGTCGAGTTCTGCAGTTGACCTGCCCGAACGCCAGCAATCGATGATCGCCGCTTGTCACTGATTGTCGTCCGTCCACCGGGGTTTTCGGGGGGTAAACGAGGGGTGCGATCTTGACAAGAACGATACGACCACCCGTCCGATGGTCACGGTCGCTACGGCGTCATCGACAGTACCGAGGCCATGAACGAGTACTTCCGGGAACGCATCGGCCTCATGGTGTTCACCCGTACCTCGGGTGCCAGGGCGTGGGAGCTTGTCCAGTCGTCGGCGATACTCGACCGCAAGCTGGCGCGGACCTCGCCCGGATACGGCACAACGCACGGGTGTCCGCGCGCAGCAACCCTCGTCCACGCCGCCGGGACACTCCTGCTGCTGGCCAGCGGCGGCTGGCTGATCGCCCGTGGTGACATCGGCATCGGCGGCTTGGCCATGGCGTACGGGTACATGTCGCGCCCCGCCAAGGTGCTGTGCGACTGGATGAGCTGGCACCGCGAGGCGGGCGAGGCGACGGAGCGGGTCCGGCGGATCGGCACCCTGCTCCATGAGCTGGCGGAGGAGGTTGCCGCGTCCCAGCCGCCCGAGCACATCGACCGTCTCGAACTGCGTGGCGTCTCGGTCGGCTATCCGGGCCGCGGTACCGTCCTCACGGACCTGCACCTGGCACTGCGGCGCGGTCAGGCGGTCGCCATCGTCGGTGCGAGCGGTGCCGGCAAGAGTAGGCTCGCCGATCTCATCGCGGGTCTGATCACGCCGGAGCGAGGCGAGATCGTCATCAACGGTGATGCGTTACTTCGCGACGTCGACATCGACCGGTGGCGCCGGCGGATCGCGTACGCTTCGCAGTTTCCGTACTCCTTCACCGACTCGTTGCGCGCCAACCTGTACTACGGCACGTGGCGGCTGTCTGAGGAGCCCCGCGTTTTCCGGACAGCTGTTTAGGTGGCCTGATTTATGCGGCGAGCTGTCGGTTCAGGTACTCGGTGTGGACCTCGTTTGGGGTCTTGTAGCCGAGTGCCGAGTGGAGACGTCGGGAATTGTATCGGAGTTCGATGTAGCGCGCAATGTCGTCCACGGCGCGTTTCCGGGTCGGATACACGGTGCGGTTGACTCGCTCGTTTTTCAGGGCGCCGAAGAACGATTCGGCGAGGGCATTGTCGTAGCAGGTCCCGGTCCGGCCGACGGACTGCCGGATGTCGAGCCGCCCGAGTTTTCTGGCGAATTCCGTCGACGTATAGTTGCTGCCCCGGTCGGAATGGAATATGGCGCCGGGCTGCAGGCGCTGATTTCTGGCGGCCATCTCGATCGCGGCGGTGATCAGTGGTGTCTTGTAATTGTCGTCCATCGCCCAGCCGATAACGGCTTTCGTGCAGCAGTCGATGACGGTGGCCAGGTACACCCAGCCCTGCCAGGTGGGAATGTACGTAATGTCGCCCACCAGTTTCGTGCCAGGGGTCTCGGCGGTGAAGTTCCGCTGGACGAGGTCCGGGATGGCCGCGGCGGCCGGGTCGGCGTCGGTCAGGCTGTGCCGCCACGGTCGGGGCTGGCAGGGCACCATGCCCAGCTCGCGGATCAGGCCGCGGACGAACTCGACGGAGCAGTGCTCGCCTCGACGAGCCAGCTCGGCGTGGACGCGCCGATGCCCGTACGTCTCGTCGGAGTCGGCGAAGACCGACACGATGAGCGTCTTCAGATATTCGCGTCGCTGCGCGGTCGCGGACAGCGGACGGCTTCTCCATTCGTAATACCCGGACGACGACACGCCCAGCCACCGGCACATGTTCACGACGGTGTAGACCGCCTTTTCGTGCTGGTCGAGGTTGTGCTTCTGCGCGTCGATGAGCTCATATTTAGCTTCTACCGATACTCGCTGGCGAAGAAGGCGGCGGCTTTTCCCAGGAATTCCTTCTCCTGGCGTAGCTCGCGGACTTCTTTCTCCAGCTCGCGCAGCCGGGCCCGTTCCGAAATTGTCAACGGCGACTCCTCGCTGGCGTGCGCGTTCCGGTAGGCGTTGACCCAGTTCCGCAGGGTCTGCTCGTTGACCCCGATCTCCCGGGCGGTCGACGCGATATTCCGCGACTCCTCGACCACCAGACGGGCGATCTGTTCTTTATATTCCGGCGTGAACGACCGGCGCTGTTTCGGCATCGGAACCTCTTCCTTCAACGGAACCATTTTAGTGGGTTCCGTGTCCGGGAAATCTGTGGCGCCTCAGTCCTGGTCCAGGACTCGGCTAGTGCGGTGGCCGCTAACGTTCGCCGGGTTGGTGAGTGGTTGGGAAGTTGTCGTACCGGTGGTGTTGGGTTCGGTTTGTGCCTCGCCGTCGGGATTCCGCTGCGCCGCGGGTCGTGTATCGCACGGCTCGGGTTGGGTTGCGGGTGACGTCAGGGCAGCGGCGGCGGTGTTTCGGCTTGCTGCGTTCGGGTGGTGATGTGTGGGCGTGTGTGTTGGAGGTCAATGCGTGGCGGCGTCGCCGCGGGGATGCGCCGGTGGCTGGCTATCAGGAGTTGTGTCGGGAGTTGGCGGCGTCGGGGCCGGGCACGTTCGGTGAGCTGGACAGTACGGGTGCCCGGTCGGTGTTGCGTCGGTTCTCCGATGCCTGGTTCGCGGCGGCGAAGCGCCGTAAGGCCGGTGACGACTCGGCGCGGTTTCCGCGTCGCCGGCGGGGGTTGGTGCCGGTGCGCTGGTATCACGGCACCTTCACGGTTGACGGGCGGCGGGTACGCATCCCCAGCGCGAGAGGCACCTGCCCGTTGTGGGTTCGCCTGGCCCGGGATCTGCCGTACCCGGTGGAGCAGGTCCGCTCGATCACTGTGCTGTCTGAGGGCGGGCGGCTGTTCCTCGACGTGACCGCCGAGATTCCGGTCGCGACCTACCCACCGGGGGTGGGGCCGCAACCGGGTCGGGTGGCCGGGGTGGACCTCGGCATCATCCACCCCTACGCGGTGGCCGGGCCCGACGGTGCCGGGCTGTTGGTGTCCGGGCGGGCGGTCCGCGCGGAGCACCGGATGCACCTGGCCGACACCAAAGCCCGCCGCCGGGCGGTGGCGCGGCGGGCACCGAAACCGGGCCAGCGGGGGTCACGGCGGTGGCGTCAGTATCGCCGCCGGGC
>NZ_JBEXIK010000045.1:0-53573 GCF_040608515.1 Micromonospora sp. NPDC005173
CGACATCTACACCCCCGCCCACACCCTCTTCCCCTACCCGACGCTCTACCGATCTGGGCGGGCGCGCCCGCCCTCACCACCGCCCCGGCAGCGGGGTTGCTGACCCGGCCGGATCAGTCAGACGTCTCCGCGCGGAGCTGCCGGAAGAACGTTCGGATGTCAGCGACCAGCAGATCGGGTGTCTCCATCGCAGCGAAATGCCCGCCTCGGTCGAACTCCGTCCATCGCACGATGTTGTTCGTTCGATCGGCGATGTGCCGCAACGGAATGAAGTTGTCCCGTGGGAAGGCGGCCAAGGCTGTCGGTGCGGTCGACGGCTCCGGCGGCGACCCCCAGTAGTCCGCATGTGCCCGCTCGTAGTAGATGCGGGCGGACGAGCCGGCCGTTCCGGTGAGCCAATAGAGCATGACGTTGGTGAGCAGGTGATCGCGGTCGACGGCGTCCTCCGGGCGGGCCGACGAGTCCGTCCACTCCTTGAACTTCTCCGCGATCCAGGCCAACTGGCCGACCGGGGAGTCGGTCAGACCGTAGGCAAGCGTCTGCGGCCGCGTGGACTGGATAACCGCATAGCCCGCGCTGTCGCGGTCCCACTGTTGGGTGCGCCGCCACGAGGCCAGCGTTCGCTCCCGTTCCGCCGGGCTCAACGTGGCGAGCAGGTCGGCGTCCGGTTCCTCCGTCACGGACGAGTTCGGCAGCAGGTTCAGGTGTACGCCGATGACGTGGCCGGTCTGGGTACGGCCGAGTTCGCGGGAGATGACCGACCCCCAGTCACCGCCCTGCACGCCGTACCGCTGATAGCCGAGACGCCGCATCATCTCGGCGAATGCGGCGGCCACCCGCCGGAACTCCCATCCGGTCTCCCGCGTCGGCCCGGAGAACCCGAACCCCGGGATGCTCGGCATGACCAGGTGGAAGGCGTCGGACGGGTCGCCGCCGTGGGCCCGCGGATCGGTCAGCGGCCCGGCGACCTCGGTGAACTCCACGATTGAGCCCGGCCAGCCGTGCGTGATGAGCAGCGGAGTCGCGCCCGGCTCCGGAGACCGGACGTGCGCGAAGTGAATGTCCGCCCCATCGATCGTGGTAGTGAACTGCGGCCACTCGTTGAGCCTGGCCTCCGCGGCACGCCAGTCGTATTCGTGCCGCCAGTACCGCACCAGGTCCATCAGGTAGTCCCGCGGGATGCCGTACTCCCAGCCCACCCCGGGCAACTGGTCGGGCCACCTGGTGCGATCGAGCCGCTCGTACAGGTCGTCGAGATCGCGTTGCGGAATGTCGACCCGGAAAGGATGGATGCTCGAATCGGGCGAAGTTGTCACGACTGCGGATACTATGTTCTGTTCCGTCGAGCGCCCACCTCACAGGGGATCGTCGCGACCCAACTCCCAGAAGGCGACCGCGGCTGCGGCGGCGACGTTCAACGAGTCCACTCCGCGCCGCATCGGGATGACCACCCGTACGTCGCTGGCTGACTGGGCCGCCGCGGTGAGGCCAGGGCCTTCGGCCCCGAGGAGCAGCGCCGCCCGCGCACGCTGCGCCGCAGTGAGCCGCTGGATCGGTACGGCGTCCGGAGCCGGCGTCATGGCGAGCACGGTGAAGCCCGCTTCCCGCACCTGGTCCAGGGCCACCGGCCAGCGCTCGAGCTTGGCGTACGGCACCGCGAAGACCTCGCCCATGCTGACCCGTACGCTGCGTCGGTAGAGCGGGTCGGCGCAGGTGGGCGAGAGCAGCACCGCGTCGATGCCGAGCGCGGCGGCACCCCTGAAAACCGCGCCGAGGTTGGTGTGGTTGTTGACGTCCTCCAGGATCACCACCCGGCGCGCGGTGGCGAGCACCTCGGCCGCCGTCGGCAGCGGACGGCGGTGGAACGACGCCAGCACCCCCCGGTGTACGTGGAATCCGGTGGCCCGTTGCAGCACGTCCTGCGTCGCCGCGTAGACCGGCGCGTCGCCGGTGTCCAGGTCGGCGAGCTGGTCGGCCCGCTTGGCGTCGACCAGGTACGACCGGGCCGGGTAGCCGGCGCGCAGCGCGCGGCGCAGCACCAGCTCCCCCTCGGCGATGAACAGGCCGTGCGGCGGCTCCCAGCGGGTGCGCAGCTCGACGTCGGTGAGCGCGCGGTAGTCGGCGATCCGGTCGTCGTCGGGATCGGTGATCTGGTGGACGGGCACCCGACGATTCTGCCGGACGGCCCGCCCGGCACTCCGGGGCCGGTCGAGCCCACCCCACCCGGGGCGTTTTGTCCGGAAAGGAAGGGGAATGGCGGGCGGAGTAAAGGACTCAACCGGAAGGACCAGCCAGGTGAGCCCAGACCACGCCGCGCCGGGCGAAGCGGGTGCCCTGCCCAAGCACGCCACCGTCGCGGACCACATCGTCGCCCGCCTGTTCAGCTGGGGCGTGCACCGGTACTTCGGCTACCCGGGCGACGGCATCAACGGCCTCACCTCCGCACTGCAACGCACCAACGAGCGGGCCCAGTTCATCCAGGTGCGACACGAGGAGACCGCCGGCTTCGCCGCCTCGGCGCACGTCAAGTACGGCGGCGGGCCGCTGGGCTGCGCGCTGGTGACCAGCGGGCCGGGCGCAATCCATCTGCTCAACGGCCTGTACGACGCCAAGCTCGACCACCAGCCGGTTGTCGCTCTGGTCGGGCACACCGCGGTCACCGCCGAGGGCGGCGGCTACTACCAGGAGGTCGACCTGCTGGCCCTCTACAAGGACGTGGCCGCGGCGTTCCTGGCCCAGCTCGACCACCCGGCGCAGGTCCGCCATCTGGTCGACCGGGCGTGCCGCACGGCGCTGGCCCGGCGTACCGTCACCGCCCTGGTGCTCCCCTCGGACCTGCAGGACGAGCCGGCCATCCCGGATCCGCCGTACGCGCACGGCTACTACCACACCAGCAACGTGCCGAGCAGCCCGGCGACCGTGCCGCCGGAGGTGGACCTGCGCCGCGCCGCCGAGGTGCTGCGCAGCGGGCAGCGGGTGGCGATGCTGGTGGGGCAGGGCGCGCTCGGGGCACCGGACGAGGTCCGCGAGATCGCCCAGCGGCTCGGCGCGGGGGTGGCCACCGCGCTGCTCGGCTTCACCGCCGTCGACCACCGGGAGCCGTGGGTCACCGGCTCGATCGGGCTGCTCGGCACCCGGCCGAGCTGGCAGCTGATGACCGGCTGCGACCGGCTGCTGATCGTCGGCAGCAACATGCCGTACTCGGAGTTCTACCCGCCGCAGGGGCAGGCCCGCGCGGTGCAGATCGACGTGGACGGCACCCAGCTCGGGCTGCGATACCCGACCGAGGTGAACCTGACCGGCGACGCCGGCCCCACGCTGCGGGCCCTGCTGCACGAGCTGGGCCCCGGCCCCGGGCCGACCGCCTGGCGGGCGGAGATCGCTGAGGCCACCTCGTCGTGGCGCCGGGTGCAGCGCGAGCTGGCCGAGCAGACCGCCGACCCGGTCAACCCGCAGTTGCTGTTCAGCACCCTCAGCGAGCGGCTGCCCGACGACGCCATGATCGCCGTGGACTGCGGCACCACGACCGCCTGGTACGCCCGGCACGTGCAGGTCCGCCCCGGGATGCTGGCCAGCCTCTCCGGGACCCTGCTGTCCATGGGCGGCGCCATGCCGTACGCGCTGAGCGCCAAGTTCGCCCACCCGGACCGCCCGCTGGTGGCGCTGATCGGCGACGGTGCGATGCAGATGAACGGCGTCAACGAGCTGATCACCGTGGCCAAGTACTGGCGCAGCTGGGCGGACCCACGGTTCGTGGTGCTGGTGCTCAACAACCGGGATCTGGCGTTCGTCAGCTGGGAGCAACGCTCCAGCGAGGGAACGCCGATGTTCCCGGACAGCCAGCAACTGCCGGACATCGGCTACCACCAGTGGGCGCAGGTGCTCGGGCTGCACGGCGAGCTGGTCGACTCCCCGGAGCAGGTGCCGGCGATCTGGGACCGGGCGCTCACCGCCGACCGGCCGGTGGTGATCAACGCGCTGGTCGACCCGGCGGAGCTGATGCTGCCACCACACTTCACCGCCGAGCAGGCGCGCAAGACCGCGGCGGCAGTGCTACGCGGCGACACCGACTGGGCCGGAATCATCCGCCGCGGCCTACCCGCCACCCTGGCCAGCTACCGCCCCCGTCGTCGGCAGGGCTGACGGTCCCCCCGCTCCTCAGGAGCCGGGGCGGGGGCAGGCAGGGCGGTCAGCCGCGGCGGTCCAGCCAGCGTTGCAGGAGTGAGCGAGGGTCGTCCTCCCGGGTTGGTCGACGGTCCGGAACGGGGACGCGCTCGACCGGGCGGCGGGGTTCGCCGGCCAGCTCGCGGCTGGGCGCGACGAACGCCTTCTCCGGCTGGCCCTTCACGGCGGTGGCGATGACCCGGGCGACCGCGTCGATCACCTTGGCCTGCACCGCGGAGCCCACCGAGTCGGTCGGGTCGTCCGGGTTGGCGGCGATGCCGGCGACCGCGACCTGCGGGGTGAAGCCGACGAACGTCTCGGTCGAGTTCTGCTCCGAGCTGCCGGTCTTGCCGGCCACCGGGCGGCCGTCGAGGATGTCGTTCACGCCGGTGGCGGTGCCGCCGTTGCACTGCCCGTACGGCGACTGCTGGCCGACCGGGCAGCGGGCGGCGTCGGTCGCGGCGCGGGCCACGTCGGCGTCGAGCACCCGCTTGCAGGCCGGCTGCCCGACCGGCACCTTGTCCCCGTTCGCGGCGGTCACCGAGACCACCGGCACGGGCGTGCAGTAGGTGCCCTCGGCGGCCACCGTGGCGTACGCGTTGGCCAGGTCCAGCGGTGTGGTGGCGGCCACGCCCAGGGTGAACGAACCCCAGTTGGCGGCGTCGTCCTTGGCGAAGGCGGCGTCCGCGTCGGCGCGGAAGGTGATGCCGAGCCGCTGCGCCATCTCCACCACCTTGTCCTGGCCGACCTGCTCGGCCAGCCAGACGAAGTAGGTGTTCACCGAACGGCCGAAGCCGTCCCACATCATCCGGTACCCGTCCATCCAGTCCGGGTTGGCGTTGGCCGGGCACCAGGTGCCGTCACAGCTGCCCGGGCCCTCGGCGGCGTACCGGGTGGGCAGCTTGGCGGGTGCGTCGAAGCCGGTGGAGAGGGTACGGCCCGACTCCAGCGCGGCGAGCATGGTGAACAGCTTGAACGTCGAGCCGGCCTGGTACCCGTCGACGCTGGCCCCGCCGGAGATCAGCGGGTTGACGGTGTTCGGGTAGTTGGCCTGCCCGCCCGGGTTGTCGGCCAGGCTGTAGTGCCGGTTGACCGCCATCGCCAGCACCTGCCCGGTGCCCGGCTGCACAGCCGCGATCGGCAGGGCGCGCTTGTTGTCGTACCCGTAGACCTTGGTGGCCTGCTGCTGCGCGGTGGCCTGGATCTGCGGGTCCAGCGAGGTCACGACGGTGTAGCCGCCCGACCGCAGGGCCTGCTCGCGCTCCGGCACGGTGGCCCCGAACGCCGGCTGGGCGACCCACCACCGGCGCAGGTAGTCGCAGAAGTAGCCCCAGTCGTCGTGACCCTGGGCCACGGCGGTGCAGCCGTTGGGCTGCGCGGTGGGGTGCAGGGTCAGCGGCTCCGCCTTGGCCTGCGCGGCCTGCCCGGCGGTGATGGCGCCGGTCTCGGCCATCGAGTCCAGGACGTACGACCGGCGGGCCAGCGCGTCGTCCTTGTTCCCGTCGATGGGGCTGTACGCGTCCGGGGACTGCACCAGGCCAGCGAGCAGGGCCGACTCGGCGAGGGTCAACTGCGCCGGAGGCTTGCCGAAGTAGCGCTGGCTGGCCGCCGCGATCCCGTACGCATTGGAGCCGAAGTAGGCGATGTTCAGGTACCGGTTGAGGATCTCGTCCTTGCCGAGGCTCTGCTCCAACGCGCCCGCGTACCGGATCTCCTGGATCTTGCGCGGAATCGTGGGGTCGGTGGCGGCGGCGCGTTCCTCGGCGGTGCGGGTGGGGTCGGTCTTGAGCACGTTACGGACGTACTGCATGGTCAGCGTCGAGCCGCCCTGCTCGGTGCCGCCGCCCTTGACGTTGGACACCAGCGCGCGGGCCAGCCCGCGCAGGTCCGCGCCGCCGTGCGAGTAGAACCGCCGGTCCTCGGCCGCCACAATCGCCTGCCGCATCACCGGGGCGATGTCCGCCAGCGGGACGTCGGTGCGGTTCACGTCGTAGAACGTCGTGATCAGCGTCTTGCCGTCGTTGGCGTAGAGGTAGGAGCGCTGCGGGGTGGCCGGGGTGCGCAGCGCGTCAGGCAACGCGGCGTACGTCCCGATCGCGGAGCGGGCGGCGAACCCGAGCAGCAGGTTGCCCGGCAGCGCGGCGACTGCCAGGGCGAGCCCGGCCAGCAAGCCGGCGAGCAGCACGGTGAACAGCCGCGACAGCGGCGAGCGGGAGGCGGCCATGCTCCCCAGGATTGCCACGAATGCCGCCAACCGACCACCCTCGCAGCCCGATTGTCAGCAACTTCACCACCCCCCATCAGCCAACTCCCACCCAAACCCGCCCGCGCCCCCTCCTCCGACCCTCTCCGCCCCTCGCACCGGTGATCAAGAGGTTTGCGTCAGCCAAGAGGCCGTTTCCGACGCAAACCTCTTGATCACCAGGTGGGGTGGGGTGGGTGGGGCGGGGTGGGTGGGGTGGGTTAGGGGGTTGGGGTGGAGAGGCTGGCGCTGGCGGCGTCGCGGGCGATGTCACGGGGCACCAGGCGCCCGGAGCGGTAGCCGATGCCGATGCCGGCGATCAGCACGAAGATCGCGCCGAACGTCTGCAGCGACCCGATCAGGGCGCCGCCCAGGCCGAGCAGCGGCGCGGCGATGATCAGCATGACCCCGTCGCCGAGGCTGAACGTGCCCGACCGGGCGACCGCCCATCCGGTGAGGAACCAGCCCACGCTGTAGAAGGTGGCGCCGACCAGGACCAGCGAACGCGCCGTGGTGCCGAAGACCGGTGTCTGCTCGGCGAGCCCGGCGAAAGGCAGCATCAGCACGGTGCCGGCGATGCTGACCAGCAGACCGGCGGCGGCCACCCGACGACTGCGGGTCGCGGCGAGCAGCCCGGTGAGGGCCAGCAGCGCGAGCAGACCAAGCCAGACCGCGGCCACCCAACCAATCAGGTACGCCGCCCGACCGTCGGCCGGATACGGGTCGTTGCCCACCCCGCCGTCGCTGGCCATCGCCACCACGCCGTAGAGGATGGCGTACGCGGGCAGCAGCCACACCGCCGCCCGCGCGAACCGGCGTATCGACCAGGCCCAACTGGCGTTCGTTGCCGGCCCGGCCGGGGTCGGCTCGCCCACGAACGGCAGTACGCCGAACCCTCCGCCGCTGCTCCGGGAACCCAGTGGGCCGGCCGGGTCGTGCGCGCCGGGCACCGGGGCGGAGGACCACATCCGATTCGCCGGATCCTTCATGCGTCACCTCGCTCGTC
Source organism: Micromonospora sp. NPDC005173 (assembly GCF_040608515.1). Classification (NCBI taxonomy): domain Bacteria; kingdom Bacillati; phylum Actinomycetota; class Actinomycetes; order Micromonosporales; family Micromonosporaceae; genus Micromonospora; species Micromonospora sp. NPDC005173. Next base: position 7,413 of record NZ_JBEXIK010000045.1, read on the forward strand.
CGCGAGCGGTGCGGGACGCGCCGGGGCGCCCCGATTGCCTGGTCACCACCCGTCCTAGGACCGATCGTGGCAGGCGTCGGAGCGCCCCATGAGTCTTTCTCGCATTTACCCGGCCGGGCGGCCGCTGTACTGGATCAGCCGCGCTCGCGCTGATCGGTCGGGTCGTTGACCAGGCTGGTCGGGGAGACCGGCTCCGGCGCGGGCAGCCCCTGCGGCCCCTTGGTGCCGGTGGCCTGCGCCTCGGCGACGCGGACCTCGTCGTGGATCTGCTGGGCGGCGGCCGCTGCGGCCTGCGCCGCCTCCGCGGCCTCGCGCTCGACCTGGCTCGCGTGGTCGGCTGCCTCCGGTGCGGGAAGGTCCCCCACCATCTGGCTCAAACCACCCAGCGCGCCACCCATCCCCTCAAGTGCCTTGGTCAGCTCGGCCGGGATGATCCAGACCTTGTTGGCGCTGCCCTGGGCGATCTGGGGCAGGGCCTGCAGGTACTGGTAGGCGAGCACCTTCTGGCTCGGGTTCGCCTGGTGGATCGCGTCGAACACCGTCCGGATCGCCTTCGCCTGGCCCTCGGCCTGCAGGATCCGAGCCTGCCGGTCACCGTCGGCGCGCAGCACCGCGGACTGCTTCTCGCCCTCGGCGGTGAGGATCTGCGACTGCTTGTGCCCCTCGGCGGTCAGGATCGCCGCGCGGCGGTCCCGCTCGGCGCGCATCTGCTTCTCCATCGAGTCACGGATGCTGGCTGGCGGCTCGATCGCCTTGATCTCCACCCGGGTCACCTTGATGCCCCAGCGGCCGGTGGTCTCGTCCAGCACGCCGGAGAGGTGCCGGTTGATCTCGTCCCGGCTGGTCAGCGCCCGCTCCAGGTCCAGCGAGCCGATCACGTTTCGCAGCGTGGTGACGGTGAGCTGCTCGATGGCCTGGAGGAAGCTGGAGATCTCGTAGGTCGCCCGGACCGAGTCGACCACCTTGAAGTAGAGGACCGTGTCGATCGAGACCACCAGGTTGTCCGAGGTGATCACCGGCTGCGGCGGGAAGCTGACCACCTGCTCCCGCATGTCTACCTTGGTACGGACCGCGTCGATGAACGGCACCAGCAGGTTGAGGCCGGGGCTGAGGGTGCGCTTGTACTTGCCGAGCCGTTCCACCACGTCCTGGCGTTGCTGCGGCACGATCCGCACCGCCTTGGCCAGCGTCACCACGGCGATCAGCGCCACCGCGATCACCAGCACCCCTATGACCGTCATCCCGTTCACCCTCTCGATTCCGGCAGCTCGCCGGCGGAAGAAACATCGTCCTGCCAGACCAGGGCGGTCGCGCCCCGGACCTTTATCACCCGAACCCGTTGACCGACGTCGTAGACCTGCGTCGTGTCGTACGACCGGGCGCTCCACAGCTCTCCGTCAATCTTGACGAGGCCGTGCTCGGCGTCCACCCGTTCCAGCACCAACGCCGTGGAGCCTTCGATCGCCTCCAGGCCGAACGGCTGCTCGCCGCTGTCCAGCGCGGTCCTCTGATGCCGCCGGATGACCGGTCGGACCACCACCAGGCTCAACGCCGACACCACCGCGAACACCAGCGCCTGCACCGCCACCGGCGCGCCCAGGGCGGCCGCACCTGCGGCGGCGAACGCGCCAGCCCCGAACATGATCAGAAACAGCGTCGTCGTGAAGATCTCGGCGACCACCAGCAACACACCCAACACGATCCACACCACGGCGTCCACCCCCTGATCGTGACACGCAATTGCACGCGCGGACGACCCGTGATGATCAGTAAGCTCGGCGAAACCCACCTGGCCGGCCGAAACGCCCCGTCTCGGTAGACCGGCCCGAGCCGACGAGCGAGGAGATCCCGTTGACCCTGCTGCCCGAGACCGCCCGACAGGTCGACGCCATGGTCGCCCAGGCACAGGTCGACGGCCGCGCCCCGTCGCTGGTGCTGGGCGTGGTCCGCGACGGCGCGCTGGTGCATCTGGCCGCCGCCGGAGAGCATCCCCGCCCGGACGTCGACCTGCAGTACCGGCTGGGCTCGATCAGCAAGACGATGACCGCCACGCTGATCATGCAGTTGCGCGACGCCGGCCGGCTGGCCGTGGACGACCCGTTGGAACGGCACCTGCCGGGCACCGGCGTCGGCACGCTCACCCTGCGCCAGCTACTCGGGCACGCCAGCGGCATCCAGCGCGAACCCGAGGGTGAGTGGTGGGAGCGGACCGAGGGCGCCGACCTCCGCACCCTGCTGGCCGGGCTGACCGCAGACAAGATCGCGTACCCGCCGCACGCCACCTACCACTACTCCAACCTGGCGTACGGGCTGCTCGGCGGCGTCCTCGAACGGCTCACCGGGACGCCCTGGGCCGACCTGCTCGGCGAGCGGATCCTCACCTCGCTGGGGATGGGCCGCACCACGTACGCGGCCACCGAGCCGTTCGCCCGCGGCTACGTCGTCCACCCCTGGCACGACACGCTGCGCGAGGAGCCCCGCACCGACACCGGGGCGATGGCCCCGGCCGGGCAACTCTGGTCGACGATCGAGGACCTGGGTCGCTGGGCAGCGTTCCTGGCCGACCCCGACCCCTCGGTGCTCGCCGCCGAGACGCTGACCGAGATGTGCTCCCCCGTGGTGATCAGCGACCTGGAGTCCTGGAACCACGGGCACGGCCTCGGGCTGGAGCTCTTCCGGGAAGGCGACCGGGTGTACGTCGGGCACGGCGGCTCGATGCCCGGCTACATCGCCTCGCTGGCCGTGCACCGGCCCACCCGCACCGCCGTGGTCGGCTTCGCCAACTCGTACGGCCTGCGTACCGGGCACCTCGGCGCGCTCGGCCGGCGGCTGCTCACGCTGGTGCTGGACGCCGAGCCCGCGCCAATCACCCCCTGGCTGCCGGCCGCCGCCGCGCCACCCGCCGAGCTGAGCGAGCTGACCGGCCGCTGGTGGTGGATGGGCAGCGAGATCGAGGTGTTCGCGGACGCCACCGGCGACCTGCACGCCGGCCCGGTCGGCGTACCGGATCTGCGCTTCGTCGCCGAGGGACCGGACCGGTGGCGGGGCCGCGCCGGTGGACAGGACGGCGAGATCCTCACCGTGCGCCGCGACGAGCAGGGCCGTGCGGTCGCCCTGGACATCGCCACCTTCGTCCACACCCGCCACCCCGACCAGGAACCCTGACCGCTCGCTGACTTCCTGGGCAAGATCCGCACAGAATCATGGATGTAGTGGCCTCCGAGGGTCGACGAGGCCACTACATCCTGGAAGTTGTGCGGACCTTGCGCGGCGCGGCGCGTTGCGGGTCAGGCCGGTTCGGTGACGAAGTCGATGAGGCGTTCCATGGCGTTGATCAGGGGGGTCTCCACGTCGGCGAAGCTGTTCACCCGGGACAGGATGTGCCGCCACATGTCGGCCGGCTCGGCCACGCCGAGAGCCGCGCAGACCCCCTCCTTCCACGGCCGCCCCGGCGGTACCACCGGCCACGCCGCGATGCCCAGCGCCGCCGGCTTGACCGCCTGCCAGACGTCCACGTACGGATGCCCGGTCACCAGCACGTAGGGCGAGTTCACCCGGGCCACGATCCGGCTCTCCTTGCTGCCGGGCACCAGGTGGTCGACGAGCACGCCGAGCCGCCGGGTCGGACCGGGGGCGAAGTCGCGTACCTCGGCGTCGAGGGCGTCGATGCCGTCCAGCGGCTCCACGACAACGCCCTCGATCCGCAGGTCGTCGCCCCAGATCCGCTCGACCAGCGCGGCGTCGTGGATGCCCTCGACCCAGATCCGGCTGGCCTTGGCCACCTGCGCGCGGACGTTGTCCACCGCCACCGAACCGGACGCGGTGCGCCGGCGGGCCGCCGGCACCGACGCGCGGGTCGGGCGGCGCAGCGTCACCGGACGACCGTCGAGCAGGAACGCCGCCGGCAGCAGGGGAAAGTTGCGCCGCTTGCCGTGCCGGTCCTCCAGCACCACCGCGCCGGACTCGAAGCCCACCACCGCGCCGCAGAACCCGGATTCGGCGTCCTCCACCACGAGATCCGGTTCGGCGTCCACCTCGGGGGTGACCTTCCGCCGCCGCCAGTCCCCCGCCAACACGTCCTCGCCGTATCGCCCCGCCATGTCGATCACGCTAACCCCGCCGCACCCACACATCACCCCGACACACCGCCGCCTGCCGGACACCACGCCCCACCGCCTCGATCACAGCGGCGGCGAAACGCCGCGAACCACCAGCGAACCCCCGCCACCACTGCGTTGTCGGCACGGCCGAGGCGGGGCGAAGGGGGCAGTTCGGGGCACGCAGGGCGGCCGGAGCGGCAGTCGAGACAGGGCCGCCGGTCACCACGTACCCTTTCGGCATGTCCACCCCCGCAACGGGCGCGGCCACACTCGCGCCGCGCCGGTCGAGCCGGTTTGTTGCCTGGGTGCGCGCGTGGCGCGCCGGGTTGGTGCCGTACGACGAGGTCGCCGACGCCATCGCCGGCGACGAGGAACACCTCGTGGCGGACGCTCCCGGCACCTGGACCGACGTCCCACTCAGCGCCGCGCTGCCCACCCTGGCCAAGCTCTCCCCGGACGAGATCCGCCTGGTGCTGCCCGCGCCGGGTGACCCCCGAGGGCTGCCCGGCCCCGGCGACTTCGCCGGCGCGGCACTGGTCACGGGCGAGGCGGTGGTGGCTGGCATGCTCGGGTTGATCCCGCAGGTCCGGCTGCACACCTCCGGCTCCGGGGACTGCTTCGAGACGGTGCTCTGGCGGGTGTACCCGCTGCCGGCCAACGCGCCCGCCGCGTCGCTCGTGTTGCCCGGTGCCGCCGAGGCGGAGGCCGAACTGGCCGCCGCGCTGGCCGAGACCACCGCCGCGCTGACCCGCCTGGACGTCGCCCAGTGGCGACCCGAGCTGGCCGGCGCACTGGCCGCGCTGCGCCGCCCGGACGGCGCCACCGATCTGCCGCCCGGCTTCGACCCCCGCGCCCGCCGGCTCTTCGCCCGGGCCGCGGTGCTCGACCGGGTGCTGGCGCTGGCCGGGCACGCCGCCCCCGGTGGCGCGATCAACAACTACGAGGCACAGCAGCGCGACGCCGCGCTCCGCCCGCTCACCGCGGCCTGCCGGCAGGCGCTGGTGGCCGCCTGCAACGCACCGCTGCGCCCCTGACGGGAGGCGGCAGGCCGGCCGGTCAGACCTCGTCGAGCAGGTCGGCGACCGAGTTGACGATCCGGGACGGGCGGTACGGGTAGCGCTCCGCCTCGGTGCGGCTGCTGATTCCGGTGAGCACCAGGATGGTCTCCAGCCCGGCCTCCAGGCCGCACAGGATGTCGGTGTCCATCCGGTCGCCGATCATCGCGGTGCTCTCCGAGTGCGCGTTGATGGTGTTCAACGCGGACCGCATCATCATCGGGTTCGGCTTGCCGACGAAGTACGGCTCCACCCCGGTCGCCTTGGAGATCATGGCGGCGACCGAGCCGGCGGCGGGCAGCGCGCCCTCCACGGAAGGGCCGGTCACGTCGGGGTTGGTGCAGATGAACCGGGCCCCGTCGTTGATCAGCCGGACCGCCTTGGTGATCGCCTCGAAGCTGTAGGTGCGGGTCTCCCCGAGCACCACGTAGTCCGGCGCGAAGTCGGTGAGCACGTAGCCCACGGCGTGCAGCGCCGTGGTCAGCCCGGCCTCCCCGATCACGTACGCGGTGCCGCCCGGCCGCTGGTCGGCGAGGAACTGGCCGGTGGCCAGTGCGGAGGACCAGATCGACTCCTCCGGCACGTCCAGCCCCATCCGGCTCAGCCGAGCCGTCAGGTCGCGCGGGGTGTAGATCGAGTTGTTGGTCAGCACCAGGAACGGCTTGCCGGAGGCGCGCATCCGTTTGATGAACTCCGGAGCGCCGGGCACCGGCTGGCCCTCGTGCACCAGCACGCCGTCCATGTCGGTCAGCCAGCTCTGCACGGGCTTTCGATCCTGCATCGATGATCCCAGGGTGTCGTTGGGCGGGTGGACGGTCAGGGGCGACGGGTCGGCACGCAGCAGACGGTGGGGCAGGTGTCCCACATCGGCAGCTCGCCCAGGCGGCGGCGCAGCTGTGCGCCGTCCGGGTCGGTCCGCTCGGTGACCAGCTCGCGGACCATGGTCACGAAGCGCGGGTCGGTGCCCGGGGTGCCGGCCCGGGCGAAGTCCAGGCCGAGCTGCTTGGCCGTCTCCAGCGCCTCGGTGTCCAGGTCCCACACCACCTCGAGGTGGTCGGAGATGAACCCGATCGGGCTGACCACCACGCTGGTGGTGTCGCCCTGGGCGAGGGTGGCCAGGTGGTCGTTGATGTCCGGCTCCAGCCACGGCACCTGCGGCGGACCCGAGCGGCTCTGCCACACCAGGTCGTACGGCAGGTCCGGGGCTGCGGCCGCGGCCACCAGCCGGGCGGCCTCGTGCAGTTGCGCCTCGTACCGGCCGCCGTGTGGGCCGGCGTTGGCCGCCATCGAGGTGGGGACGGAGTGGGCGGTGAAGACCAGTCGGGTGGTGGCCCGCTTGGCCGGGTCGAGCTGGCCCAACGCGGCCCGGACGGCGTCCGTGTGCGGCTCGATGAACCCGGGATGGTCCCAGAACTGGCGCAGCTTCTCGATCACCGGGGCGTCCGGACCGACCGCGGCCCGGGCGGCGGCGATGTCCTCCTGGTACTGCCGGCACGACGAGTAGCCGCCGTACGCGCTGGTGACGAAGGCCAGCGCCCGGGTGACACCGTCGTCGCGCATCTGGGTCACGGTGTCGGCGAGCAGCGGGTCCCAGTTGCGGTTGCCCCAGTAGACGGGCAGGTCGAGGCCGTTGGCGGCGAAGTCGGCGCGGACGGCGGCCAGCAGGTCACGGCACTGCTGGTTGATCGGGGACACCCCGCCGAAGTGCAGGTAGTGCTCGACGACCTCGGCCAGCCTCTCGGGCGGCACGCCGCGACCCCGGGTCACGTTCTGCAGGAACGGCATCACGTCCTCGGGCCGCTCCGGCCCACCGAAGGACACCAGCACCACCGCGTCGTACGCCATGGGCCCATTCTTGCCGGTCGGGCGGAACGACCCGGCGACGCCCCCTGCTCCGGCCCACACGGGACGGCGGTCGGGGGCGCCGCCGGGGACGTCAGGCGCCGATGGCGTGGTAGCCGCCGTCGACGTGCACGATCTCGCCGGTGGTGGCCGGGAACCAGTCGGACAGCAGCGCCAGGCAGGCCCGGGCGGCGGGCTCCTGGTCGGTGAGGCTCCAGCCCAGCGGGGCCCGCTCGGTCCAGGCGTCCTCGAACTGGTCGAAGCCGGGGATCGACTTGGCGGCGATGGTGCGCAGCGGCCCGGCGGCGACCAGGTTGCTGCGGATGCCCTGCTTGCCCATGTGCAGCGCCAGGTAACGGGAGGCGGATTCCAGGCCGGCCTTGGCCACGCCCATCCAGTCGTAGACCGGCCACGCCTTGGTCGCGTCGAAGGTCAGGCCGACCACCGCGCCGCCGGGGGACATCAGCGGCAGCGCCGCCATGGCCAGTGACTTGTACGAGAAGGTGGAGACGTGCAGCGCGGTCGCCACGTCCTCCCAGGGGGCGTCGAGGAAGCCGCCGCCGAGGCAGCTCTGCGGCGCGAAGCCGATCGAGTGGACGACGCCGTCGAGCCCGTCGACGTGCTCGCGGACCCGGTCGGCGAGGCTGGCCAGGTGCTCCGTGTTGGTCACGTCCACCTCGATAACCGGCGCCGGCTCGGGCAGTCGCTTGGCGATCCGCTCGACCAGGGAGAGCCGTCCGAAGCCGGTCAGCACGACCTGCGCGCCGTTCTCCTGGGCGATCTTCGCCACCGAGAAGGCGATCGAGGCGTCGGTGATGACGCCGGTGACCAGCAGCCGCTTACCGGCGAGCAGTCCGGACATGCAGGGGTTCCTCCGTACGTAGTCAGAAAGCGCTGGTCAGTGGCCCATGCCGAGGCCACCGTCGACCGGGATCACGGCACCGGAGACGTACCCGGCGGTGTCCCCGGCGAGCCAGGTGACCACGGCGGCGACCTCGTCCGGGTGGGCCATCCGGCCGGCCGGGATCGACTTGCGGATCTCCGCCTTGCGGTCGTCGGACAGGCCGGCGGTCATGTCCGTGTCGATGAAGCCGGGCGCCACCACGTTCGCGGTGATGTTGCGGCTGCCCAGTTCCCGGGTGATCGAGCGGGCCACGCCGACCAGGCCGGCCTTGCTGGCGGCGTAGTTGACCTGACCAGCACCTCCGGAGAGGCCCACCACCGAGGAGATGAAGATCATGCGGCCCCACTTGGCCCGGAGCATCTTTCCGGAGGCTCGCTTGGCGACCCGGAACGCACCGCTGAGGTTGGTGTCCAGCACGCCGGTGAACTGCTCCTCGGACATCCGCAGCAGCAGCGTGTCGTCGGTGATGCCGGCGTTGGCGACCAGCACCTCGACCGGCCCGAGCTCCGCCTCGATGGCGGTGAACGCCGCGTCGATCGAGGCCGCGTCGGTGACGTCGGCCCGCACCCCGAACAACCCCTCGGGGGCGTCGCCGCTGCGGTGGGTCACCGCCACCCGGTCGCCCTGCTTGGCGAAGGCCTGCGCGATGGCCAGGCCGATTCCCCGGTTGCCCCCGGTCACCAGCACGGTACGGGCCACGGTTCCCCCTTGCGAATGGTCAGCACGGACGCGTCGGAGCCTAGGCGTTACCGGCAGGTAAGCGCTAACGGGAACGCGTCACACCGGGGTACGACACCGGGATCAGCCCCTGGTGGCACGACCTGCGGGGGTGTTGGCCCGTAGCCTCCCGGTGGTGAACCGGCAACTGATCGCCGCGGCCCTGCGCGCTTTGCGGCAGACCCTGCTGGGCCCGGACGCCCCGGCCGGCCGTCCGTTGCTGGCCCGCTGGCCCAGGCTGGCCCGTTACTCCGCCCCGGTCGGGCTGCTCGCCGCGCTCGGCCTGTTCTGGATCACGTTTGCCGTGGAGAGCGACTGGGGCCTGCCGGCGCCGATCGGGGTGTTGTTCGCGGCGTTGACCGTGGCACCGCTGCTGGCGCTGCCCCGGCATCCGCTGCTGGCCTGGCGGCTGATGGTGCTGGCCCTGCTGGTGTGCACGTTCAACGCGCCGGCTGACGAGCCCTGGCCGTGGACCCCGCCGCTGGCGCTCGGGTCGATCGCGGTGGTCGCGGGGGTCGTCGCGCGGGTCGACCGGCCGGTGCTGGTCTGGCTGGTGACGATCACCACGGTGCCGGTGCTCACCCTGGTTCACCCCGAGAACCGGGCCGCCGTCCTGGCGCTACTCGGCGCGCTGGCGATCGTCGGCGACCTGGTCCGGCGCAACCGGTTGTCCCGCCGGGCACTGGCCGCGCAGACCGAGCTGAGCGAGCGGGAGCAGGAGCGCCGCGCGGTGCTGGAGGAACGCACCCGAATCGCCCGCGAAATGCACGACGTGGTGGCCCACCACATGTCGCTGATCGCGGTGCAGGCGGAGACCGCGCCGTACCGGCTGACCGACGTGCCGGCGCCGGCCGCGGCGGAGTTCGCGGCCATCGCCGGCTCGGCCCGCGCCGCGCTGACCGACATGCGGCGGCTGCTGGGCGTGCTGCGCAGCGAGTCGAACGGCCCGCAGACCGCGCCGCAGCCCGACCTGGCCGACCTGGGGGCGATGGTGGACGCGGCCCACCGGGCCGGGCTGCCGGTGACTCTGGACGCCGAGCCGGTGGACGACGGGCTGGTGCCCGCGCCGGTCGGGCTGGCCGCGTACCGGATCGTGCAGGAAGGGCTGGCCAACGCGGCCCGACACGCGGGCGGTGCCGCGGTGCGGGTCACCGTCCGCGCCGGCCGGTCCACCCTGGCGGTACGCGTGCAGAACGCGCCGCCCGACGACCTGGACGTCCGGCCGGCCGCCGAGGCCGGCGCCGGGCACGGGCTGACCGGCATGCGGGAGCGGGCCACCTCACTGGGCGGTACGTTCACCGCCGGGCCGCTGCCCGGCGGAGGCTACGAGGTGGCGGTCGAGCTGCCGTACGACGTTGAGGGCGGGGACCGATGATCAAGGTGCTGATCGCCGACGACCAGGCGATGGTCCGGCAGGGCTTCGGCGCGCTGCTCGCCGCCCAGCCCGACCTGCTGGTGGTGGGTGACGCCGCCGACGGCGCGCAGGCCGTCGCCGCCGCCCGCCGGCTCGACCCGGACGTGGTGCTGATGGACGTGCGGATGCCGGTGCTGGATGGGCTTGCCGCCACCCGCAAGCTGCTCGGCGACCGGTCGACGCAGGGCCCCCGGGTGCTCATCCTCACCACCTTCGACCTGGACGACTACGTGTACGAGGCACTGCGCGCCGGGGCCAGCGGCTTCCTGCTCAAGGACGCCCCGGCGGCCGACCTGGTGCAGGCGGTGCGGGTGGTGGCGGCCGGCGACGCCCTGCTCGCCCCGGCGGTCACCCGTCGGCTGATCGCCGAGTTCGCGGCCCGCCCGGACCGCCGCCGGCCCCGCCCCACCGACCTGGCCGGGCTCACCCCGCGGGAGACCGAGGTGCTGCGGTTGATCGCCCGAGGCCGCAACAACGCGGAGATCGCCGCCGACCTGGTGGTGGCCGAGCAGACCGTGAAGACGCACATCGGGCGGATCCTGGCCAAGCTGGGGCTGCGAGACCGGGCCCAGGCCGTCGTGTTGGCGTACGAGACGGGTCTGGTCGCCGCCGGCGAGTAGCTCCGCGGAGCCAGCCCGGGAACGGCTCTCCGGGACGACGACCGGGCGCCACCCACCAACGCACCCTGCCTCTGGACGACATTCCGGAGGGAGAACGTGATGCGACGACGAGGTGCCAGCCGGCTGGCGTTGGCCGCGCTGCTCGGCGTGAACCTGGTTCTACCCACCCGAGCCGAGCCGGTCGCGGCGGCCGGTTTCGTCGAGGCGTACCCGGTCACGGCGGCGGCGATGCGCGCGGCCGGCCCGCCATACGCGGACTGGGTGGCGGGCGGACGCCGGTTCCTGACGTTCGACCCGCGGGGCGACGGCCGTGCGGTCGAGGTGCTCGGCGACCTGGCCGACGCGGATCGGATCGCGGTGCTGGTGCCCGGTGTGGGCAGCACCCTGGCCGACTTCGACCGAGGGCTGGGCGGGGTCGCCCGTCGGGCGCCAGCGGTGCAGGCCGGGCAGTTGTACCGGGCACTGCGGGCGGCCGACCCGGCGGCGCGGGTCGCGGTGCTGGCCTGGCTCGGCTACGACCCGCCCGACGGGGTGCTGACCGCCGTCGGCGGCGCCAGCGCCCGGCGCGGCGCGGTCGGCCTGGCCGCGCTGTTGCGGGAGCTGGCCGGGCGCCGCCCGGCCGCGACGATCACCCTGGTCGGGCACAGCTACGGGGCGCTGGTGGTGTCGCTGGCCGCGGCGGCCGCCCCACCGCAGGTCAGCGACGTGGTCAGCATCGGCGGGATCGGCGCCGGGGTGCAGCACGCCGATGAGCTGCGCGGCGGTCGGCGGTTCTGGGCGGCCGAGGCACCCACCGACTGGATCCGCCGGGTGCCGTCGGTGCGGTTGGCCGGCCTCGGGTACGGCCGTCGCCCCGGCGACCCGGCATTCGGCGCCCGGCCGTTGCCGGTGGCCGGGGTGGCGGGGCACGACGGCTACCTGGTGCCGGGCAGCGCCACGCTGGTCGCGGTTGCGGCGGTCGTGCGGGACGGGGCCGCCGCCGAGCGGGCGGGGAGCGCCCGGTGAGCCGCCGCCGAGCGGGCGGGGAGCACCCGGTGAGCCGCGACCGGGCGGTCGACGCGCTGCGGGCGTACGCCATCGGCGGGGTGGTGCTGGGGCACTGGCTCGTCACCGGCCTGGTGCTGGGCGACGACGGCGGGCTGCACCAGGCCAGCCCGCTGACCGCGCTGCCCGCGCTGGCCCCGGCGACCTGGGTGTTGCAGACGCTCGGGTTGTTCTTCTTCGCCGCCGGGTTCGGTTCGGCCCGGTCGCTGGCCCGCCACCCGGGCGGGCCGGGCGGTTGGCTGGCCGGCCGGCTGCGCCGGCTCCTGCTGCCCACGGTGGCACTGCTGGGCGTGGGTGCCGCCGTGTTGCTCGCCGCCACCGTGGCCGGCACCCCGGACGACACGCTCGTGGTCGCGCTGCGGCTCGCGGTGAGTCCGCTGTGGTTCCTGCTGCCGCTGTTGCTGCTGGTCGCGTCGACCGGCCCGCTGGTCGCCGCCGTCCGCCGGTGGGGGGTGGCGCTCTGTGTCGCGCCGGCGGTGGTCGTGGTGGCGGCGGCCGACCTGGCGATGCGCCTGCTGCCGGCCGGCGCGGGACTGCCGCCGGTGAGTGTGGTGACGGCGTGGGCGGTGCCGTTCCTGCTGGGCGTGGCGCACGCCGACGGGCGGCTGGCCGGCCGGCGGGTGGCGGGCGCGCTGGCCGGTGGTGGCGCCGCGGCGCTGGCCGCGCTGCTGGCGCTGGGCTATCCGGTCAGCGCGGTAGGGGTGCCCGGGGCGGGGGTGTCCAACCTGAACCCGCCGTCGCTGCTGGCGGTGGCGTTGGCGGTCACCCAGGTCGGGCTGGGGCTGCTCGCCCGGCCGATGCTGGAACGGCTGCTGGCCCGGCCACTGCCGGGCCGGGCGGTGACCGAGGTGAACCGGAACGCGGTGCGGATCTACCTGTGGCACCAGCCGGTCCTGGTGGCGGTGACCGCGCTCGTCGCCCGGGGCGGGCTGGCCCTGCCGGGGCTGCACACCGCGCCGGACGACCCGGGCTGGGTGCTGGCCCGGTGCTGCTGGCTACCGCTTTTCGCCGTGGTGCTGGTCACCCTGGTGCGGGCGGGCCGGCCGGCGCAGCGGCTGGGCCAGCCGGGCGGTGGAGGGAGCGCCGGCCGGTCGGCCGAGTGCGTCCCGGCGGCGCCGCGGGTGTACGATCATCGACGTTCCGGCCCGGCCGACTTCAGGAGGTGATCGCTGTGCGAGATAGCGATCCTCCCAGTCGTGGCCGGGCCGATGGTCAGCCCCGCTGAGCCACGACTCAGTCTGGTGAGCTGACCCCGCTCCGCTCCCCGCCACCCGGCTCACGCCGAGGTGCGCGTGCCGCGCCGTCCGATTCCGGACGGTCGCCGGGAGCCGCCCGGTCACGACTTCGTGTGCGCGTCCCCACCCCTGCGGTCCGCCCCCGCACGCGGACCGTCCAGCCGCCACCCGGAGCCGTCCATGAGCCGCTACGTCGCCCCGTTGGGCTTCACCCTCGCCGCCGTCTGGGTGGCCGTCGTCTTCGTACTGGCCGGCGGCGGTCACTGACCCTCGTTCTCCCGCCCGCTCTCGTCACGCTGGCCGGACGAGCGGTGCCCGGGACCAGCCCGGGCACCGCCGACGTCAGAGCATTCGCGACGACCAGAGCAGGCTGAGCGCGCCGGCGCAGAGCGCCAACAGCAGTGCCAGACCGGCGTACCACTGGGTCACCTCGCGGGGCTCGGTGCGGAACCCGATCGAGCTGCCCATGTCCTGGTAGACCTGCTTCAACTCGCTCACCGAGGCCGCCTCGTAGAAGTAGCCCTCGGTGGTCTCGGCCAGCTCGGCCAGGGCCAGCCGGTCCACCGGCACCCGCTGGAGTTGGCCGCCGATGTCCACCTGGCCGGTGTCGGTGCCGAAGGCGATGGTGGAGACCGGCACGTTGGCCGCCTGCGCGGCCGCCGCCGCCTCCTCCACCGATCGGCCGGAGGTGCGGAACCCGTCGGAGAGCAGCACGATCCGGGCCGGCGGGATGCCCGCCGCGCCGTCGGCCGGCACCGACCGGATCGCCTCCAGACAGGTGAACACCGCCTCGCCGGTCGCGGTCGCCTCGGCCAGCACCAGCCCGTCGATCGCACTGGTCACCGCCGCCCGGTCCTTGCCGGGCGGGACCAGCACGTTGGCCGCCTTGGCGAACGAGACGAGGCCCAGGTTGTAGCTCTCCGGCAGCTCGCCGACGAACTGCTTGGCCGCCTCCTGGGCCGCCTCCAGCCGGTTCGGCGCCACGTCGTCCGCCTGCATGGACAGCGACACGTCGATGGCGAGCATCACGGTGGCCCGCTCCAGCGGCTCCTTGGTGTCCACCGCGGGCCGGGCCAGCGCGGTGGCCAGCACCAGCAGGCAGAGCAGGAACGCCGTCGCCGGAACGTGTCGTCGCCAGCCCAGCCCCTTCGGCGCCACGGTGCGCAGCAGATCCACGTTGGTGAACCGCATCGCGTACGTCCGGCGGTGCAGCTGCCGCCAGAGGTAGAACGCGGCGAGGGCGAGCACCGGCAGCACGGCCAGCAGCCACCACGGTTGCATGAAACGGATCATCGTGTCGTCCCCCGGGTGCGCGCGTGCCGCTGCGCGGCCACGAAACGCACCATGTCCAGCAGCCAGTCTCGGTCGGTACGCAGACGCAGGTGGGCCGCGCCGGCACCGCGCAGCGCGGCGGCGATCGTGGCCCGCTGGGCGGTGGCGGCCTCGGCGTAGCGCTGCCGCAACCGCGGGTCGGCGGTCTGCACCTCGTGCAGCTCGCCGCTCTCCGGGTCGACCACCGGCAGCACGCCCACGTCGGGCAACTCCAGCTCGCGCGGGTCGACCACCTCGATCGCCAGCACGTCGTGCCGGACCCGCAGCTTGCGCATCGGCCGGGCCCACTGCTCGGCCGGCGCGAGGAAGTCCGAGACCACCACGGCCACCCCGCGCCGTCGGGGCGGGCGGTTGAGCATCTCGATCAGTGCGCCCAGGTCACCCCGGCCGGGCTGGATCGCGGTGTTGGCGACGGCACGCAGCAGACCCTGCGCCTCCTTGCGGCCGGAGCGGGCCGGCAGCCGGGTGAGCACCCCGGGCCTGGCCGGCGGTGGTCCAGCCCGCCAGCGCCGGGTCGGCGCGGGAGCGCCGCCGCCGGTGCCGATCACCGCGCCGATCCGGTTGCCGCCGCGCACGGTCAGGTGGGTGATGGCGGCAGCGGCGGCCACCACCACCTCCCGCTTGAGCCACTGCCCGGTGCCGAAGTCCAGGCTGGCCGAGAGGTCCAGCGCCAGCCAGGTCTCCAACTCCCGGTCGGCGACCGTACGCCGCACGTGCGGCGTCGTGGTCCGCGCGGTGACCGGCCAGTCCATCCGGCGGACGTCGTCGCCGGGGCGGTACTCCCGCGACTCACCCGCCTCGCTGCCCGGGCCGGGCAGCAGCCCGGCGTAGTCGCCCTGGAGCATGCCGTCGAGCTTGCGGGTGACTAGCAACTGAAGCCGGGACAGCACGGCCTCGCTGCGATCGGCGAGAGGGGCGGGTCGAGGGGTGGGTGAGGTCACGGGCGCTGCCCGGGCCAGCCTGCGCCCGGCGGCGGGGCGGTCGGTGACGGGGATGCCTGCTGCCGGGGGGCGACCGCCGGGAGCGGGATGGTGGACATCACCCGGTGCACGATGTGGTCGGCCGGCACGTCATCGGCGAGCGCGTCGTAGCTGAGCACCAGCCGGTGCCGCAGGATGTCCGGGGCGATGTCCTGCACGTCCTGCGGCAGCGCGTAGTCCCGCCCGCGCAGCAGCGCCAGCGCGCGGGTGGCCCGGACCAGGCCGAGCGAGGCGCGCGGGCTGGCCCCGTACTGGATCAGCTGGGCGACGTCCGGCATGCCGTGCTCAGCCGGGGCCCGGGTGGCCAGCACCAGCCGGACCGCGTAGTCCACCAACGCGTTGTGCACGAAGACCTGGTCCGCCTTGCGTTGCAGGGCGATCAGGTCGGGGGTGTCGAACACGGCCGTCGGCTCCGGAGCGGCGACACCCATCCGGTAGACGATCTCCCGCTCCTCGGCGTCGGTCGGGTAGCCCACCACGATCTTCATGAGGAAGCGGTCCCGCTGCGCCTCCGGCAGCGGGTAGACGCCCTCCTGCTCGATCGGGTTCTGGGTGGCCATCACCAGGAACGGGTCGGGCACCCGGTGGCTCTCCCCGCCGATGGACACCTGCCGCTCGCTCATCACCTCGAGCAGCGCCGACTGCACCTTGGCCGGTGCCCGGTTGATCTCGTCGGCGAGCAGGAAGTTGACGAACACGGGGCCCAGCTCGACGTCGAACTTCTCGCTGGACTGCCGGTAGATGCGGGTCCCCATGATGTCGGCCGGCACCAGGTCCGGGGTGAACTGCACCCGGGCGAAGGACCCGCCGACGACCTTCGCGAGGGTCTCCACCGCCAGGGTCTTGGCCACCCCGGGCACGCCTTCCAGCAGGCAGTGGCCGCGGGCGAGCAGCGCCACGAACATCCGCTCCACCATCCGGTCCTGCCCGACGATGACCCGTTTGATCTCGAACAGCGCCCGCTCCAGCAGGGTGGCGTCCTGCGCGGGTGTGGTCACCGGCTCGGGTCTCTCCGGGGCCACCCCGTTCGGCGTCGGGGCGTCGGGCATGGTCGGCTGGGCCACCGGTCCTCCACAGCGTTGGTCGGTCGTCGCGGCTGGTGCGGTATCAAGACTCGCACGCCTTCCTGAGTGGCGAGGGGGGGAGAAGCCGATTTTCGCCGCGCCGTCCCGAGCGGCCGAATCGCCCACCACGGGTGGACACGGACCGGCCAGCCGCGTGTACGATTCACCCCGTCGCCGGGCGGCTCCCCCCGTGGCCGCCCGGCGCTCAAACCTTCCGTCCCGCCGTCCTAGACTGGCAGGGATGAGCACCCCCTCCCCCGCCGAAGAGGCCCTGATCTGCTCGGCCCGGGGCTGCCGCGCCCCCGCCGTCTGGGCGCTGGAGTGGAACAACCCCCGCCTGCACGACGCCGAACGGCGCAAGACCTGGCTGGCCTGCGGCGAGCACCGGGGCAGCCTCGGCGACTTCCTGGACGCTCGCGGCTTCCTGCGTGCCGTCACACCGGTGCCCGGATCGCCTACCCTCGACATGTGAGCGAGCGCAGCGGGCGAACCATGAGGCACAGCAGCGTGGCGTCTCGCGCCGCCGCAGAGCGAGGTGGCGCCGTGAGCGAGCGCAGCGAGCGAACCATGGGACACAGCAGCGTGGCGTCTCGCGCCGCTGCCGAGCGGAGCGAGGTGGCGGCGTGAGCGAGCAGAACGGATCCCATCGGTGAGCGCGGAGGACCGCGTCGACCCACCGGCTCCCCCCGGACCCACCTCCCCGTCCTGGCCGCCCACCCCGGCCACGTCACCTCCCCCACCGGCCGGCGTCATGCCAGCGCCCGGTGCCGTGCCGACGTCCGGCCCGCTGCCCGCCGCCGGTGGCCCCGGCCCGGCCAGCGCGGCACCCGGTCCCCTGCTGACGGGCGGGCCGGTCGGTCGGGGCCCCTTGGAGCCGTGGCCGGACACGGTCCGCTGGCAGCCGATCTCCTCCGACCTGATCTGGGTCGAGCTGATCCGGTTGGCGATCGTGGTCGCCATCGGGCTGGCGGTGACGGCGATCGGGTGGGCGCTGAGCGGTCACTGGTTGTTCGGGCTCGCCCTCGCCGTCGTGCTGGTGCTCGGCGGGTGGCGCGCCGTGGCCATCGTCCGCGCGGTCCGGGCCTGGGGGTACGCCGAGCGGGAGGACGACCTGCTCGTCCGGCACGGGCTGCTGGTCCGGCGGCTCTCCATCGTCCCGTACTCCCGCATGCAGTTCGTCGATGTCAGCGCGGGGCCGCTGGAGCGCCTCTTCGACCTGGCCACCGTGCAGTTGCACACAGCGGCGGCGGCGAGCGACGCCCGGGTGCCGGGGCTGCGGCCGGCGGAGGCGTCCCGGCTGCGCGATCGGCTCACCGCGCTCGGCGAGGACCGGGCGGAGGGGCTGTGAGCACTCGACCGGTCGACCACCGGCTGCGCCGGGGACCGGCCCGATGAACGACGGTCCCGCCGAGCCGGACACCCGGCCGCCCCCGCCACCCGGCGGCGCGCCCCCCGCCGGCCCGCCACCCGCCGACGCCGTGCCGTACGGCGCCGTACCGCCCGGCAGCGCCGTGCCGCCCGGCAGCGCCGCGCCCTACGGGGCTGGACCGCCCGGCGGTGCTCCGCACTACGGTGCTGTACCGCCCGGGGTGCCCTATCCCTGGCCGATGCCGCCGACCGATGGCGACGGCGAACCACGACAGCGGCTGCATCCGCTCAGCCCGCTGCTGCACGGAGCCAAGTCGCTGGTCGTGGTGATCGCCGGGCTGTCCTGGTCGACGCTGTCCCGGGTCGGGTTCGGCTGGTTCTCCGCCATGGTGGTGGTGCTGGCGCTCGGCGCGACCGTGCTGTCGGTGGTGAGCTGGTACAACACCGGCTATCACGTGGTGGGCCGCGAGCTGCGGGTGTACGAGGGGCTGCTCTGGCGGCGTACCCGGGCCATCCCGCTGGAGCGGTTGCAGGCCGTGGAGGTGGTCCGACCGCTGCTCGCCCAGCTCACCGGCCTGGCCGAGCTGCGGCTGGAGGTGGTCGGCGGGGGCAAGACCGAGGCGCCGCTGGCGTACCTCGGAGTGGCCGACGCGGCCCGGCTGCGCGAACGGCTGCTGGCCCTGGCCGGACGGGCGTCGCAGCCGCCCGCGCCGGGCCTCGCGGTGCCCGGGGCGGCCCCGGGAACCGTGCCGCCGGCGGCCGCGCCGGGCCGGCCGCTGCACGCGGTACGCAACCAGAGCCTGCTGGTCAGCCAACTGCTCACCCCGCAGGCGTTCCTGCTCCCGTTCGGTCTGGCCTTCGTCGTGGTGCAGTTCGTCACCGCTGGGTCGTGGTCGTTCGTGGCGGTGGCGAGCACGCTGACCGCGATGGCCGGTGTGCTGCTGCAACCGATCCGCCGGGTCCTCGACGACTGGAACTTCCGGCTGGCCCGCGACGGCGGCACGCTACGGGTGCACAACGGCCTGCTGGAGACCCGGGCGCAGACCGTGCCGCTGGACCGGGTGCAGACCGTACGGGCCACCTGGCCGCTGCTCTGGCGGGTGAACGGCTGGCTGCGGCTGCGGCTGGAGGTGGCCGGATACTCCGTCGCGGAGGCCGATGATCGCAACCGGCCGGACCGGCTGCTGCCGGTGGGTGACCTGCCGACCGCCACGATGATCGTCGCCGAGGTGCTGCCGGGGGTACGCCTCGACGCGCTGGCGTTGCAGCCACCGCCGCCCCGGACCCGCTGGCTGCACCCGCTCGGCCGTGGCGCGCTCGGCGCCGGCCTGTTCGAGCGGGTCTTCGCCACCCGGTCCGGGCTGCTCACCCGGCAGTTGGCGATCGTCCCGTACGCCCGGATCCAGAGCGTGCGGGTGGTGCAGGGGCCAATACAGCGCCTGCTGGGGCTGGCCACCGTGCACGCGGACACCGCGGGTGGGTCGGGTGCGGCGGCCCAGGACCGGGACCTGGCGGAGGCGTGGGCACTGGCGGCCGAGCTGACCGCCCGCTCGCACGCCACCCGGCTGCCCGGCTGACCCGTTCCGCCGGCCGCCGGCCGACCCTCGGCGTCAGCGGTCGACGGGTACCGGGGGCTGGTCGGTGGTGCTCGGCCCGACCGGTGCCGACTTCTCGCCGTCCGACCGGTCCGGTTCCGGCAGTCCGGCGGTGCCGTCGGGGCCGTCGGGGCCGGTGATCTTCCCTGGCTGCGGTCCCCCGGACCCCGCGCGGCGGGCCCGCACCGCCGCCCACCCGCGCTCGGCCAGGCCGACCACCAGGAACGTCAGCCCGACGTACGCCCAGCCGACCAGCACGTCGATCACGTAGTGCTCACCCGAGTAGACCAGGGTGAAGGTCATGGCCAGCGGGTACGCGAACAGCAGCGGCCACCAGTGGCGGCGGGTGGTGCGCAGGAAGAACAGCACCACGAACAATGCCCAGGCGGTGTGCAGCGACGGCATCGCGGCGACCGGGTTCGAGGCGATCTGGCCGGCGTTGAGCACGTTGCCGGCGCCGTGCATGCCGAATTCCCGCCAGCCCCGGGTGGAGATCCGGGCCACCTCGGTGAGCAGCCCGTTCTGCGCGGCCCACCAGGGCGGGGCGGCCGGGTAGAGGAAGTAGGTGGCCAGGCCTGCGGCGCAGAGGAAACCCCACCGCCGCATGTACGCCGCCCAGCGGTGCCGGTCACGCAGCCACAGCACCGCGGCGGCGGCAAACGCCACCACGAAGTGCGAGAAGTACACCCAGCTCGCCGCGACGTCGTACCACTGCACCTGCGGGTGGTAGAGGTGCTCCTGCAACCAGATGGTGGGCACCTCACCGCCGGTGGCCCAGCCGAACATGAACCGGTCGGCGACGATCAGCTCCATCGCGTGCGGGGTGGCCCCGTTGTCGGCGAACCCCCGGGAGAGGTTGTACGCGGCCAGCAGCAGCACCACCGGCACCCAGTCCCGGGCGAAGCGCAGGTGACTGCGCCACGGCCGGTCACTGTTCCAGGCGATGGTCCCCAACCAGATCCACACGAAGGCGTACGCGGGGTCGGTGGGTAGACCGATGCCCAGCCAGGCGGCCACGAAGGCGACCGCCCAGATCGACATGGCGACCACGCGCCGACGGCCCCCGTCGGGGGACGCGGGTGGGTCGGTCCGGGCGGGGGGCTGGGGGTCAGTCACGACGGCCATCGCGGTCAAGGGTAACGACGGGGGCGGCATCGACCAGCGGCGACCACCCGGAGGACCCGTCCGCAGGTGGTCGGCGGGCAGGTGCGGCGGGTGCGGCGGGATCGGCGGGCGCGTGGTCGCCGGGCTCGGTGAGCACCTAGGCTGACGACCATGCAGGAGCAGCCCGAGCCGGCCTTCGCGCCGGGTCTGACCGCCCGGGTCGAGTTGACCGTCACGGACGCGGACACCGCCTGGGCGGTCGGTTCCGGGGACGTACCGGTCCTGGGCACTCCCCGGGTGGTCGCGCTGGCCGAGGCGGCGACCGTCGCGGCGACGGCGCCCGCGATGCCGCCCGGGTCGACCACCGTGGGGACGCGGGTCGAGCTGGAGCACCTGGCGCCGACCGTGGTCGGCCGGACCGTCCAGGCACAGGCACTGCTGGCCGCGGTCGACGGCCGCCGGCTGTCGTTCGAGATCACCGTCAGCGACGGTGACGAGACGGTGGCCCGAGGCCGGGTGGACCGGATCCTGGTGAACCGGCAGCGCTTCGTCGACCGTGCCGGGCGGGCATCGTGACCATCGATGTCGTCGAGGTCGCCGACCGGGTGCACGTGCTGCGCGAGCCGTTGCTGCGGGTCAACGTCACTCTCGTCGTCGGCGACGACGAGGCGCTGCTGGTCGACACCCTCTCCTCGGCCGGCCAGGCCACCACGCTGGCCGCCGCCATCCGGGCGATCACCGACCGTCCGCTGACCCTGGTCAACACCCACCACCACTACGACCACTGCTTCGGCAACGCCGTTCTGGCCGGCGACCCACCCCGCCCGGTGTACGCGCACGAGCTGGCCGCCGCTGCCCTGCGCGAGCAGCCGGAGCGGCTGCGCCGGGAGGCGTACGAGGAGTTGCGCGAGGAGCACCCCGCGCTCGCCGCCGAACTGGCCGACACCCCACTGCTCGCCCCGACGCACACCGTGCACACCGAGACGGCGCTGGAGGTGGGCGGCCGGCGAGTGCTGCTGCGTCACCCGGGGCGGGGCCACACCGACGCCGACCTGGTGGTGCACGTACCCGACGCGGACGTCCTGGTCGCCGGTGACCTGGTGGAGCAGAGCGGCCCGCCCGCCTTCGAGGACTCGTACCCGCTGCAGTGGCCGGACGCGGTCGCGGACCTGCTCCGGCTGACCACCGCAGGCACGGTGGTGGTGCCGGGCCACGGCGACCCGGTGGACGTCGAGTTCGTCCGCGCCCAGCACGCCGAGCTGGCGAAGCTGGCCTGGCTGATCCGGGCCGCGCACACCGGCGGCGCACCACCGGAACGAGTCGCCGCCGAGGCCCCCTTCGGCGCCCGCGCCGCCCTGACCGCCGCCCGCCGCGGCTACACCGAACTCAACGGCACCGCCTAACCCCCGAAGCGGCGCTGGACGTCGGCGCGGGTGGGCATGGCGGTGGCCCCGCCCGGGGACTCGCAGACCAGGCCGGCCACCCGTAACGCGAACGCCACCCGCTCGACCCAGCCCGCCGGGTCGGCCGGTTCGCCGTCGAGGAGCAGGTCGGCGATCAACGCGGCCATCACCGAGTCGCCGGCGCCGGTGGCGTCGATGGCGTCCACCTTCGGCGCTGGCACGCGTACCGGATCCGCCTCGGCGGCGGCGAGCACCGCACCGGCCGCGCCGAGCGTCACCACCACCGTGGCGGCGCCAAGCTCCCGCAGGTACGCGGCCACCCCCTCGGCCGGCTCGCCCGGGTAGAGCAGCTCGGCGTCGGCGGTACTCAGCTTGACCAGGTGCGCACCAGCGGCGAACTCGGCCACCACCTCGCGCAGCCCGGCCAACGCGGCCAGCCCGTCCAGCAGCCGGGGGCGCACGTTCGGGTCGAAAACCCGCAGCCCGGGGGCGAGCGACCAGGCACGCCGGGCGGCGGCCAGCGTGGCGGGCTGGAGCAGCACGACCGACCCGCAGTAGAGCACGTCGGCGCCCTCCACCAGCGCCACGTCCAGATCGTCCGGACCGAGCAGGCTGTAGGAAGGCGGGTCGCCGTAGAAGCGGAAGTCGGGTTCCGGGCCGGCGAAGGTGACCACCGCGAGCGTGGTCGGCGCCGGCACCGTGACCACGCCGGCCAGCCCGACGTCGAGCGTGGTCAGGAAGGCGCGGATCCGGCCGGCCAGCACGTCGTCGCCGAGCGACCCGACGAACTGTGCCGCGCCGCCGAGCCGGCTCACCCCGACGGCGACGTTGAGCGGACCGCCGCCGATCGCCTGCCGGTAAACCCGCTCACCGTCGCGCTCGGTGTCGAGCAGGTCGACCAGCGCCTCGCCGAGCACCACCGCGTATCCCATGCCGGTCCTTTCGTCGTCGCCAGCCCCACCACCGCCCGCCGCACGCTGAGGCGACCGGCGTGGCACCAGGCTGGCACAGCGCACGGCCCGGCGGGCGCCGAAGGCACGGTCCGGCCCTACCGGGACACGGGCGAGGCGGCCAAGCCGGCCAACCCGGCGGCTATACCGGGTGGTGGATCGGCCCGGCGAGTGCTGTCAGCGGGTGGCCGGTCCCGCCCCAGCGGCCCGCCACGATCTGCGCGGCCACGCTCACCGCGGTCTCCTCCGGGGTACGCCCGCCGAGGTCCAGCCCGATCGGCGAGGCGAGCCGGGCGAGCTGCGCCGCATCGAGACCCGCCTCGCGCAGTCGCTTGTGCCGCTCGTCGTGGGTGCGTCGTGACCCCATCGCGCCGACGTACGCCAGCCGGTGGCGCAGCGCCAGCGCCAGCAGCGGCACGTCGAACTTCGGGTCGTGGGTCAGCACGCAGACGACGGTCCGTCCGTCGACCCGGCCGGCGTCCAGCTCCGCCCCCAGGTAGCGGTGCGGCCACTGCACCACCACCTCGTCCGCCTCCGGAAACCGTCGAGCGGTGGCGAAGACCGGCCGGGCGTCGCAGACGGTCACCCGGTAGCCGAGGAACGCGCCGATCCGGGCCACCGCGGCGGCGAAGTCGATCGCCCCGAAAACGATCATCCGGGGCGGGGTGGCGTGGACGACCACGAACAGGCTGAGGCCGGTGCCCCGGCGCTGCCCGTGATACCCGTACCGGAGCATTCCGCTGTGCCCGGTGGCGAGCAGCCCGAGGGCGTCGGCGGTGGCGGCGGCGTCCAGCCGCTCGGCGCCGAGCGAGCCGGTCACCTGGTCCCCGGTCAGCACGAGCCGCCGGCCCAGCCGCCCCGCAGGGTCGCCCGGCACCGCGCCCGGCAGGTCGCCGCCGTCGCCCGGCACCTCGCCGTCGTCGGCCGCCACGCAGGTGACCACCGCCGCCGGGTGGCCGGCCCGGCGCGCGACGGCGACCGCGTCCAACTCCGCGAGGGCGTCGGGCTCGATCCGCTCCACGAACACGTCGAGCACCCCGCCGCAGGTCAGGCCCACGGCGTACGCGTCGTCGTCGCTGACGCCGTAGCGGATCAGCTCGGGTACGCCGGTGTCGAGCACGCGGTGGGCCCGTTCGTAGAGGTCAGCCTCCACGCAGCCGCCGGAGACGCTGCCGGTGACCGTGCCGTCGGTCGCCACCAGCATGGTGGCGCCGGGCGGCTGTGGCGCGGACCGCCAGGTGGCCACGACGGTGGCCAGGGCGACCGCCTCGCCGGCCCGGCAGCGGCGGTGCACCTCGTCGAACACCTCCGGCACACTTCCCCAATCTCCGTCCCGGCGCTGATTCAGCCGAGCCAACCCCGGCCGAACCGCAGGCCGGAGTCCTTGGTCGCAAAAGCCGTAAAACGGCATTAAGCGAAGGATATGGTCGGTTTCACCAGAGGGGGTGTGAGTTGGTGAAGTCGTACGAGGCGCTGCGTACCGCGCCGAATCCGGACCACGCGGTGGTCAGAGGTCCCGGCGAGGTGGAGGTCCACCTGCACGTCAACGGGGAGAGTCGGACGACGACCGTGGAGCCACGGGTCAGCCTGCTCGACGCCCTCCGCGACCGGCTCGAACTGACCGGCACCAAGAAGGGCTGCAACCAGGGCGCCTGCGGCGCGTGCACGGTGTGGGTCGACGGTCGCCGCGTGCTGGCCTGCCTGACCTTGGCGATCACCTGCGAGAGCCGCGAGGTGACCACCATCGAAGGGCTGGCCGACGGAGACACCCTGCACCCGATGCAGCAGGCCTTCCTGGACTGCGACGCGTTCCAGTGTGGGTACTGCACCCCCGGGCAGATCATGTCCGCGGTGGCGCTGCTGGCCGAGGGGCATGCCAGCGACGACACGGAGATCCGGGAGTGGATGAGCGGCAACATCTGCCGCTGCGCCGCGTACCCGCACATCCGCACGGCCATCCGCCGGATCCGCGACGGAGGCGGCGCCGATGCGGCCCGTTAGCTATTCCCGGGTCTTCGACGTCGGCACCGCCATCGGCGCGGTGAGCTCCGACCCGGAGAGCGTCTTCCTGGCCGGCGGCACCACCCAGATCGACCTGCTGCGCATCTACGTCGAGCAGCCGCGCCGCCTCGTCGACATCAACGACCTGCCGCTGAACCGGGTCGAGGAGTTGCCCGACGGCGGGCTGCGGCTCGGCGGGCTGGCTCGGATGAGCGACGTGGCCCAGGAGCCGGAGCTGGTCCGGCGCTACCCGATGGTCGCCGAGTCGCTGCTGCTCGGCGCCTCCCCGCAACTGCGCAACATGGCCACCATGGGCGGCAACCTGCTGCAACGGGTGCGGTGCGGCTACTTCCGCGACACCGAGGCGGCCTGCAACAAGCGCCTGCCCGGCAGCGGGTGCAGCGCGTTGGAGGGCATCAACCGGGGGCACGCGGTCCTCGGCACCAGCGACCACTGCATCGCCACCCATCCGTCCGACCTGGCCGTGGCGCTGGTCGCGCTGGACGCCGTGGTACGGACCGAGGGCCCGGGCGGTGCGCGGAGCATCCCCATCGACGACTTCTTCCTGCTGCCCGGTCAGACCCCGGAGCGGGAACACCCGTTGACCCACGGCGAGCTGGTGACCGGCATCGACCTGCCACCGGCACCGGTGGCGGCCACCTCCCGCTACATCAAGATCCGCGACCGTGAGTCGTACGAGTTCGCGCTCGCCTCGGTCGCGGTGGCCATCGCGGTCGACGGCGGCCGGATCACCGAGGTCCGGCTGGCCCTGGGCGGGGTGGCCACCAAACCGTGGCGGGCACGGGCGGCCGAGCGGGAGCTCGATGGCGCCCCGGCGACCACCGAGTCGTTCACCCGGGCCGCGGCGGCCGAGCTGGCACCGGCGGTGTCGCACGGCATGAACGCCTTCAAGATCGAGCTGGCTCGGCGGACCATGGTCCGGGCTCTGGAGCAGATGACCCAGCGGGAGGGACAAGCATGAGCCCGGCGATCGGCGGCACGCTCAATCGGGTGGACGGCCGCGCCAAGGTGCGCGGGGACGCCCGCTACTCCGCCGAGGTCGCGGTGACCGGCCTGGTCCACGCCGTGCTGGTGAACGCGACGGTGGCCAGCGGCCGGATCACCGCGATCGACACCGCCGAGGCCGAGCGGGCCGACGGGGTGCTGGCCGTGCTCACCCACCGCAACCTGAGCCGGGTCGCCAGCGTGCCGAAGCTGCTCCCGTCGCTGGCCGGGCTGGCCGCGCCGGGGCAGACCTTCTTTCCGATGCAGGACGAGGCCATCCACTACTCCGGCCAGCCGATCGCCATCGTGATCGCCGACACCGTCGAACGCGCCGACCACGCCGGCACCCTGATCCGCGTCGAGTACGCCACCACGCCCTCCACCACCCTGCTCGACCAGGCCCGGGACCAGGCGTACGTGCCCGAACGGATCTTCGGCGGGCTGCTACCGGGGCAGGCGTCCCGTGGTGACGTGGCGAAGGCGCTGGCTGAGGCGCAGGTGTGCGTGGACGCGACGTACCGCTTCGCGCCCAACCACCACAACCCGATCGAGCCGTCGGCCAGCACCGCGGTCTGGGAGGACGTCGACCGGCTGACCATCTACGACTCGACCCAGGGGCCGAACGCCACCCAGTTCACCGTCGCGGCGCTGCTCGGCCTGCCACCCATCTCGATCCGAGTGGTGAGCCACGCCGTCGGCGGCAGCTTCGGCTCGAAGGCGATGATCTGGCATCACCCGGCGCTGGCCGCGCTCGCCGCCCGGCAGGTCGGCCGGCCGGTACGGCTGGCGCTGACCCGGGAGCAGATGTTCACCTCCTGCGGGCACCGCGAGGAGCAGGAGCAGCGGATCACCATCGGCGCGGGCACGGACGGCCGCATCACCGCGCTGCGCCACCACAAGCTGTCGCTCACCTCGCGCTTCGACGACTGGGCGGAGCCGTCGTTGCAGAGCCCGGCGGTGGCGTACACCAGCCCCCACTACGAGGGGATCTACCACCTGGTCCGGGGCAACACGATCACCCCGACCTTCATGCGCGCCCCGGGCGAGGCGACCGGCATGTTCGCCCTCGAGTGCGCGATGGACGAGCTGGCCGAGCGGATCGGGATCGACCCGCTGGAGCTGCGGCTGCGCAACTACTCGGAGACCGACCCGGAGAGCGGGCACCCGTGGTCCAGCAGCGGGTTGAAGGAGTGCTACCAGCGGGCGTCCGAGCTGTTCGGCTGGCGCGACCGCGACTCCCGGCCCCGGCGCGAGGGCCAGTGGTTGATCGGCAGCGGCATGGCCAGCGCGCTCTACCCGGTGACCCAGCCGGTGAACCCTCAGCGAGCCCGGGCCCGGCTCTACAACGACGGTACGGCCGTCGTCGAGGCGGGAGTGTCGGAGTTCGGCACCGGGGTCTTCACCGCGATGACCCAGGTCGCCGCGGACGCGCTCGGCCTCCCGGTGGAGCGGGTACGGTTCGTCGGCGGCAGCAGTGACCTGCCGAACGTCACCGCCGCCGTGGGTTCCACGGGTACCAGCGCCGTCGGCTCCGCCGTACACCTCGCGGCGACGCAGCTGCGCGACGAGCTGATCCGGCGCGCGGTCGCCGACGCCCACTCGCCGTTGCACGGCGCCGATCCCGGCACGGTGGTGGTCCGGGACGGTCGGATGGTGCTGCGCGACCATCCCGACGTCGGCGAGGCGTACGCCGACATGATGGCCCGCACCCTGACCCCGGACGCGGAGGTGCTCGGCACCTGGACGCCGCCACCGCAGGACGCCGGGTACGGGGTGCACACCTTCGGCGCGCAGATGGCCGAGGTGGCGGTCGACGCCGACCTCGGCGTCGTACGGGTGCGCCGGATGGTCGGGGTGTTCGCGCCCGGCCGGGTGCTCAACCGCAAGACGGCGCACAGCCAGTTGATGGGCGGCATGCTCTGGGGGCTCGGCCAGGCGCTGCTGGAGGCCACCCGGATGGATCCCCGGTCGGGTCGCTGGGCCAACGCCAGCCTCGGCGACTACCTGGTCGCGGTCAACGCGGACGCGCCGGACGTCGTGGTGGACACCATCGAGGTGCACGACGAGGTGGTGAACCCGCTCGGGATGAAGGGGGTCGGGGAGATCGGCGTGGTGGGTGCGGCCGCCGCGATCGCCAACGCCGTGCACCACGCCACCGGACGCCGGCAGTACGAGCTGCCGATCACGCTGGAGAAGCTGCTCTGAGGGTCGCCCGGCACCCGGTCTGACGCATCGAGGATCGGCTATTGCGCTGCGGCCGGGCGGCGTGGTGGGATGACGCATACCGGGCGGTGCGAGGGCTGCCGCGCCGCCGGTTGCCGGGTTCGTTTGACGCGAGGGCGCCGGTCCACGACAGGGACCGTTGACGGCACGTGTCCACCGGCCATTTTCCTGCCGAGGCACATCGCCGTGACCGTCGCACCCGCTCACCGCAGCGGGGCGACCAGGCCACACCCACCCGATTGCGGCGGGGCGGCTCGGGCGGCGCGCCTCGCGAGTCAGGAGAACCCGTGAAACGATCCCGTACGGCCGCGTTGCTCATCGCGGCCGTGACCCTCGCCCTGGGCGCCGTCGCCCTGACCTCCAGCCCGGAGCCCGCCGCCGCGCACGGTGCGGCGATGACCCCCGGCAGCCGTACCTTCCTGTGTTGGCAGGACGGCCTGAGCCAGACCGGTGAGATCAGGCCGAACAACCCCGCGTGCTCCGCCGCCGTGGCGCAGAGCGGGGCGAACTCGCTCTACAACTGGTTCAGCGTGCTGCGCTCCGACGCCGGCGGCCGGACCGTCGGCTTCATCCCGGACGGGCAGCTGTGCAGCGGCGGAAACTCCGGCTACAGCGGCTACGACCTGGCCCGTACCGACTGGCCGTTGACCCACCTGACCTCGGGGGCGCGGCTGGACTTCCGGTACAGCAACTGGGCGCACCACCCGGGCACCTTCTACTTCTACGTGACCAAGGACAGTTGGAGCCCGAACCGGCCGCTGGCGTGGGGCGACCTGGAGGAGCCGTTCCTGACGGTGACCAACCCGCCGCAGCGCGGCGGGGTCGGCACCAACGAGGGGCACTACTACTTCAGCGGAAACCTGCCGTCGGGCAAGAGCGGCCGGCACATCATCTACTCCCGTTGGGTGCGCTCGGACTCGCAGGAGAACTTCTTCGGCTGCTCCGACGTGACCTTCGACGGCGGCAACGGCCAGGTGACCGGCGTGGGTCCGGGCGGCACTCCCCCGCCGACCCCCACCCCGACCACCCCGCCGCCGAACCCGACGACTCCCCCGCCAACCCCCACCCCGACCACCCCGCCGCCGCACGGCGGTGACTGCATGGCGGTCTACAAGGTCGTCAGCGCCTGGCAGGGCGGCTTCCAGGGCGAAGTCATGATCATGAACCACGGCAGTACGCCGTTCGCCGGCTGGACCGCGAGCTGGACGTGGCCCAGCGGGCAGTCGATCAGTCAGATCTGGAACGCCACCCAGAGCTCGTCCGGCTCGTCGGTGACGGCGAGCAACGTCTCGTACAACGGCACGGTCGCACCGGAGGGCACCACCACCTTCGGCTTCCTGGCCAGCACCACCGGCACCAACACCCTGCCAACAGTCACCTGCGCCCGCCGCTAAACCCAACCCCGTCCCCGTCCAGCCCCATCCCGAAATGATCAAGAGGTTTGCGTCATCCGGAGGCGTTCCGGTGACGCAAACCTCTTGATCAACAGGGTCGGGGCGGGCAGCGGGGTCAGCGGACCATGGAGCCGACCACCGGTTTGGTCAGCAGGGCGGACTGGTTGCGCTGGATGCCGGGGTCGAGGGTCTTGGCCACGAAGATGGCGTGCCAGATGCAGAAGATCAACACGGTCCACACCTTGCGGGAGTGGTCGGCCTCCTCCCGCTTGTGCTCGTCCAGCAGCCGCAGCGCGTACGACAGGTCGAGCAGGTCGCCAGCGCCTGAGGTGCTCAGCACATGCCGGGCCCACTCGTACATCTCGCCGCGCAGCCACACCCGGGTGGGGGTCGGGAAGCCCAGCTTCTTGCGGTTGACGATGGCCGGAGGGACGACGCCCTGCAACGCCTGGCGCATCGCGTACTTGGTGGCGTCCGAGCGCGGCGGCAGCTTGAGGTCCACCGGGATCTTCGCCGCGACGTCGAACACCTCGCGGTCGAGGAACGGCACCCGCACCTCCAGCGAGTGGGACATCGAGATCCGGTCGGCCTTGACCAGGATGTCCCCGCGCAGCCAGGTGTAGAGGTCGACGTACTGCATCTTGGTGACGTCGTCCAGCTCGGTGCACTCGGCGTAGATCGGCGCCGTCACGTCCGTGTAGCGCACCGAGGGGTCGTAGCGGCGCATCAGGTGCTGCTTCTCCTCCTCGGTGAACATCCGCGCGTTGCCGTAGTAGCGCTCCTCGATCGGGGTGGTGCCGCGCTCCAGGAAGCTCTTGCCCTTAACCCCCTGCGGGATCGCCTTGGAAACCGCGCGCAGCCCCTTCTGCACCCCACCGGGCAGGCCGTTGACGGTGCCGAGCGACAGTGGCTCGCGGTAGATCGTGTAACCGCCGAAGAACTCGTCGGCGCCCTCACCGGAGAGCACCACGGTGACGTGCTCGGCGGCCTTCTTGGCCACGAAGTACAGCGGCACCAGCGCCGGGTCGGCCACCGGGTCGTCCAGGTGCCAGACGATCTTCGGCAGCGCGTCGATCATGTCCTGCGGACCGATCTTGGTGGGGATGGTGGTGACGTCCAGGTGCCGGGCCGACTCCTGCGCGACGTCGATCTCCGAATATCCCGGTACGTCGTACCCGACGGTGAAGGTCAGGATGTTCGGGTTGAACTCCCGGGCCAGCGCGACCACCGCGGTGGAGTCGATGCCGCTGGACAGGAACGAACCGACCGGCACGTCGGAGCGCATGTGCATGCGCACGCTCTCCCGCAGCGTCTCCCGGATCTCGTGGTAGAGCTTCTGCTCGTCGTCGACCGGCGCCGGCCGGAACACCGGCCGGTACCAGCGGCGTACGTCGATCCGACCGCCCGGGGTCCAGGTCAGGTACTCCCCGGAGCCGATCCGGTTGACGCCCTTGTGCAGCGTGCCGGGCTCGGGGACGTACTGCAGGGTCAGGTAGTGGCTGAGGTTGGCCGCGTCGACGCCCGCGTCGCCCTGGTAGTTGCTGTGCGCGAACGGCAGCAGCGCCTTCTTCTCCGAGGCCAGGTACAGCCCGTCGGCTGTCTCCAGGTAGTGCATCGGCTTGATGCCGAAGTAGTCGCGGGCGCCGAACGCGCGCCGTTCCTGCCGGTCCCAGATGACGAAGGCGAACATGCCGCGCAGCCGGGTGAGCACCTGCTCGCCCCAGAAGTGGTAGCCGGCGACGATCACCTCGCCGTCACCGGCGGTGGCGAACTGGGCGCCGAAGTTCCGGACCAGCTCGTCGCGCAGCTCGATGTAGTTGTAGATCTCACCGTTGAAGGTGAGCAGGTAACGGCCGTTCGCGTAGGGCAGCGGCTCGTGACTCGACGCGACGTCGATGATGGCGAGCCGCTTGTGGGCGAACACTCCGTCCGCGTATCGGCCGGAGGCGTCGCCGACCACCTCGACCCCTGTCTCGTCGGGGCCGCGGTGGTGCAGGCATTCCAACGCTCCGGCGATGTGGTCGCGGTGCGCGGCGGCGTTACCGTTCGCGCTGAAGAAGGCCAGGAGTCCGCACATGGTGGACATCTTTCCACGCGCGCCATCGGCCCGTCGCAGCCGTCCGTTGATCCGGAGCCCCCTGGCCGGCACCATCGGGAACCGGGCGCGCGATACGGTCTGGACCAGCAACGAAGCGGAGGGAGCGGCGCAATGACCGAGGGACGCACCGACGGAACGCCGACGAACGGTACGGAATCGCATGATCCGGACTTCCCGGAGGCGTTCCTGTCCTTCATGCGGCAGGGCTGGCGGGACACCGCGCTCCCGGTAGCGCCCCGGCAGGAGGCCCCCAACTACGCCAAGCGGCGGGCCGCGCTGTCGGCGGCCTTCCCGGGCGAGACGCTGGTGATCCCGACCGGCCCCGAGAAGGTCCGGGCCAACGACACCGGGTATCCGTTCCGGCCGGGCAGTGACTTCGTCTACCTGACCGGCGACCACGACCCGGACAGCGTGCTGGTGCTGCGCCCGAACGGCTCGGGGCACGACGCCACCCTGTACATGCGGCCCCGCTCGTCCCGGGAGACCGACGAGTTCTTCCGCAGCCGGCACGGCGAGCTGTGGGTGGGCCGGCGGCACACGCTCAGCGAGAAGTCCACCGAGCTGGGCCTGCCCACCGCAGACCTTACCGGCCTGGAGGCGACGCTGGCCGACCTGGCGCCGGGGCGGACCCGGGTGCTGCGCGGCTTCGACACGCAGGTGGACGCAGCGGTACGCCCGTACGACGGCGTCCGCGCCGAAGGGCAGCCGCCGCGCGACCGGGAGCTGGCGATCGCCATCTCGGAGCAGAAGCTGGTCAAGGACGAGTGGGAGATCGGCCAACTCCAGGACGCGATTGACGCCACGGTGCGTGGCTTCGAGGACGTGGCCCGGATCCTGCCGGCCGACCGGGCGGTCTCGGAGCGGCTGCTGGAGGGGATCTTCGCGCTGCGTGCCCGGCACGACGGCAACGACGTCGGGTACGGCTCGATCGTCGGCGCTGGCGAGCACGCCACGATCCTGCACTGGGTGCACAACCACGGCGCCACTCGACCGGGTGACCTGCTGCTGATGGACATGGGTGTCGAGGGGCGCAACCTCTACACCGCCGACGTGACCCGGGTGCTGCCGGTGAGCGGCCGGTTCACCGCCCTGCAACGCCAGGTCTACGACATCGTGTACGCCTCGCAGCAGGCCGGGATCGAGGCCATCCGGCCCGGGGTGAAGTTCAAGGACGTCCACCTGACCTGCATGCGGGTGCTCGCCGAGGGCCTGGCCGAGCTGGGCCTGCTGCCGGTGAGCGTGGACGAGGCGATGGACGAGAAGTCCTCGGTCTACCGGCGGTGGACGCTGCACGGCTTCGGCCACATGCTCGGCATCGACGTGCACGACTGCTCGAATGCCCGCAAGGAGAACTACCGCGACGGCACGCTGGGCGAGGGCTACGTGCTCACCGTCGAGCCGGGGCTGTACTTCCAGCCGGAGGACGAGCTGGTCCCTGCCGAGCTGCGCGGCATCGGCGTGCGCATCGAGGACGACGTGCTGGTCACCGCGACCGGCGCGGTGAACCTGTCGGCCGGCCTGCCGCGCACCGCGGACGAGGTGGAGACCTGGCTGGCCGAGCAGCGCGAGGCGGGCCCGCGCCTGCCGGTCTGACCTCGCACGTACAACAACGGCGGGCCCCGCCACCGGCGTCTGCGACGTATTCGTCGTGAGACTCCGGCGGCGGGGCCCGCCGGCGTCTTGGGCTGATCTTGCCTCCTACCGCGCCGTACGGGATGAGTGTGCCCGACCATCACCGTTGATCCTCCCCGGCGTCCCCGCGAGCTTTCCGCCACCAGCCACGGCCTGGCGGCATCCGTGAGCTTTCCGCCACCGGCCGCGTTCTCAGCACCGGTCATGCCCAGGGGCCCTGGGCGTCCCCACTCCTGCCGTCCGCGCCGGGCATGCCCAATGTGGGGTTTCTTCGGATTCGCCCGCATAGTGAAGAACTCTCCCATACGGTGTTGTTCAGCAGCTACAACCGATTTGTAGCGAAGGCCGCCTCGCCACGGCGAAGCGACCTTGTCTGGGTACAAGGAGAGGGCAGAGAGCTCCGATGTCCAAATACCTTCGCAATAGCGATGACGCGACAGGCGAGAAGAACTCGCCGTTCCGCCGCCGCCGGCTCTGGCTTGTCACCGGCGTTGCGGGCCTCACGGGAGCGGTCAGCCTCGCGGGCGTCGCCTACGCCACAACCGGGGTAACCGGCGGACACCGACTGACCGACGTCAAGTGGTCGACCTCCCAGCTGGTCAGCGACGACGGCAAGGACGCGGCCAAGGACGACAAGGGCAAGGACGACAAGGGCAAGGACCACGAGGGCAAGGACGACAAGGACAAGGACGACAAGGACAAGGACGACCGCGATCGCGTCCGGGAGGTGGAGTGCGACGACGATGCCCTCGTCGAGGCCCTCGACCTGGCCAACCGCGACGACGGCGGCACCCTGAAGCTGGCCAAGGACTGCACCTACGAGCTCGACCAGCACGACAAGAAGTCCGAGGCGGGCCTGCCGACGATCAAGCAGGAAATCACCATCGAGGGCAACGGCGCGACGATCAAGCGGGAAGCCGAGGAGGGCTTCCGGATCTTCCGCGTCGCCAACGGCGGTGACCTGACCCTGAAGGACGTCACGATCCGCAACGGCGCCGCGGGCGAAGACCGCAAGTACGAGAAGGACGGCAAGGAAGACAAGCACGACAAGCCCAAGCCGCCGCCGAAGAAGGCGGTCCCCAGCAACCAGAACGGGATCGGGGGCGGGGCTCCGGTCGCGGAGCCGCTCGCCGATCCCGCTGCGGCTCCGGCCGCCGCCCCGGCAGCGGCTCCCGCCAAGGCTCCGGCTGCGGCTCCGGCTGCGGCTCCCGGTGGTGCCCCCGGTGGGGCTCCCGCTGTGGCTCCGGCTGCGGTCCCCGGTGGGGCTCCCGCTGCGGCTCCCGGTGGGGCTCCCGGTGCGGCTCGCGCTGCGGCTCCGGCTGCGGCTCCCGGTGCGGCTCGCGCTGCGGCTCCGGCTGCGGCTCCCGCAGCGGCTCCCGCTGCGAAGCCCACCGCCACGTCCACCAAGCCGGCCGAGGACAAGCGTGAGTGGGACGGCAAGGACAAGTCCGAGTGGGACCGCAAGGACAAGTCCGACTGGGACGGCAAGGACGACAAGGAGCACGAGGGCGACGGCGGTGGCATCCTGGTCGAACGCGGCGGCGAGGCCCACCTGGTGAACGCCAAGTTCGTCCTCAACAGCGCCGAGAACAACGGCGGCGCCATCGCCAACTTCGGCCGGGTCGAGGCCGAGGGCAGCACCTTCGACAACAACCACGCCGGAAAGGACGGCGGCGCCATCTTCAACGCCGGCGTCCTCGACGTCACGGGCTCGCACGACGGCAAGGGCCCCGAGTCCCGCATCACCAACAACACCGCGGGCAAGAACGGCGGCGGCGTCGCCAACGGCCACGGCGACGAGGACAAGGACAAGGAGAAGGACAAGGAGAAGAAGTACGAGTCGGGCGCCAACGGCTACGGCAAGGACGGCAAGGACAAGGACGGCAAGGACAAGGACGGCAAGGCCGGCACCGTCACGATCGAGAAGACCCTGATCGAGGGCAACACCGCCAAGAAGAACGGCGGCGGCCTGTTCAGCAACGACGGCTTCGTCGAGGTCAGCTGGACCTTCATCAAGAACAACACCGCCGGCGAGAACGGCGGCGGCATCGCCGCTGTCGACACCGTCCTGACGGTCAAGAAGAGCACCATCGAGAAGAACAAGGCCCACAAGGACGGCGGCGGCGTCTACAACGTCAGCAGCGACGAGAAGAACCACGGCAAGTCCAAGGGCAAGGACGAGGAGAAGCGTGGCACGGCCACCATCACCGACAGCGAGATCTTCGAGAACAGCGCGAACCGCTTCGGTGGAGGCTTCTTCAACGGCGAGCCCTTCGAGGACAAGCACAACGGCGGCGGCATGACCGGCCCGGCCGCCTGGCAGGGCTCCTGGTCCAACAAGGACCACGAGGACGACTCGGCCACCCTGGTCCTGCGTGACGACAAGATCAAGGAGAACTTCGCCGGCAAGAACGGCGGCGGCATCTACAACAACGAAGGCAAGGTGACCCTGACCAACACCAAGGTCACCAAGAACAAGGCCGACAACGGCAACGAGAAGGACAAGGGCAAGGATCACAAGGGGATCGCCGGCGGCATCTTCAACAACGATGGCAAGGTCAAGCTCGACGACGACTCCACCGTCACCGACAACGACCCCACCAACTGCGCCAACACCGTCGAAGACTGCTTCAACTGAGCAACGCGACAGCGGAACAGCGACGGAAAAGGTCGACCCCCTGCCACCTCCGGTGGCAGGGGGTCGACCCGTGCGAACTAGGGCTGTACGAACACCGCGACGCTCCGCGCCGGCACGGTGAACGTGCCGGTCGTCGCGTCGAACGAGGCGGTCCGCAGCACCGGGTCGGCCGAGGTACGCAGCACCGGGTGCAGCGTCACGTCCGCCCCGCGCAACCCGGACAGCCGCTGCGTAGCAGCCTCCGGAGTGCCGTTGAAGACCACCGTGACGGAGGCCCACCGCGTATCCAGGCCACGGCCGTCCAACGTCATGGTGAGCACGCCGGGCGTCTCTGCGGTGCCGGACAGCGGGAACGCCAGCCGCCGTTGCACCTCGTCGGCGCTGCCCAGCCCGAAGACCGGCGAGGACTCGCGGATCTTGAGCAGCTCGGCGTACCGGGCGTCGGTCGTGTCGATCGCCGCGCAGCCTGGCACCAGCGCCGCATCGGCGAGCAGCGGCCGCGCGTACGACCACTTGTCCTGGTTGTCGGCCGCCGGCGGCAGGCCGGCGCCGAACCCGTTGCCCCGCGTGCAGTCCCAGCGGATCTGGTTGAACCAGTCACCGGAGTTGTACGAGTTGCGGTCCAGCGACTTCGACCGCAGCCGCTCGGTGCCGGCGGTGACGAAGCCGGTGCCCTGCCCCAGCACCACCGTGCCCAGCGCCAGCACCTGCATCCGGGAGCGGTCCACCGCTGCGGTGGCCTGCGGCAGCTTGTACGCCAACGCGTCGTACAGGATCTCGTTGTCGTGCGCGTCGACGTAGGTGACCGCCTCCCCCGGCGCGGCGGTGTAGCCGGCCGGTGAGCCGTTGTAGTCCACCTGCGCGCCGGTGACCTGCCGTCCGGCGGAATCCGTGAACCGGTACCCGCGCAGGTTGCCGGTGAGCCCCACCTTGATCAGATCGTGGGCGTGCAGCAGCCGGGCCTTCTGCTCGGCCGGTGACCCGTTGACCGCATCGCCGTTCGGGTCGGTGTAGAGCCCGGAGGCGAAGCCCTGCGCCCGCGGGTTGGCGTCGAACGGCCCGCCGCCGCGCACCGCGTCACGCAGCCGGTCGTTGAAGGTGCCGATACCGGTGCCGGCCATGTTGGCCTGGGTGGCCTGCACGAACCGGGCGTCGTTGGCTACCTCGCCGAAATTCCAGCCCTCGCCGTAGAGCAGGATCGACCTGCCGTCCACCCCGTCGCGGGCGACGGTCAGCCGGTCCAGTGCCTTACGCACGGCCAGGATGTTCGCCTTCGGGTGGTGACCCATCAGGTCGAACCGGAAGCCGTCCACCTTGTACTGCCGCGCCCAGGTGACCAGCGAGTCGACGACCAGCTTGCCCATCATGGCGTGCTCCGGCGCGGTGTTGGCGCAGCAGGTGGAGTTGGCCACCGCGCCGTCCTCCAGCAGCCGGTGGTAGTAGCCGGGCACCACCTGGTCGAGCACCGACTTCGCGTCGGTGCCGGCCGCCGACGTGTGGTTGTAGACCACGTCCATGACCACCCGCAGGCCGGCGTCGTTCACCCCGGCGACCATCCGCCGAAACTCGGTGGTCCGCGCCGCGCCGGCCGGGTCGACCGCGTAGCCGCCCTCCGGCACGGTGTAGTGCAGCGGGTCGTAGCCCCAGTTGTAGCCGTCGGACTCGGCGACCGCCGCCACGCACTTCTGCTGCTCCTCGGAGTCGGGCGGCAGCGCCGGCAGGTCACAGGCCGGCTGGCGCTGGTCGGCCCGCTTCTCGGGGATGGTGGCGAAGTCGAACGCCGGCAGCAGGTGCAGGTGGGTGACGCCGGCGTCGCCGAGCGCCTTCAGATGGGTCATGCCGGCGGTCTTCGGGTCGGTGAAGGCAAGGAAGGTGCCCCGCCGCTCGGCCGGCACGGTGTCATCGGCGATCGAGAAGTCCCGCACCGACAGCTCGGAGACCTGCGCCTTCGCCGCCGGCACCGGGGCCGGCTTGCGCAGCGTCCGCCAGCCCGCCGGCGCTAGCGCCGGGTCGTTCAGGTCGACCAACCGGCTGTGCGTGGAGTCCGCCGCCAGAGCCACCGAGTACGGGTCGGTCACCGACGCGGTGACCACCTGCTGCCCCGCCGGCTGCCACGCCTGCACCTGGTATCGGTAGTACTTCCCGATCCAGGCATGGCTGCCCCGCGCCGACCAGACCCCGGTGCGGTCGTCGCGGCGCATCGGCACCGTCTTCGGCTGCGCGGTGGGCGAGTCGAACAGTTGCAGCGCCACCGACCGGGCGGTCGGCGCCCACAGCGCCACGCTCGGCGTGCGACCGGCGAAGGTCGGCCCGAGGGTGGCGTCGGCGGCCCCGGCGTACACGTCGTCGAGCACACCGGGGATCTGCACGCCGGTCGCGGCGAGCAGAGCGCCCTCGGCGTCGCGCTCGGTGACCAGCAACTGCCCACGCAGCGCCGCCGGCACCTTGGCCAGGTCCCCCCGGTCCAGGTTGAAGCCGCGGTACGACCACAGATGCGGGAACGCGGTGCGCTGGGCCTCGGTGAGCCCGTTGCGCTGCGCCCGCAGCAGCAGCGTGGTGTACGTCCCGGTCAGCTCCCCGTCGACCACACTCACCCCGCCGGTCGGCGCGGCGACCAGCGCGTACGTCCTGCCGTCGGTCGGCCCGGTCTGCCAGGCCACGGTGGACCGGTCGATCCAGTGCGCCTTCTGCTTGCTGATGTCGGTGTCCCCGCTGGTGCTGGTCGCGGTCGACGGCAGCAGCCGGCCCGGGGTGGCGGCGAGCAGCCACACCTCCCGGCCCGCGCTGGCGAAGTCGAGCCGCTGGTCGCCCGGCAGGTCCTTGGTGTCGCCCTGGTGGATGATGTAGCTCAGCCCGGTGGCCCCGGCCGCCAGCGGCACCCGGAACACCGCGCCGAACGCGTCGGTGGAGGTCGGCGGGACCGGCGTCGACCACTCGGTCGGGTTGGCCGCTCCGTCCCACAGGTGCAGGCCCCAGCCGTCGTAGTTGCCGTCGGCCCGCCGGTAGTGGATCACCGCGGTGCCCTCCTCGACCGGCGGCGCCGGTTCACCGGTGGCCGCCTGCCGGGTCGGGTAGATCGCCGGGTCGCCCTGCTTGAGCCAGACCTCACCGGTCTGCGTGACGTCAATGCTGCGGTCCGCGCCGACGTCCTTGGTGCCGTTCTTGTCGACCACCACGAAACCCACGGACTTCGCGCCCGGCTTGAGCTTCACCCAGGCGAACCGGCCGTAGGAGTCCTCCCCGGCGAACGGCTGCCCCTTCGGCCACTCGGTGACGTACGCCGGGTCGATGTCGCCCCAGGCGTACAGGCCCCAGTCGTCGTACCCGCCGGCGGGGCGCTGGTAATGCACCACCGCCCACTCCCGGGACCCGCCCTGCTCGGGCGTGCCGACGATGGCGGTGGACCGGGCGGTCGCGGTGCGGCCCCGCCCGTCGCGGACCACCGCCTTGTACTCCACCGGCGTTCCGCCGGCCAGCCCGGTCAGGTCGTGCTGCACGGTGTACGGCGCGTGGTCGGCGCTGCCGAGCAGCGTCCACCGGCCACCGGCGACCCGGGCGACGACGGTGACGGTGGCCAGCGGGTCACCGGCCACCTTGGCGGTGACCGCGGCCCGGGTGGCCACCAAAGCGTCCGGGGCGGGGGTGGTGATGGTGACGGTCGGTTTGCCGGCCGGCTGCGCGATGGCCGTACCGGACCGGTGCACCACCGCCGACAGCGGCGGCACGGTCACGGTCAGCTTGCCGTCGGCACCCGCCGTGGCGGCACCGGACGAACCGTAGATGCCGGTGAACGTGGCGCCGGCCGACCAGGTGTCCACGGTGACAGTCTGCGCGGAGTCGGCGTTGTTCACCGCCACCACGTACTCGATGCGGTCGGCGGGAGCGACCCGGGAGGCCGCGAAGACGCCCGGCCCGTCGGCGGCGTACCTGGTGACCTGCACGCCGTCGCGCAGCGCCGGGTGCGCCTGACGCAGCCGGCCCAGCTCGGCGATGGTCCGGTACAGCGGGTGGGTGGGGTCGAACTGGTCACTGGCGTGGGTGCGGTCGGTGCCGAGCAGGTCGTCGTCGAGGTAGTCGGGGACCTTCGAGGCGAACATGTCCTGCCGGGCGTCCTTGTCCCCGCCGGGGCCGGTGAAGCCCTGCTCGTCGCCGGAATAGATCACCGGCTGACCGCGGGTGAGGAACATCAGCTGGTGGGCCAACTGGTCGCGGCGAAGGTGGCTCGCCGGGGCGGTGCCGCCGCCAGCGATGAACGAGCCGATCCGGCCCATGTCGTGGTTGCCGAGGAAGGTGGTCAGCCGGCCGGCGTCGGTGTCCCGGGCGGCGTAGAGGTCGTCGCGGGCGTACACGTCGGCCAGTGCCTTCGCCGAACCGGCGCCGGCGGTGTAGCCACGCGCGGCCTCCTGGAAGGCGAAGTCGATGGTGGCCGGCAGGCCACCCTGCCGGACGTAGCTGGAGCTGATCTCCGGGTCGGCGCTGTACACCTCGCCGAACATGAAGAAGTCCTTCTTGCCGGCCTTCTCGGCGGCCCGCTCGATGCCCTTGCTGAACTGCGGCCAGAAGTCCATGTTGACGTGCTTGACGGTGTCCAGCCGGAACCCGTCGACGCCGGTCGCGCCGATCCAGTCCCCGTACGCCTTGGTCAGACCCTGGACCACCTCGGGTCGCTCGGTCCACAGGTCGTCGAGGCCGGAGAAGTCGCCGTACTCGCTGTTCTCGCCGGCGAAGGTGGAGTCGCCCCGGTTGTGGTACATCGTCGCGTCGTTCAGCCAGGCCGGCACCTTGACGGTGGCGTCCCCCGGGTCGGGAAAGACCGGGGTGTACGGCGCCGACGCCTGGTTCACCGGCGGGAAGGCGCGGCTGCCGTCGGCGTAGTTGCGGTCCTCGAACGCCCGCCCCTGCGCGTCGGTGTACGGCGAGGTGGCCTTGTCCACGTAGGCGTACCGGTCCTCGGCGTACTTGATCACGTCGGCGGTGTGGTTGACGATCACATCGAGGTAGATCTTGATACCGCGCTGGTGGGCGAGCTTGACCAGCCGCTTCATCTCCTCATTCGTACCGAAGTGCGGGTCCACCTGGGTGAAGTCCGTGATCCAGTAGCCGTGGTAGCCGGCCGAGATGTCGTCGCCCTTGCTCTGCACCGGCCGGTTCTTGAAGATCGGGGCGAGCCAGATGGCCGTGGTGCCCATCCCCTGGATGTAGTCCAGCTTGTCGATGACGCCCCTGAGGTCGCCGCCGTGGTAGAAGCCCTTGTCGGTCGGGTCGAGCCCGGTCCGCAGCCGGTCACCGGCGAGGCCGCCCCGGTCGTTGCGCGGATCGCCGTTGGCGAACCGGTCCGGCAGGACGAAGTAGAACTGCTCGGCGCGGGCGGTGTCGCTGCCCGCGTCGAGCAGCACCTCGGCGGTGGGCTCGTCGCGCCACTGGACCGCGCCTGCGGCGGCCAGCGGGTCGGTGCCGGACGGCCGGGGGTCCGCCTCGCCGCCGAGCTGGTGCACGGCGTCCGGGGTGCCGACGAGGGTGAGGGTGAGCAGGGAGACGAGGGCCAGCAGGGCGGTGCGCGGTATCGGCGGGGGTTTCATCGACGCCTTCCTCTGGTCGCTGATTGGCCGCACGCTAACCCTCGCCGAAACATTCTGCAATACCTTGCAAACACAGTCGCAACAAAGCAGCTTCCTTGCGAAAGCAGGCGCCAGCCGACGACCGTCCAGATCAGAACCCCGTGCAGCGCACCCCGTCGACCGTGCACCCCTGCGGACGGGTGGACGCCCGTTCCAGGTGGAACCGCAACGCCACCGAAGCGCCAGCCGGCACGTCCACCCCACTGACGTACGTGAAGTCGGCCCCGTCGGTCTGCCGCACCGTCCCCTGTGGCACGCCCTCCACCCAGGTGGTCACCAGTCGCCCACCCGAGAAATCCAGCCGCACCGTCCACCCCCGGTCCTCGCCGGTCGCGTTGGCGATCAGCACCTCGCCGATGAAACCGCCGTCGAAGCTCTGCACCACCCGGTACCGGCCACTCACCGCCGGCGGCCGATCCGGTGCCCGCGTCGTCGACCTCGGCCCGGCCGACGGGCTGACCGTCGGCGCTCGTGACCCGGCCGCGAGGCTCGGCGGCAGCCCGGTCGCGCGCGGCGACAGCCCGGGCAGCAACGGCCGCGCCGACGACGTCGGAGCCGGGCCGGTGAGCGGGACCGGCGTCTGCGGCAATGGCAGCGTCGGCGCCGACACGTCGTCCGGCGCCGGACTACGCCCCCGGTACGCGCCCAGGACCACGAAGAGCAGCACCACCATCACGACGAACCCGACGCACACCACTATCCAGGGCGACGACGTGACGGCGACCGGACCGTGGGACGGTCGCGGGGCGCGACGCATGCCGGACATGTACCTCCCTCAGCGGGCCGTCCGGGCAGCGTAGCGATCGGCGGCCAGGCCTGGAAACGCCGACAACACCCGCCCTGCCCCACCGAACCGGGCACCAGGTCAGCCGAGCTGGCAGTCGGCCCCGTTGACCGTGCACCGGACCGGCCGCTCCGCCGAGTCGTCCCAGCCGACCCGCAACCGCAGCGTCCGAGTGTCGCCCGGGTCCAGTGAACGGGTGCCCCGCAACACGAACTCGCCGTCCCCGCGCGCCGACACCGAGATCCCCGAGTCGTCGCTGACCCGCAGGAACCGCATGTCGTCGTCGAACGCCAACTCCACCCGCCAGTCCACCGACCGACTCGACCCGTTGGTGATCGACAGCACCGCCTCGGTCCCGTCCCGGCCATCCGTACCGACCTGGTACCGGGCAGTGACCGTGTCGCCCGCCGGACCCAGCGGCACCGCCGGGGCGCTCGTCCGGCCGGGAGCAGGCGAGCTGGTGGCGACCCGCGGCGACGGCGTCCTGGTGCTGCGCGACGGCCGCGGCGACGCCGAGCGCCGCTCCGCACCAGGCGTCGGCCCCCCACCGGACGACGCGGCGGCCGGCACCGTCGGCAGGAACACCGGCGGCGCCGCCACGGGCGCGCCCTCCCGCTCCCGGGTACGGAACGACAGCAGCGCGACCACCAGCAGCACCACCAGCACGCAGACGCCGAGCAGCACCACGATCCACGGCACCGAAGCCAGCACCCGGGTCGCAGTCCGCGCATCTCCCGCACCGTCCGGCCGCACCGCCACCAGGTCTCCCCTCGTCCCCCGCCGAGGCGCCAGCGTAGCCAGCACCGGCCAGACCGGAAATCGGGCGAGTAAGGATCGAACCGACCGGCCGGCCCGGACCGGAAAACGGCCGGCCCGCGCGGACGGTCCCGGTCGTCTCGGTCAGGCCGTCCGGATGACCGTGCAGATGGCCGGCCCCTCACCCGTGGTGCGCAGCAGGTATCGGTACCGCTCCCCCGGCACCGCGAGCCCTTGGCTGTCCAGGAACTCCCACTCCACCGCCACCATCGTCAGCAGCGCGGACACCGGCTGCACATCCCCGATCCGGGCATGCGCCGCAACCAACTCCCGGTCCTGGTAGTCGGGTGCCGCGCCCACGAAGGACAGCGCCACCGCCGCCGGTGAGGTGAACGAGAAGCTGTACGTGTCGGCCACCACCAACCCCGGCAGGGCGTAACACCTGACGATGGCCGGCACGTCGCCGCAGGTCAACGCCACGCCGTACCGGTCGAAGAAGTCGGCCAGCGTGTCGAGGTCGGTGGAGGCGCTCACGGCGACACCAATTGCCGGTCACCGGGCTGGCCAAACCTCAACGCGGCGGAACCAGGACCTCGATCTCCGCACCCAGCCCGGCGCCGCCGGCCAGACCCAGGTCATCCCCGCTCCAGAACCGCCCCGGGTCGTACCAGTTCGGACGCCGGCCGCCGGGCAGCAGCCCCATCGCCTCGTAGGTCACCGCCACCACCTCGGCGCAGTACGCCGTCTCCAGCGCCCGGTCCCGCGCCCCCGCCGACCCACCCGACGGCGTGACCGGCGCCGGCGGCGGTGCGAGCCGGCCGGGACGCGGCAGCGCCGGCACCCGACCCCGCACCCACCGCCAGGCCAGCTGGGCGGTGGACGGGAACGGCGTGCCGTCCAGCCGCGCGATCGTCCGCAGCACCGCCCGCTCCATCTCCCCGTCCGCCGGCGGGTCGAGCTGCCGTAGCCAGGCCCGCTGGCCGTACCGGTTGGCCCAGACACAGACCGCGTCCCGCAGGTCGTGCAGCTGCACCCCGCGCTGGTGGGTGCCCGACCACAGATCCGGCAACGACCTGCCCAGCTCCGCGTGCCACATCAGCGGCGGCATGTCGTCCAGCACCACCGCCATCCCGACGTGGTTGACCGGGCTGTTGGTGGTGAACTGGATCGCCCGGTCCGGCACGCTGCGGCCCCGGAACACCCACACGTCGCCGGTGCGGGTCAACTCGACCGCCTCATCCAGGCTGATGCTCATGAGGGTCTACCCTAGGCCGATGCGGCAACGGATGCGGTGGTGGAAGGTCCTCGGGCTGGCCGGCCTCGCCGGGGTCGCGGCCTCCGGCGTGGTCATCGCGCGGGCCGAACGGCGCCGGCGCGCGTACACCCCCGAGGAGATCCGGCAGCGACTGCTGGAGCGGCACGCCCAGGCCGGCGACGCCTCGAAGCCCGCCGACCCCGCCTGACCATCCGCCCCCGACGCTCCCCCGTGGACGGTCGACGGGGCAGATGGGCAGGCCCATGATCGCTACCATCGGGGCATGACGACGCCCGTCGCGCAGCGACCCTTCGTCCTGTCCACGCCCGCCGCGCCCGTCGAACGGCACGGCAACGTCGATCTGCACCTGCCCGACGGTGCCGGTCCCGCGCCCGCCGTCGTGCTGGTGCACGGCGCCCCGCTGCCCCCGGGCGTACCCGATCCCCGCGACTGGATGCTCTACCGCGGCTACGGCGCGCTGCTCGCCGAGCGCGGCCTGGTCGCCGC
The DNA here is from genome assembly GCF_040608515.1 of Micromonospora sp. NPDC005173. Classification (NCBI taxonomy): domain Bacteria; kingdom Bacillati; phylum Actinomycetota; class Actinomycetes; order Micromonosporales; family Micromonosporaceae; genus Micromonospora; species Micromonospora sp. NPDC005173. The sequence continues at coordinate 52,051 of NZ_JBEXIK010000045.1, forward strand.
GCTGGTCAGCTACCAGGTGGCCGACCTGTCGGCGCTGCCCGCCACGGCCCACGACATCGCCGGGATGATCGAGCAGGTTCGCGCCGACCCCCGGGTCGACCCCGACCGGGTGGTGCTCTGGTTCTTCTCCGGCGGGGGCCTCTTCTCCGCCGACTGGCTGCGCGTCGCGCCGCCGTGGCTGCGCGGGATCGCGCTGACCTACCCGCTGCTCATCCCGCTGCCCGGCTGGGAGATCGACGCGAGGTTCCTGCCCGTCGAGGCGCTCGGCTCCGGCGCGGGTGTCCCGCTGGTGCTGACCCGGGCGGGGCGGGACATACCTCCGGTCCTGGCGGGTATCGAGGCGTTCCTCGCGGCGGCAACCACACACGGCCGGCCGGTCCGGGTGATCGAGGTTCCCGACGGGCAGCACAGCTTCGACATCCTTGACCACACCCCGCAGTCCGAGGCGGCCGTCCTCGCCGCCCGCGACGCCGTCCTGGACCTGCTCGACGCAGGCTTACCTGCGCACTAAGCGCGTCACGCGCGCTGAGCTGCCGGCCTGCGCCGCATGCACGGGTCCCGTTTTCGTCCAGCGCCCCGCCCCACGTCGTATGGCGCCCCATTCACGCGGCGTCACACGCGCAGGCCACCGTCATACGCGCGCGGCACGCCGAGGCCACACCTTCCCGGAAAGGGCGCAGACCTAGGAGGCCGCCGCTCGGCGGGCGGGCGCGTGCTTTTGCGCGTGATGACTCTGAGGGCTCAATATGACTCGCAGGTATCACGCTCAAACGTGCGGGTGTCCCCCGCCGTCGACCCGCCCGACTTCTGGTCTCCCAGCCAGGCTCGCCCCCGAGGGCCGGGGTGACGGGTGAGGTGAGGCCGCGGCCGTGACGCAGGCCGCGGGCCGCAGGCGTGACGGGTGACGGGGCCAAGGGCGTGACGCGGGGCGCGGGACGCGGGCGTGACGTGGGAGGCAGCGTTTTCCCGGAAAGTGCGCGGCTGGACGCCGGTCGACGTGGGCGGCCACGTGGGTGTGGTGTCCGGTTCGGGATGCGAGTCCGATCGGGTGTGACGCGCTCGGGGTAGATCGCCGGTGGGTCCCGGTTGTGGGGGCGGACGGGTGGGATGGGGTTGTCGGCCCGCGGCGGGCTGGGGGTGTCGTCCCGTTTGGGGTGGGCCGTCCCGTGGTCGGGGCCACCCTCAGCGTGGAATCGGGGGCCGGCCCGGGTCGTTATACCTGGGGATGCGACCGTGGCCCGGTGCGCGGCAGCCGCCGGGAACACCGGCCAGGCCGCCACGGTTACATCCCCTGTAGCCAGCCGCCAGCCGCCGGGAACACCCGACCGGCCGGCACGGTTACACCCCCCGTAGCCAGCCGCCAGCCCGCCGGGAACACCCGACCGGCCGCCACGGTTACATCCCCGGAACCCCGAGCAGGTCCCCTCCGATCGCCGGACCGTTCCCCCCTTCTTGAACTTCCTTGACGCGGCACCCCCCTGCCGCGTGCACCCCCGATGCAGAGGAGCACGCCATCATGCGTA
>NZ_JBEXIK010000046.1:0-51551 GCF_040608515.1 Micromonospora sp. NPDC005173
CAATCCAAAAGGATCACCAGTCCGGGGTATAAATCATAATTGGCACTGGCTTTTCAAGCACCCTGTTGAGTTCTCAAAGAACAACCACACACCGACCAGAAGCCCCACTCAGTGGAGCACCCTCTCGGGGCTTTCCGTCCTTGTCCCCGCCGCTCACTGGCGCCGGGCACTTTTACTACGTTACCTCACCGTCTTCGCCGTGTCAAACCGTGTGTCCCGGTCTGTCGTGCTTCGTACGGGTTGGTCCCGGCGCACTCACGCAGCAGCGGACCGCTGCGTCAGGTCGTCGGATTTGGCAGGCCGGCCGCTGCGGTTTCCCGCAGACTTGCCCGGTTCCCTGCCGGTCGTGAACCTTACCCGGTCAGTTGCGCTGCACCAAATCCGCCTCCCGGCCAATTCGGCGAGCCCCGCCCGGACCGTGTCCCGCAGGAGCGAACCCCTGCCTGACCCGGCTGCCTGCCCGATTCGGTGCTCCAGGACTTTCGTCCCGTTTGCCCCGTTCCGCGCTGGCAGAGAGAAAGTTACGCGTCCGTGGGTTTGATCGTCAAATCCGGGGGTAGCGTCCCACGTCACACTCGCTGCCGGGGGCCGTATCCCCAGTTCAGAGGGTTTGGCGTTTTCGCAAAAGGCGCGTGGACACCGCCATAGAGGGCTCTCAGCTGACCGAGAGTGACCAGCCGAGCCGGATCTGGGGCCTTGGGCCGTCAGGCGGAAGGGCGGTTCAGACGCCGACGGGCGGCGAACCAGGCGCGGATGCCGAGGACGCCGACGGTGCTGCCGATGGCCAGCGACGCCCCGATCAGCAGGGCGTGCACCCACAGGAAGCTGGTGGCCGCGCCGTCCCCCACCGTGCCGGACGCCCAGGAGCGCGGGTCCTGCCAGATGGCGACGGCGAACCTCGGCCAGATCACCCAGGTCCAGACCCCGACTCCGACCAGGAAGACAGCCCACGCACGCGACAGCACCATGGCAGCCGAGTATGCCAGCGGAGCTGGTCACCGGCCCGGACGCCGGGATTGGCTCGGCACGAGGATCGCGTCCTCGCGGCTGGATCTGACTCAGAAGCAGGTCCCGATGCCGCCGATCGCCGGGTTGGCCCGATCGTGGTGGCTGATGGCACCGGTCGGGTCGGCCATCAGCCCACCCCAGATCGCGCAGCCGCCCCGGACGTACGCCCGGGCGGGGCCGGCGGCGTAGAGCCTGGCGGCATCGTCGACCTGGGTCGGCAGGTCCTGGGCGGAGAGGTAGGTCTGTGTGCGGGTGAGCATGCCGAGGTGAGCGGCCTTGATGGTGACTGTGCAGCCGAATCCGGTGATCGGGTCGTACAACAGGTGGACGGTGCCGAGTCGGTTGCCGGTCCGCGCGTCCCGGATCGGGTCCTGGTCGACCGAGGCGTAGCCGAGCCCGCAGAGCGCCCGCGGGGAGTACGGATTGAGCGTTCGCGCCTGCGCCGCGCTCCCGCTCGCCGCGACGAGGCTCAGCGCGAGCGCCAGCACGGCGCCGAACCGTCGAATTGTGCTGTACATCTGCGTCCCCCTTCTCCGGCAATGCTTGGATGCGGGACCAGAATGGTGGCGCCGGACCTGCCCTCGAATGTGCGGGAGGGACACAGCGCCCCGACGGTGGATGTGCGGATGAGCGGCCCGGACCGCGCTGAGCTGGGCGGTGGCCCTGCTCGTCATCGACGTTCGACAGCTATGACGTATTTCGCAGCGCGCATTTCGATGAACTCAGAACTGCCGAATTGTTTCCGGCGGGAGCGGGGTGGGCACAGCGGAACGGGACAGCCGAAGACCGTCACCGGAGGTGTCCCGTGCAACCCTCGATCTTCAATCCCTGGGACTGGCGCGACCCGTCGGCCCTCGCCGGCGGGTACGCGCAGACCACCCCCTCGGCCTCCCCTCCGGAAGGCCCGGACGGCGCGCACGACGGGCCGGACGCACCCGGCCCCGGCACGCCAATCGACCTGGTCGGCTACCGGGTGCAGGCGACCGACGGGCGGATCGGCACCATCGACGAGGCGAGCCACGACGCGGACGCGCGGTACCTGGTGGTGGACACCGGGCCATGGATCCTCGGCCACAAGGTGCTGCTGCCGGCCGGCACGGTGGCCCGGGTGGACCACCGGGACCGCAGCGTGCACGTCGACCGGACCCGACAGGAGATCAAGGACGCACCGCCCTTCGATCCGGAGTCGTCCGACCCGGAGTACCGGGAACGCGTCGGCAGCTACTACGCGGAGAGCTATCGGCCGCGCCAAGCCGGGAGCCCCGAGCCACAGCGCTGAGCGGCGGACCCGTGCCGGAGATACCGGGCCACTCCGGAGCGGGCGGTACGGGCGGGGCTTCACGGGTACCGTGATTCCGTGGTCCGGACGAGCAGTTGCGCGTCGGAGGCGGTCGAGATGGTCGACTGCCTCCCCCTCTGCGCGGTGCCCGGGTTCCCGATCAGCTCCGGCGATGGCCGTGAGCAACTCCTGGACGTACTCCGTGCTGGTGGTTTGCGGTACCGCGCCGGCGCGCGATGGCGGACGGCTCGCTGAGTCGAACCCGCTGACCGACGGGGCGAATTTCGCCCCGCTCGGCGCGCGCCCACGCGTTACCCACTTCCCGCACGAAAGGCACACCGCCATGTCCGTCGCACGAATGCTCACCGGCGACCGGCCCACCGGCCGCCTGCACCTTGGCCACTACGTCGGCAGCATCGCCAACCGGGTGCGGCTGCACCAGCGCTACGAGAGCTTCTTCATCATCGCCGACCTGCACATGCTGACCACCAGGAACCGCCGCGAGGACATCGACCAGGTCTCCGGCAACGCCCGCGAGATGGTGACCGACATCCTCGCCGCCGGCATCGACCCGACGCGGGCGACCTTCTACCTCCAGTCAGCAATCCCGGAGGTCGGCGACCTCAACACACTCCTGCAGAACCTGGTGAGCGTGCCCCGGCTGGAACGGGTGCCGTCGCTGAAGGACATGGCCCGGGACGCGGGCAAGGAGGAGATGCCGTACGGCCTGCTGGGCTACCCGGTGCTCCAGGCCGCGGACATCCTCTGCGTGAAGGGGCAGGTCGTCCCGGTCGGCCGGGACAACGCCGCGCACGTCGAGGTGACCCGGGAGATCGCCCGCCGGTTCAACCACCTGTACGGCCCGGTCTTCCCGGTGCCCGAGCTGATCCCGGCGGATACGCCGAGCCTGGTGGGCACCGACGGCGCGGCCAAGATGAGCAAGAGCCGGGGCAACACGATCGCCCTCTCCGACGACCCCGCCACGGTGCGTCGCAAGGTGCTCGGCATGTACACCGACCCGAACCGGGTCCGGGCCGACGTGCCGGGCACGGTGGAGGGCAATCCGGTCTTCGCGTACCACGAGGTGTTCAACCCGGACCGTGACGAGGTGGCCGAACTGGCCGCGCGCTACCGGGCCGGACGGGTCGGTGACGTGGAGGTCAAGGAGCGGCTGGTCGTCGCGCTGGAGCGGTTCCTGGCACCGATCAGGGAGCGGCGGGCCCGGATCGAAGCGGACCGGGGGCTGGTCGACCGGCTGATCGTCGAGGGCACCGAACGGACCCGCCAGGAGGTACGGCAGACGCTGGTCGAGGTCCGCCGGGCGATGGGGCTGACCGGCGCGTACCAGCAGGTGCGGCGGCGAGCGGAGCGGAGCCGTAGGCGGACGGACGCCCCGGCCTGAAGCCTCGGCGGCGCCGAACGGTGGACCGGCTGAGCTGCGGAAAGAAGAATTCTGGACGCCGTGTCGATATCCCCGGTCCCCGTTCGTCGTCATGCTGTACGGCGACCCGCCGCACCGAGAGGAGCGAAGCGTGAAGTACATGCTGCTGTTCATGAGCCCCGCGACCGACGGGGACGAGCCCGTCGACGGGTGCAGCTTCGAGGACTGGATCAGCTACGACCGGGAGATGAAGGACGCGGGGATCTGGGTCTCCGGGCACCCGTTGCAGGACCTGACCACGTGCACGACGGTGCAGGTCGGCCCGGAAGGCGAACGCACGATCACCGACGGGCCGTTCGCGGAGACCCGTGAGGTGCTCGGCGGGTACGACATCATCGACGTGCCGGATCTCGATGTCGCGCTGGAATGGGCGGCCCGCAGCCCTGGCGCACTCGGCGGTGGGTCGGTCCAGGTGCGCCCGGTCGCCGAGATCGAGGTCGGGGTCTGACGATGCCGAGCGAGGGGGCAGCGGGGGCGGAGCCGGTCGGGTCGTCCGTGGAGGCGGTGTTCCGGGAGGAACGCGGCCGGCTGCTCGCCTCGCTCGTGCATCGCTTCGGCGACCTCGACCTGGCCGAGGAGGTTGCCTCCGAGGCCATCGAGGCGGCGCTGGTGCATTGGCCCACCGACGGCGTCCCGAGTCGGCCGGGCGCCTGGCTGCTCACCACGGCCCGCCGCCGCGCGGTGGACCGGCTGCGCCGCGACCGGGTGCTGGCCACCCGACTCGCCGTGCTCCAGGCGGAGGCTGAGCGGGCCGACGCCGCCCCACCCGCCGACGCGGACCGCGACCTGCCCGACGATCGGCTGGCGCTCTTCTTCACCTGCGCGCACCCGGCCCTACCCGCCCAGGACCGCGGAGCGCTCACCCTGCGCTTCCTCGCCGGGCTCACCACGGTCGAGGTCGCGCGGGCCTTCCTGGTGCCGCCCGCGACCATGGCTCAGCGACTCGTCCGGGCCAAGCGGAAGATCCGCGACGCACGCATCCCATTCCGGGTACCCGGGGCCGACGAGCTGCCCGAACGCCTGCCCACGGTGCTGCAGGCGGTCTACTCGATCTTCACCGAGGGCTACGCCGCCAGCTCCGGCCCGGATCTCCAGCGGACCGACCTCGCCGAGGAGGCCATCCGGCTGGCCCGAATCCTGCGTCGGTTGCTGCCGGCCGAGCGGGAGGTCGCCGGGCTGCTCGGATTGATGCTGCTGGTCCACGCCCGGCGCGCCGCGCGGACCGGGTCGGACGGCCGGGTGGTCCTGCTCGACGACCAGGACCGTGGGCGCTGGGACCACCGCATGATCGACGAGGGGCGCGGCCTGGTGGTGGTCGCGCTGACCGGCCGACCACCCGGGCCGTACGGGGTGCAGGCCGCCATCGCCGCGCTGCACGACGAGGCCGCCGATGTGGCCAGCACCGACTGGCCCCAGGTGGTGGCGCTGTACGACGTGCTGCTCGGCCTGGTCCCCTCGCCGGTCGTCGCACTCAACCGGGCCGCCGCGGTGGCCATGCGGGACGGGCCGGAGGCCGGGCTCGCCCTGCTGGACGAGTTGGCCGACGATCCCCGGCTGCGCGGCTACCACCTCTATTCGGCGACCCGGGCCGACCTGCTGCGCCGGCTCAACCGGTACGACGAGGCCGCGGCGGCGTACCGGAGCGCGCTGACGCTGGTCGGCACCGAGCCGGAACGGGCGCACCTGCTCCGCCGGCTCGAATCCGTCACCAGCGACGAGCCGGCCGACTGACCGGGTGCCCCGGCCGCCGCGCACCGGGCCGGTCGGCGCACCCGCTGTAACCTGCACCGGTGAGTCTGACCGTGCCACCCGGCGAGTTCGAGGCGTACCTGTTCGACTGCGACGGCACCATCGTCGACTCGATGCCGCTGCACTATCTGGCCTGGCAGCGGGCACTGGACGAGTGGGGCTGCGAGTTCCCGGAGGAGCTGTTCTACGCCTGGGGTGGCCGGCCGGTGGCCGACATCATCGCCACCCTGAACGAGCGGCACGGTCTGGCCATGCCGGTGGCGACCGTCACCGAGCGCCGGGAGAGCTTCTACCAGGAGCTGCTGCCGCAGCTCGCCGCCGTGCCCGAGGTGCTGGCGCACATCCACGACGCGCACCAGCGGGTCCCGTTCGCCGTCGTCTCCGGCAGCACCCGGGCCTCGGTCACCGCATCCCTCGACGCGCTCGGCCTGCTCGACCGGTTTGACGTGCTGGTGTGCGCCGACGACTACACGCGGGCCAAGCCGGACCCGGAAGCCTTCCTGCTCGCGGCGTCACACCTCGGCGTACCCCCGGGGTCCTGCCTGGTCTTCGAGGACACCGACCTGGGCATTCAGGCCGCCACCGCGGCCGGCATGGCGTCGGTACGCGTGCCGCAACCCCGCGATCGCTGAGGCCCGACCAGGTGGTCGACGCCACGACCGGTGGCGCCGATCCGCTCAGTCCGGGCGGTGCTGCCGGTCCAGCGAGCGTTGGTGCCGCCGCAGCGCCCGGTGATGCGCGTGCGCGAGCAACCGGTCGACCTCGCTCAGGCTGCGCGGGCCCGGGTTGAGCACGCACGCCCACCCGTGGGTGCCGTAGGCGGGATGGGGAACGACCTGGTCGAGGGCGGTGAAGTCGACCGCGGAACGGTGCTCGGCGACCTGCGCCGGTGGGTAGCCGAACCGGCGCTCGAACTCCTCGCGGCCGAGGTCCAGGTTGAGCCGGAAGACGCCCGGCCGGTCGAGCTTCGAGTCCTCGTCGAAGCCGGCGGTGTCCTGCCCGACCAGGGTGGCGAACGGCCGGCGGTGGTCCGGGCCGACGAAGAAGAACCGGTCGCCCCAACTGGACTGCGGGGCACCGGACGCCTCGTCGGCCCGTACGACGGTCACCTCGGGCAGGGCGAGGATGAGGTCGGCGATGTCGTCGGCACCGAGGTCGAACGACCAGGCGGCGGGCATTGATGAAGAAGCCATGACCTTCACCGTATCGTTGAACCACCCGTTGAGACTTTCTCCATCGACGACCTCCTGGAGACGGCCCTGAACCCTCAAACCGCAGGACACGCCCACCGGCCGGTGGACCTGGCCCGGGAGCACGGCATCTCCAGCCAGGCGGTCCGCAACTACGAGCGCGACGGCGTCATCCCCGCCGCCCGGCGCACGCCGAGCGGCTACCGCACGTACACCGAGGTGCACGCCGCGGCGTTGCGCGCCTACCTGGCGCTCGTCGCGGGGCACGGGTACGCGACCGCCGGCGAGATCATGCGGGCGGCGGTCCGCGGTGACCTGGACGCCGCCCTGCGCGCCGTCGACAGCAGTCACGCGCAACTGCTACGGGACCGCGAGACGCTCGACGCCGTCGAGGCGACGATCGGGGTGCTCACCGCGGCACCGACCCCCAGCCCGCCCGGCCGGCCGCTGACCGTCGGCGACCTCGCCCACCGGCTCGGCGTGACACCCGCGACCCTGCGGAAGTGGGAGAGGGCCGGCATCCTGTGCCCGGCGCGCGACCGCGCCGCCGGGCAGCGGCTGTACGGCCCCGACGACGTCCGCGACGCCGAACTGACCCACCTTCTGCGCCGGGGCGGTTACCTGCTGGAGCACATCGCGACCGTGATGCGGCAGGTACGCGCCGCCGACGGTCCCGGCCCACTGGCGGCCTCCCTGCACACCTGGCGGCAGCGGCTGGCCACCCGCGGCCACGCGATGCTGGTGGCCGCCGGCCACCTTGCCGGCTACCTGGCGGCGACCGGACCGTGATCGCCCCGGCCGCTGGGCCTAGCTGACCTTCAGCAGCAGCTTGCCCTGGTAGGAGGTCTGCAGCCGGCGGTGTGCCTCCACCACCTTGCCCAGCGGAAACGTCTCGGCGACGTGCACCTCGAACGGTGCCGCCTCGATGAGCTCGTTGAGGCGCTGCAACTGCCGGAGGTTGGCCGCACCGTCGTACGCCCGGACGGGCACGCCGGGCCGTTCGCTCGGCTCGGGCTGCACACCATGGGGGTACGCGACCACACCGCCGTCGGACAGCGCCTCGGTGAGCCGGTCCAGCGTCTTGCCGCCAGCCATCGCCAGGATGCCGTCCGCTCCACCCGGGGCCGCTTCCCGGATCCGCGCCAGCACCTGGGTCAGGTCCCCATGGCCGTCGAGAGACACGTCGGCGCCGAGCCGGGTCACCAACGCCACCCCGTCCGACCCGGAGGCCACCGCGATCACGTTGAGCCCCTGCCGCTTGGCCAACTGCACGGCCAGGTGGCCCTGCCCGCCGCTCGCGCCGAAGATCAGCAGCCAGGCACCGGCCGACAGACTCAGGGCGTCCAGCCCCGCCAGCGCGGTCAACGCGTCGGTGGGCATGGCGCCGGCGTGCTCCACCGACACACCTTCGGGCAGCTTCGCGACGTACTGCGCCTTCGCCACCGCGTACTCGGCGTAGAAGCCGCCCTTCGGCCGGCTGTTGGCGGACACGTAGACCAGGTCACCCACCGCGACGTTGGTCACCTGGCTGCCGGCGGCGGCCACCGTTCCGGCACCGTCCGGACCGGGCACGATCGGGAACGCGGCGCCCTCGGGCACCAGCGTGCCCTGGCGCTCGTAGGCGTCCCACACCCCCACGCCGGCGCTCCACACCTTGATCAGCACCTCGTCATCGGCGATCTCCGGCACCGGCAGGATCCGGAGGGTGATCACCTCCGGCCCGCCGAACTCGTCGAAGGCCGCGGCCTGCATCCGCTCGGGCACATCCCCGTCAACCATGTGGATTCCCTCTCCGCGCCAGCGTCACCGTCGCAGCATGCCGGCTCCGGGACGGGCCCGGTCCGGGGCTGTGCACCGTTCACCCACAAGGGCGACCGCCCGTGCTCGATCGCCTCGGGGCACCGGTGCGCCCCGAGGCGGTGGCGTAGTCGGAGCCAACGCGGGAATGGCTGCCTCGTGCACGCTCCGTCGAGGCAGACCACGGCCGGGCTCCTGGTGGTGCTGGCCGCGGCCTCCGGTTGCCTCGACGTGATCTGCCTGACCCGGCTCAACGGGTACTTCGCCAGCGTGATCACCGGCAATCTGGTGCAGTTCGGCCACGCGATCGCCACGGCGAATGCCCGCTCGCTCGCCGGTGCCGTGGCGGCGGTGGGCGGTTACGCGCTCGGCGTGGCCGGCGCCACGCTGCCGTTACGCCACGGCGGACCGGGGTGGAACCGCCGTACCGCAGTGGTCGCGGCGGCCGAGGCGGTGCTGCTGCTCGGATTCACGGCGGGCTGGCTGGGCTGCGCGGCGCGTCCCGGATACGCCGCCGGGCTCGTGCTGCTCGGGGTGGCGTCCGTGGCGAGTGGCATGCAGAGCGTGATCACCATCGGCGCCGGCATCCGGGGTGCCTCGACCACCTATCTGACCGGCTCGCTGACCAACATGGTCCGGCGTCGCGTCCTCGACCCACACCGGTTCGCGGACGTGGGTGGCCTCGGCCGGTTGGCGGGACTGGTCGGCGGCGCCGTACTCGGCACGGTGGTGCTGCGCCTGGCACCGACCTGGGCACCCGCGCTGGCGGCGGCCCTGGCGGTCGCGGTCGTCGCGGTCGCCGTCGGCCTGACCCGCCGGGCGGTGGCCGCCGTCCCGCAATCGCCGGACCGGGACCGCCCCTCGTCCAGGCCGTGACCCCACCTCGATCATGCGGTCAGGACGTCTGCGCCTCCTGACCCCGGAGCGCCTGCTCGACGGCGTCGCGCACCCGAGCGTCCTCGCGCTCCGTGCGCCGGACGCGGTTGCGACGCCGGTACAGGAGTGCCCCGACGAGAACGGCGATCAGTACGACGAGCACCAGCACCAGCATCCACGGCAGCGCCCAGCCGTGCGCCGTGACCTGGACCGGCTTGAGCGAGGTGGTGGAGCCTGACGCGTCGGTGAGCAGCGGTGTGAGGGTTGCGGTCGCCGCCAGCCGGACCGCGGGAGCCATGCCGTGCACGGGCACGCTCACGTTCCAGCTCTCACCCGGAAGCAACTCCGGCGGGGCTGCGACCCCGCCCGCCTTGACCCGCAGCGACCCGAACGGGCCCGAGATCGATACTGCCTGCTGGCCGGACAGGGCGGCGTTGCCGGTGTTGTGGATCTTGTAGGTGACGGTGGCGTCGCCCTTGCTGAACGGGTTGACCGTGCCGGCGTACTTCACGTGCAGGTCCTCGATGGCGAGGCTCGGCTTCAGCTCACCGCCGACCCGCAGCTTGATCCGGATACCGAGGCGCCGGTCCACGTTGATGCCCTCAGCCTGGTCGGCCTGCGTCAGCGAGGTGAGGATGCCGCCGACGTAGTCACCGGGCGTGGCGTTGTCCGGAACGCTGATCTTGAAGGGGACCTGGGCGGTCTTCCCGGGCTGGATCGCGACACTGCCGGTGCCGGCGTGCGACCACGCCCCGATCGCGACGGACTTCTTGTCCCGGGTGAGCAGGTCGAGCTGACCGGCGCCGGTCGTGAAGCCGTCGGCGGCGTACACGGAAAGGTTCAGCGGCACCGGGCCGCGGTTGGCGACGACCATCGCATCCTCAACCACTCCACCGGGGTTGACGTTGTAGCTGTAGCTGGACCGGGCGGCGCCGTAGCTGTTGGAGGCCGTCCGGACCGTCCAGGCGACGTCACCTTCCGCTGCCAGGGCGGGGCCTGCGGCCAGGCCGGCGACGGCGGAGGTGGCGAGCAGGGCGAGAGCGGTCGTACGAAGGAGTGTTGCGGTCCTGGTCTTCCAGCGCGTTACGGACGCGTGCATTTCGGGTCCTTGAGGTGATCTTGGAAGGTTTGCAACGGGTGGCGGGGTAGGCCCCCGAAGGTGCCTACCCCGCCCGATGGAGCAGGTTCGATCAGCTGCTCAGCGCAGTGATCGTGAGGGTGGCGCGGTAGCTACCCTTCGCGATGCTGTCCGGGATCTTCAGGTCCAGGTCAGCGCCGAGCTTGGCGCCGCCCCGGGGGTGGCCCTGCACGGCCGCACCGAGGCCGCTCGAAACCGAGAGGCCCTTGCCCTGGTCGTCGAAGCCCGACAGGACCGGAGCACCGGCCTCGGCACCAGCGCCAGCGTCGAGGACGTACGGGGTCCAGCCCAGGTAGGAGCCGGAGAACGTCTTGTCGGCGTCCTGGAAGTCACCCACGTTGGCCGAGATCGACCACGGGGCGAGCGATCGGCGGCTGTCCGACACGAGGATCGGGTTGATCTTGCCGTTCGCCTCGAAGTAGGTGCCGTCGCGCTCCTGCGCGGTACCGAGATCGACCAGGCCGTTGTAGCCGTCGATCGTCCAGCCGAACTCACCCGGAGCCGGGTTCGGCACGTTCACCTGGATGGCCTGGCCGTCACCGTTGAACGGGTGCACCGTCACCTTGTCGACGATCGAGCCGACCGGCTGACCCTCGGCGGTGTTGTTGCACGGGGCGTTGCCGTTCTCGACCGCCGCATTCGGCGCCGCGCACGTGCCGCTGCGGAGGTTCTGCAGAACCAGCTTGTCGCCGCGCACCTGCACCTTGACGTAGCTGCGGACGTGCTCCTGGTTCTGCACCGAGTTGTACCAGTACTTGCCCGGGTCCAGCGGGTCGGGACCGTTACCACGGATGCCCGTGCCGGTGCTGTCCGGCTTCTTGATGTCGTAGTACTTCGAGCCGGAGGCCGAGTTCGCCGTCACGTAGATGACGCCACCCGGGCCGGGGAACACGTCGGCAGCGCCGGGCTGCTCGGCCGGGTTCTCCTTCTGGCCGTTCTTGATCGAGTAGCTGCGGGAGTAGCTGTGGTCGTGACCCTGCAGCACCATGTCGATGCCGAGGTTCGAGAACGCGGTCGTGAAGTGCTCACGACGGTCCTTGTTGTCCGTGTCGGTGGCGTGGCTGGCCGGCGAGTAGATCGAGTGGTGGTAGACCAGCACCTTCCACTTGGCCTCGGAGCCGTGCTTGTTGATCACGTCGGTGATGTACGAGACGTGCGCCGCGTCGCCGACGTTGCCGCCCTCGGCGGGCACCTTGTAGCTGTTGCTGTTGATGTCGATGAACAGCACGTCCTTGTAGACGAACCAGTAGTCACCACCGGACTTGGTGCCCGCCGGGTTCCCGTTGTCGTAGTACGGGGCCGTGCGGTCGGTGTTCGGGGTGAAGTGGTGCTGCTCGTAGGACTTGCCGCCGACGTCGTGGTTACCGATGGTGGCGACGAGCGGGTACTGACGCAGCTGGTCGGGCGCCAGGAACGAGGTCCACTGACCCTCGTCGTTGGCGCTCTCGACGTGGTCGCCGCCCGACACCAGCAGCTCGGCGTTCGGGTTCGCCGCGGTGGCGACCTTCAGGGTCTCCTCCCAGCCGGCCTGGTCCTTCAGCCGGTCACCGGAGGAACCGATCTGGGGGTCGCCGAAGAACAGGAAGTCGTAGTCGCCCTCGAAGTCCTGCGTCTTGAAGGCGTACGCCGCGGACCAGCTGCCCTCGGCGCCGACCCGGTACGAGTACGCCGTGTTCTCGCGCAGGTTGCTGATCGTGGCGTACCGGTTGAAGCCGGTGGTGGAGGTGTTCGCGGCACCGACGGCGTCGAAGCTGACGGCACTGGCCGGGAACTCACCGTTCACGATCTCGGCGGTCGGGGCGAGCTGGATCTTCTGCGCGGTGTCGGCGGAGGAGTACCAGGTCACGACGCGCTGCGTCTCGTTGGCGCCGACGCCGAGGATGACGCCGGTGATCGTGGTGGACTCGGCCGCGCTGGCGGTGGCCGTCAGGCCGCTACCGAGGGCTGCGGCCATTCCGAGGACGCCCGCGGCGACCCCGGCGACGACGCGCCGCCGCACGAGCCCGGGGGCCCCTGTCGAGGTGCTCAATGTCATCGACATTGTTCCCTTTTCAAATAGAGAAATGGATGATCTTCGCCCGACGGTGGGGAAGCAAACCAAAGCTTTCGCCACGTGATGAACCAACCGTGAACGTGATCTTGCGGATGGCTGCACTTCCCGAACTACTTAGCCTTACTCATGATCCAGATACGCGCTGTACGAACCAGACCAGCCCCATAATGGACACGGCTCCAGAAACAGCGCCGGTCGCCCAGAGGCCGATTTTCGGCGTACGGCGCTGCAACACGATCAGCAGCGGGAAGACAACGGCGATAATCGCCAACTGGACGACCTCGATGCCGACGTTGAACACCAGCAGGGACCACAGCAGGGTCCACGACCACGCCTCGTCGATCCCGAGCGCGCCCGCGAAACCCAGGCCGTGCACGAGGCCGAAGCAGAACACCACACCCAGACGGATCCAGCCGGAGCGGTCCAGACTGAAGTGGCCGCGGCCCGCCGGATCGAGGTCGGTGGCGTGATCGCCGCGCCGCCAGATTCCCCACAGGTGCCAGCCGGCGACCACGGCGATCGACAGCGCGATGACCGGCTCCACGACCCTCGCCGGCACGTCGACCAGGCCGAGGGCGGCGAGCATGAACGTCACCGAGTGCGCCAGGGTGAAACTCGTGGCCGCGAGCACGATCTCCCGCAGGCGCCGCGACCCGGCGATGAGCGCCAGTAGGAACAGGATGTGGTCGATGCCCGACAGCAGATGCTCGGCGCCCAGCAGGAAGAACTCCCGGAACCGCTCGTAGGCGGCCTGACCGGTGGAGAAGGAGGGGTTGGCCGCGTCGAGGGCCGCGCTGCCCGAACGGCCGTCGATCTCGTACGTGACGATCGTCTTGGTGCCCTTGACGTAGCCTTCGCCGTCGGCGAAGAGCCCGCTGCGCACCTCGTGCTCGTCGGCCTGCTCCGGGCAGGTCCAGTCGAGCAGCAGATCGGCGTACGGCACGCCTTCGCGCTCGCCGATCGTCGCGTCGCCCACCTGCCCCGGCCGACAGGCCGCACCCTTCGAGGTCACCGAGAAGCGGTCGGTGACGTACCTGATGGTCGAGTCGGCATGGGTTTTGAGCGCGGCGGCCTGCCCTGCGGTGTCCTCCGCCTCGAACGCGGCGGTTCCCGCCTGAAAGAGCGGATCATCGTCGCCGGAATCAGCGGCGGACACGACGAGGAGGTCGTATTCGAGCTCCAATGTCGTGCGTATGTGACCCTCGTCTCCCGCTGCAATTTTGGCGTACACAGTCGACGAAAACCCGTGCGCTGACGCCGGCCCGGCGCTCAGAAAAGAGAGGACCGCCGCGGCGATCCCGACAACAGCGACGATAACGGTACGGCGGACGTGCCCTGACATGCGGCTCCCTCGGTTGGCCAGTGCACGTTGCATGGCACGGGTGAACACGAGCCCGCCCGCCGAAGAACCGCTGGAGAACAAAGCCCCGGAACGACCGCCTGCGGATTCTTGGCGACCGGAACTGGGATAGGAATACGAAGCAACACTTTCCGCCACCACTCGGAGGACGATCACTTTGCGCCCCCCGCTTCGGGCCGTTGCCATGCTGGCCGCGACCGCCGCGCTGATCACCGGATGCAGCTCCGGTGACGACTGGTCACAGCCGCACCCCAGGCCCGCCGCCATCGGCTCGCTCGGTCCGGGATTCATCGACCCCTCCACCAAGCCCGCTCCGGAGGGGACCGTCCGGCCGCAGCCCGGCTCATGGGCCGGCGTCCACCCGTCGAAGGACTACCGGGTCGTGCTGCTCACCGCCGGTGACGACCGCCCGACCAAGGCCCTCGTGACGGCAATTGAGGACTGGGCCGACGACGAACACGTCGACCTCAGAAAGATCGTCGTCGGCGACGCCCACGACTCCGTTTCCAGCATCGCCAAGGCCATGGAGATGGGCCCGGATCTCATCGTCAGCGCGGGGAACGACCTCATCGACCCCCTGGCGCTGGTCACCCCCAACCACCTGGACCAGCGGTTCCTCGTGGTGGGCGCGGAGCTGGCCGAGCCCACCCACAACGTCACGGCGGTCGACTGGTCCGGCGCGTCGTTCCGTGGTGAGGGGCTCGGCATGTCCTCGACGTACGACCCCGACTCGTTCACGACCGAGCGCTGCGCGGCCGCCATCCGGGCGGGGGTGGCGGCCGTGCTGAACGACCTGACCGGGATCGTGATCTGGGTCGACTAGCCCGTGTGATCGGGCTTGATCTCGTCGAGGCAGCTAGGCCGCCGAGCAGGTGGGGGTCATCCCTCCACCGTGGCACGACAGATGAGTCGGGCTGACCGGCTGGGCGCGCCTTGTCCGATCGGCGCTGCTCATCTCCGTCAACGTCGCGCTACGCTCCCCGCGCCAAATGATCGACTTCCACGGGGGACGCATGGACATTCGCGCATGGGCACGTCTCGGGGTCGTACCGTTGATCGGTGCCATGGGCCTGGTGGCCCCGGCGACGACCGCGGCCGTCGCCGCGCCCGCGCCCGCGGGGATCCGCGACCTGTACGTCAACAGCAAGAACTGCACGCCAGGCGGGTACGGCACCGTCGACGCACCGTTCTGCACCATCTCCGATGCGGCAGCGCTGGCAGAGCCCGGGCAAACGGTGTTGGTGCAGCCCGGCGACTACCCGGAGGCCGTGACCATCACCCGGTCGGGCGAGGTCGGCGCGCCGATCACCTTTCGGGCCGTCAACGGGCCCGGCGGGATTGTCGCGGTGGGAAACACCACCGTGGGTGCGGTCACCGGCGTGGTCTTCACCCTCGACAACGTGCACGACGTCGGGGTCGAGGGATTCCGTCTGCTGAGCACAGCCGACCAGTCGGCCCTCGTGGTGAACGGGTCGCAGCGAGTAACTCTCGACGGCGTCGTCGTCCAGGGCGTCCGCGCCACCTTCGGCGCGGTCCGGGTGACGGGCCAGTCGGGCGGTGTCACCGTCAGCCGGAGCTACCTGTCGAGCGCACCTGCGGGCTATCCGGGTCTGGCGATCGACGCCGGAGTCGTCGGCGCGGTGGTGACCGGCAATGAGTTCTCCCTCTCGGGCCTGCGAGTCACCGACGCGCCCGGCACCGTCGTCACCAACAACACCCTGCTCACGAACTGCGCCGTGGGGATCGAGGTGACTGCGGCCTCGACGGGTGTGTCGGTCCGGAACAACATCGTCCGCACCAACCCGTTCCGGCAGGCCTGCGCCACCCCGGCGAATGCGACGGCGATCTCCGTCTCGGCTGGTTCGGTGCCGGGGACGTTCGCGGATTACAACCTGATCGACCCGATCACCGGCGGCGCTCTGTACGCCTGGGGCGACGGCAGATATCAGGACCTGCCGGCGTTCCGCCAGGCCACTGGGCAGGGCGGACACGATCTCGCGGTGGACCCGATGATCGGTTCCTACAAGGGGTCACTCCGGCCCTGGCACACAATCGACCCGTCCTCGCCTGCGGTGGACTCCGGGGACGCCTCCGCTCGTGGCGTCACGGGCACCGACATGTTGGGCAACCCGCGCACCGACAACCCGGCGATCGCCAACACCGGCACCGGGGGCGGCTACCACGATCGGGGCGCGGTCGAGGCGCAGGGCGGTTCGGAAGGCCGGTCCACGATCCGGCGCAAGCCGGGCGGAAATCCCTTCGCGGTCACTGCTTCCGCGACTCCGCAGTATGCGTGGCCCGTCGGCGGCGAGGGCGGCTCGATCGCGTACCAGTTCGAGGGTGAGCAGCTCTGGCGGGTGACCTCCGCTCGTACGTTCGACCACACCTTCCGCCGGGCGGGTCAGGCCTGCGCCCACATCCGGATCAGCTTCACCGGCTTTCGACTCGCACCCGAGTTCTCTTCCTACCGCTGCACTCAGGTCGGTGCGCTCTACGAGACGGTTCACCCGACCCGGCTACTCGACACCCGCGAGGCGGTGGGCACGCCCACCACCACCCCGGTCCCGGCGAAGTCCGAGGTGGTGCTCGACATTCCCAGCATCAACGGGGTAGCGGCCGCGGACATCAGTGCGGTGGTGCTCAACGTGACAGTCACCCAACCCCGCACCGCCGGCTTCCTCACGGTCTACCCGGACGGCGCCCCGCTGTCCAGCTCGTCGAACCTCAACTTCGTGCCGAACGAGACGGTCCCTAACCTGGCCACCGTGCCGATGACCAACGGGAAGCTCCGCTTCGGCAACAGCAGCGGCGGCACGGTTCACGTGATCGCCGACCTCCAGGGCTTCTACGGCTCCTATGGCGCCGCCATGCAGCCGCTCACACCGACCCGGGCCCTGGACACCCGCGCCGGGGTCGGTACGCCGATGGCAGCCAACGGATACCTGCGCCTGGACCTCACCGGCAAGGTGCCGGCGGAGGCAAAGGCGGCGATCGTCAATGTGACCGTGACCGCGCCGACGACCAGCGGCGTGCTGACGCTCTACCCGGACACCTGGCCGACACCCATGGCATCCAACCTGAACTTCGTGGCCGGGCAGACCATCCCGAACCTGGTCATCGTGCCGCTGGTGGCCGGCAAGGCGATGATCCGCAATGCCAGCTCCGGCACCGTCCACGTGGTGGCTGACCTCGCCGGCTACTTTGCCGCGCCGTCGTACGGCGTCGCCGACCAGACGTACGTTCCGTACGGGCCAGACCGGATCGCGGACAGCCGCAGCTTCAGCGGCTGGGACCGTTCCTTCTACAACGAACCCTTCCACGCAGGGGAGAAGGCGACGGCCCGCGTCCGTTACTACGGGGCGTACTGCGAGGACGACTGCCCGACACCGAGCGCGGCGGTGGTGAACGTCACCGTCACCGATCCGACCACCGCCGGCGTTCTGGCCGTCTACCCGCCGGGAGGCACACCCACGACATCAAGCGTCAACTTTGTCGCGAGGGAGACGGCGTCCAACCTGGCCGTGGTCAAACTCGGTGCCGAGGGGCGGATGGCCGCGTACAACAACAGCAG
This sequence comes from Micromonospora sp. NPDC005173, assembly GCF_040608515.1. Lineage (NCBI taxonomy): Bacteria > Bacillati > Actinomycetota > Actinomycetes > Micromonosporales > Micromonosporaceae > Micromonospora > Micromonospora sp. NPDC005173. The sequence continues at coordinate 17,463 of NZ_JBEXIK010000046.1, forward strand.
CGGCTCCACCCATGTCATCGTCGACCAGTCGGGATATTTCATCGCGGCCCCCTGACGGTCGCTCAGGTGCACGGCGGCCGCGTCCCACTTCGGGGCGCGGCCGCCTCCTACCCCACCGACGGGCCCCGCGAGATGAAGACCGGCCGTGACCAGCCCTTTCGCTGGTCACGGCCGAGGTCGAGCACCCGAACGAGGACGTCCAGGTCGGCCCCCCACAGGGCCGACCTGGACGTCAGGATCAGACGAGGTCGTACCGGTCGAGGTTCATCACCTTCACCCACGCCGCGGCGAAGTCGCGAACGAACTTCTCCCGCGCGTCGTCGCTCGCGTAGACCTCGGCGAGCGCGCGCAGCTCGGAGTTCGAGCCGAAGACGAGGTCGGCGCGAGTGCCGGTCCACTTGACCTCGCCCGTGCCAAGGTCACGGCCCTCGAAGAGGTTCGCGTCCTCGGACGTCGCCTTCCACGTCGTGCCCAGGTCGAGCAGGTTGACGAAGAAGTCGTTGGTCAGCGACCCGGTGTTCTCCGTCAGGACGCCGAGCGGTGACTGCTTGACGGTGGCGCCCAGGACGCGGAGACCGCCGACGAGGACCGTCATCTCGGGCGCGCTCAGGGTCAGCAGGTTCGCCCGGTCGATCAGGAGGAACTCGGCCGGCAGCCGGTTGCCCTTGCCCAGGTAGTTGCGGAACCCGTCCGCGGTCGGCTCGAGCGCGGCGAAGGACTCGACGTCGGTCTGCTCCTGCGACGCGTCCGTACGTCCCGGCGTGAAGGGGACCTCGACAGTGTGGCCGGCGTTGCTGGCGGCCAGTTCGACGGCTGCGGACCCGCCGAGCACGATCAGATCGGCGAGCGAGACCAGCTTCCCTCCGGTCTGAGCAGCGTTGAACGCCTCCTGGATTCCCTCCAGGGTGCGCAGCACCGTCGCCAGCTCCTCGGGGTTGTTGACCTCCCAGCCGTTCTGCGGCTCGAGCCGGATACGGGCCCCGTTCGCGCCGCCACGCTTGTCGCCGCCACGGAACGTGGACGCCGATGCCCATGCGGCGGAGACCAGCTGGGGCACCGACAGCCCCGAGGCGAGGATCTGAGCCTTGAGGGTGGCGACATCCTCGGCGTCGACGAGCTCGTGCGTCACGGCGGGGATCGGGTCCTGCCACAGCAGCGTCTCGGTCGGGACCTCCGGGCCGAGGTAGCGCTCGATCGGCCCCATGTCGCGGTGCGTCAGCTTGAACCACGCCCGCGCGAAGGCGTCCGCGAACTCCTCCGGGTGCTCCAGGAAGCGCCGCGAGATCGGCTCGTAGATCGGGTCCACCCGGAGCGCGAGATCCGTCGTCAGCATCGTCGGGGCGTGGCTGCGCGACGGGTCGTGGGCGTCGGGGACGGTACCCGCGCCGGCACCACCCTTCGGCTTCCACTGGATCGCTCCGGCGGGGCTGGTCGTCTGCTCCCACTCGTAGCCGAACAGGATCTCGAAGAAGCTGTTGTCCCACGTCACGGGGGTGTTCGTCCACGCACCCTCGAGACCGCTGGTGATCGTGTCGCCGCCCCGGCCGGTGCCGAAGGTGTTCTTCCAGCCCAGCCCCTGCTCCTCCAGCGAGGCACCCTCGGGCTCGGCACCGACGTACTTGTTCGGGTCGGCCGCGCCGTGGGTCTTGCCGAACGTGTGCCCACCAGCGATCAGCGCGACGGTCTCCTCGTCGTTCATCGCCATGCGGTGGAACGTCTCGCGGATGTCCCTCGCGGAGGCGAGCGGGTCCCCGCTGCCGTGCGGGCCTTCCGGGTTCACGTAGATGAGGCCCATCTGGACCGCGGCCAGCGGGTTCTCAAGGTCCCGCTCACCGGTGTGGCGCTCGTCCCCGAGCCAGGTGGACTCGGGACCCCAGTAGACGTCCTCGTCCGGCTCCCAGACGTCCTCCCGACCGCCGGCGTAGCCGAAGGTCTGGAAGCCCATCGTCTCCAGGGCGACGTTTCCGGCGAGGACCATGAGGTCGGCCCACGAGAGGTTCTGGCCGTACTTCTTCTTGACCGGCCACAGCAGACGGCGGGCCTTGTCCAGGTTCGCGTTGTCCGGCCAGCTGTTGAGCGGCGCGAAGCGCTGCATGCCGGCGCCGGCGCCGCCGCGGCCGTCGCTGATCCGGTACGTGCCCGCGCTGTGCCACGCCATCCGGATGATGAACGGGCCGTAGTGGCCGTAGTCGGCCGGCCACCAGTCCTGCGAGGTCGTCAGGACCTCCGCGATGTCCTGCTTCACGGCGGCCAGGTCGAGGGTCTTGAACGCCGCGGCGTAGTTGAACTGCTCACCGAGAGGGTTCGCCACGGCCGGGTTCTTGGCGAGGATCCGCAGGTTCAGCCGGTTCGGCCACCACTCCCGGTTTCCCCCGCCCTGGGTCGGATGCGGGGCACGTGCGGCCGCCGAGACTGGACAGCCACCCTCGCTCTCCTCCGAGTTCATGTCTCCTACGACTGCATCATGGTGGTGCTCAGCCACGTGATTCCTTCCGGGATTGGGGTTCAGGGGTTCAGGAACTGTGTGCGGTGGAACAGCCGGGGCACAGGCCCCGGTAGACGACCTCGGCCTCGTCGATCAAGAAGCCCTGGTCGTCGGACGCGGTCAGGCACGGCGCCTGACCGACGGCGCAGTCGACGTCGGCGATGACGCCGCACGAGCGGCACACCACGTGGTGGTGGTTGTCCCCGACCCGCGACTCGTATCGCGCCACGAAACCGGCCGGCTGGATGCGTCGCACCAGCCCCGAGGCCGTCAGCACACGCAGTACGTCGTACACGGCCTGGTGGGACACCTCAGGGAGATCGCGGCGCACGACACCGATGATCGAGTCGGTGTCGGCGTGTGAATGGGCGTACACCGCGTTCAGCACCGCCACCCGAGGGCGGGTCACGCGCAGCGCTGCCTCGCGCAGCATCTGTTTGAAGTCCAAGGCCGTGGCCACGCTCGGCAGTCTGGCCCCCTTTCTGGAATCAGTCAAGATCGGCCACATAGCGCACTGGCGAAGCGCGGGTGACGAGCTCGGTCGGCAGGTGCGGCACGGGCACTGCCGGCGGTTCCGATTGCGGGAGCACCATGCCTAGAACTACTATGCATTGCAGATCTAGGTATAGGCGGTCCAACGTGCGTATCACCAAAGACCTCGTCGCGGCCTCGGCGACGCCGCTCGTGCTAGGAATCCTCGCCGAGGGCGAGAGCTACGGCTACGCGATCCTCAAGCAGGTCAACGACCTGTCGGGCGGGCAACTGGAGTGGACCGACGGCCTGCTCTACCCACTGCTGCACCGCCTGGAGCGGCTCGGGCACGTCGAGTCGGCCTGGGAGTCCCCGCCGGGGGGACGACGCCGCAAGTACTACCGCATCACCGACCAGGGCCGGGCCGAGCTGGCCGAGCAGCACCGCCAGTGGGCCGCGGTCGTCGACGCCCTGCGGGGCGTCTGGAGCACGACACAGTCCATCAAGCCGATCACGGCGCCGGCATGGGGGTCGGGACTATGACCATCGACAACGATCTGGAGGGCCAGATCGCCGAGTGGCGGGCCTACATCGACCGCCGCGGGGAGCTGCACCACACCGACGCCGACGAGCTGGAGGACCACCTTCGCAGCCGGATCACCGAGCTGACCGAGGCGGGCCTGCGACCCGACGAGTCGTTCCTCATCGCCGTCAAACGCATGGGCAGCCTCGATGAACTGTCGCGGGAGTTCGCTCGCGAGCACTCCGAGCGGCTATGGAAACAGCTCGTACTGCCCGGGGAGCCGGATGCGCCCACCGCCGCCCGTACCCGTCGCGAGCTGCCCGTCATGGTGCTCTGTGCGGCCGTCGCGGCGCTCGCGATCAAGGTGCCATCGCTGTTCGGGCTTGACCTGTCCGGGGACGATGGCAGCTTCTACGCGCGAAACATCAGCCTCTTCGCGCTGCCGGCGCTCGCGGCGTACTTCGCCTGGCAACGCCGGGTCGGTCTTCGCGTCATCGGGACACTGGCGTTGCTGTTCATTCTCGGCGCGGTCGCCGCGAACGCGTATCCGCTGGCCGATGACTCGCAGACCATGGTGCTCACGGCGATCCACCTGCCGATAGCCCTGTGGCTGGTGGTCGGCGTCGCCTACGTGGGCGGCGACTGGCGCTCCGACCGGCGACGGATGGACTTCATCCGGTTCACCGGGGAGTGGCTGATCTACTTCGTCCTCATTGGACTGGGGGGCGGCGTGCTCACCGCCTTCACGGTGGGCACCTTCCACGCCATCGGCCTGGACGCCGAGGGATTCATCCAGTCGTGGCTGCTGCCGTGCGGCGCCATGGCCGCCGTCATCGTGTCGGCGTGGCTGGTGGAGGCCAAGCAGAGCGTCATCGAGAACATGGCGCCGGTGCTGACCCGCGTCTTCACGCCGCTCTTCGCGGCCATCCTGCTGGCCTTCCTGGTCGCCATCATCTGGACCAACAACGGCATCGACGTCGAGCGCGACGCGCTCATCCTCTTCGACCTGCTGCTGGTCATCGTGCTGGGCATGCTGTTGTACGCCATCTCCGCCCGTGACCTCACGGCCCGACCCGGCCTCTTCGACCGCCTGCAGCTCGCGCTCATCGTCAGCGCGCTGGTCATTGACTTCCTGGTGCTTGTGGCGATCACGGGCCGGATCAGCGAATGGGGCTTCAGCCCGAACAAGACCGCCGCGCTGGGCGAAAACCTCATCCTGCTCACCAACCTCGCCTGGTCGGCATGGCTGTACCTCGGCTTCGTGCGTGGCCGGATGCCCTTCGCCCACCTGGAACGCTGGCAGACCCGTTACGTGATCGTGTACGCAGCGTGGGCCTGGGCAGTCGTCCTCGCCTTCCCACCCCTGTTCGGCTTCGCCTGAGCCCTCCCCCGACCGCCGGCTGGATCCGGCAGAAAAGACGGGCCTCCTCTGTCGCATCGACGTGGGAAACTTTTCTCGCGGGTAATCACGGCGCCTGTTCCACAGTGGGGGGACCACATGCGTACACCTTCGCGGGCTTATCGCCGGGTTGCGGCGATGGTCGTGGCAACGGCGCTCGGCTGCGGATTGACGGTGGGGCTGCCGGCCACTCCGGCCGCCGCAGCGGTGACCGCGCCGACCGATCTCAAGACTGCCAACCAGCCCTGTGCCACTGCCGTGCCGGGGCCATATCTGAGCCCGATCAGGCTCAACGACGCCAATGCCGTGGTGCTGAAGGGCACTTTCAGCCGGACGGGCGACAGCACCGGGTTGCAGGCCGACTTCCAGGTATGGGACGTCGCCGACCCGGAGCACCCGCAGCAGTGGCTCAGTGGCATCGGCGAGCAGAGCGACGAGGTCTACGTCCAGCTCGAAGACGAGTCGAAGCAGCTCGACGGCGTGACGTACGCCTGGCGGGTGCGCGTGCTCGACGGTGCGGACGCCTCGCCGTGGAGCAGCACCTGCCACTTCACCGTCGACCGCCGCGGCGGCCCGGCACCGACCGTCACCTCCACCGAATATCCCCCCGGCAGTTGGGACGACGCCCACGGCGCGATCGGGGTCCCCGGTGACTTCACGTTGACCTCGGCCAGCGACGACACCGTCAGCTACCGCTACCGGTTCTACTCCGCCGAGTTGAGCGACGATTCCACCGAGTCCACGGTCGACGCCGAAGGGCTCGGCGGTCCGGCGACCATCCGTTGGACGCCCCGGGCAGCCGGCCACCACTCGGTCACCGCCTACGCCGTCGACCGGGCCGGAAACAGTTCCGAGGCCCTCTACCAGGAGTTCTACGTCAAGGAGACGCGCCCGTCGATCTTCTCGGCCGCGTACCCGGACTGGGGCACCAACCTGGACTACAACGTCGGCGTGTCCGGCGCGTTCGAGCTGAGCGCGACGGTCCCGGACGCGGCGACGTTCGTCTGGCGGATCGACGAGAACGGGCCCTCGGGTACGGTTCCGGCGGATGCCGCCGGGAGAGCGACGGCGATGATCGCCCCGACACGCGCCGGCCGGCAGACCCTCTACGTGCACAGCGTCACCGGTGATGGCACCGCGCACGCCCCCCGCGCCTACGAGTTCCTCGTCGACAACGGCCCGAGGGTCACCGGCGACACGAACCGGGGTGTGACGATCGGTTCCTCGCTCACGTTCCATCTCGCGCCCCGGGTACCGCAGGTCGAGGCGTACCTCTACTGGCCGGAGTACTCCGGCCTGGAGGAGTGGCCGATCGAGAAGATCACCGTGCCGGCTCGCGCCGACGGCACCGCCGACCTCACCTGGACGGCCACCGAGACCAGCGTCACCGGCCTGCACATCCAGAGCCGAAGTGCGGACGGCACCCTGTCCGAGCCGCGCTGGAACTATGTCTCGGTCGACGGCGCGTCGCCGACGGTGACGCGCACCGGCGGCACCGACCTGGGGACGCCGGCCACCTTCACGGCCCGCACCCGCATGGAGAACGTCGTCGAGTACGTGGCGACGCTGAACCGCGACGACGCCACGAAGCAGGTCGTCAGGCCGGCCGCCGACGGCAGCGTCACCTTCGGGTACACGCCGACGAAGAGCGGCTACAACTACGTTGTCGTCGTCGCTCGCAACGCCGCTGGCGTGCAGACCGAGGAGGGCGGCACGTACTGGACGGTGTCGGACGCGCCGCGGGTCACCTCGACCGACTTTCCGGCAACCGGCAGCGGCCGGCTCGCGACGGGCACCTTCATCTTCACGCCGCGCCTTCCCGGCACGACCACGTACGAGTACTCGATCAATTTCGGGCAGTACGTCACCGTGGCCGCCAAGCCCGACGGCACCGCGACGCTGACCTGGACGCCACCGGAGGCCGGCACGTACTACCTGACCGTTCGCAGCCTCACGGCCGGCGGCACCCGCTCCATGAACACGCAGTACAGCTTCACCGTCGAGCCCGGCGTGGCCACGGTCAGCTCGGTGGCTCCAACCACCGTGCCCCCGGGCGGCCTCCGGACGATCACCCTCCACGGCACCGGGCTGCATCCGCGTGACGAGGTCCAGGTGACCCCCGCCACGGGACAACCGCTGACCGCGACGGTCAAGACGGTCTCGGCGGACGGCACGACGATGACCGCCGAGGTGAACCTCGCCTCCGCGCCGGCCGGCAATGCCAGCCTGACCCTGCGCCCGTATGGAGCGGGCCAGCCGGTGGTCCTGGCCAACGCCTTCACGATCAACCCGCCCCTGGCGATGCGCACGGTCAACCCGCCGACGATCACCGGAACCCTGGAGGTCGGGGGCACCGTCACCGCGAACCCGGGCCAATGGACCCCCACGGCGACCGCCTACGTGTACCAGTGGTCGGCGAACGGCATCGCGATCACCGGCGCGACCGGCGCAACGATCAAGATCCCCGTGGCGCTGTACGGAAAGCGGCTTACCGTTGCGGTGACCGCCAGCCGAGACGGATACGCTCCCGCCACGGCCACCTCGGCCGCCACGGCGGCGGTCACCAGGGGCCAGCGACCCCCTCGCCGGCCGATAGTGCCGCCGGACACGCAATGGCCAGACACGCGCCGACCGACACCATGATCATCACCGGTTGACGCTCCCACCAGTGTCGTCCGAGGTGCTCGATGTCGCCGATGTCGCGGTGTCCCAGCGCGGGGATGCCCCGATATCGGTGATCTGGAGTTGACCATCACCAGCGGTGCCGCGTCGCTGCCGCGACCGGGCCGTACGTCGAGCGCCTAGCGCAGCCGCAAGCCCGCGATGACGAGCCCGACCATGAGGCGCGCGTCGTAATCAGGGCTGTCGGCGCCGATGCAGAGATTGCCGATGCCGTGCATCAGGACGAGGGCGTCCAGGTCGGGGATGATCTCGCCCGCCGTGGCAGCGGCGTCGAGCAGCTCGGCGCAGACGGGGACGAGACGGTCGAGAAAGTAGGCGTGCAGCGTCTGGAAGGCGGCATCGTCGGACCGCATCGCCTCAGCCAGGCCGTGCTTGGTGACCAGGAAATCGACGAAGAGGTGGATCCAGCTCGCCAGGGCGGCGTGCGGGGTGGCGCTCTCCGCCAGCAGCACCGGCCCGGCCTCGGCGCACGCCTCGACCTGGTGCCGGTACACCGCGACGATGAGATCGGCCCGCGTCGGGAAGTGGCGGTAGATCGTGCCGACCCCGACGCCGGCCCTGGCGGCGATGTCCCGCACGGGCGCATCGACTCCGGAGCTGACGAACGCCGCGGCGGCCGCCTCCAGTAGCGCCGCCTCGTTGCGCCGCGAATCAGCCCGCTGCTTCCGCGCGCCACCCGATCCGCTGCCCGTACCGGCCACCGTTACCCCCGTCACATCCCTTGTTAAGCGGAACCATGTTCCGTATGTTTTAGCGGAACGTGGTTCCGCATTGGCAGCATGCCAGAACGGCAGGCCCAATGCCAAGTCAGAAGGAACGCTCATGCACGCAATGCCAGAGCCCACGCCGGTCGTCTCGGTCCACCCCATCACGCTGCCGACCCCGGATCGCGGCGACGATCAGTACGTACGGATCTCCGCACCCACCACCGGCCACGAACTGCCCGTCATCGTCTTCTCGCACGGCTTCGGCGGTTCGGCCGCCAACTACGGTCCGCTGGTCGACTTCTGGGCCTCCCACGGCTTCGTCGTCATCCAGTCCACCCACCTCGACTCACGGAGACTGAACCTTCCGCCCGACGACCCCCGCACGCCGCTGATCTGGCGAATCCGGGTGGACGACCTGAAGCGCACCCTCGACCAACTCGACCTGCTGGAGTCGTCCGTCCCCGGCCTTGTCGGACGCCTCGACCACACCCGCATCGCCGTGGCCGGCCACTCCTGGGGCGCCCAGACGGCGAGCACCCTGCTGGGGGCGCGCGTCCTCGACGCCGACGGCAACCCCGGAGAGGACATGTCCGACCCACGGATCAAGGCAGGCGTCCTGCTGGCCGTGACCGGCCGGGGCGGAGCCGATCTTGCCCCGTTCGCGGCCGAGCACTTTCCCTTCATGAGCCGGAGCTTCGTCGACATGACCACCCCGGCCCTCGTCGTCGCGGGCGACCGGGACGACTCCCCGTTGTCGGTCCGCGGGCCGGACTGGTTCAGCGACGCGTATCACCTGAGCCCGGGCAGCAAGAGCCTGCTCACCCTGTTCGGAGCGGAGCACTCACTCGGCGGCGTCTCCGACTACGAAGCCAGAGAGACGACGGACGAGAGCCCCGAAAGGGTTGCTCTGATCCAGCGGCTCACGTGGGCCTACCTTCGGGACGCCCTCGGCGTCAAGGACTCCACCTGGCCGGCACCGGTCGTGAGCACCCTGGGCCGTCTCGAATCCAGGTAGAGACGAGCGGGCTCGGGAGGGATACCGCCACGGTGCTCGCGCTCGGCGCAGTGCTGCTTGGGGAGGGAAAGGTGACCTCTTCGTCACCTGTCGGGCGAATCGGAAGCCTGGTTCTCTGACGGACAGCCAGTCACGTCCGCCAGAGAATGCGAGTCCCCATGTCGATCCTCCGCCGAACCACAGCCATCGCCGCCGCGGCCGTCGCCGCTGCCACCGTCTCGCTGGTCAACGCGTCGCCCGCCCTGGCCAGCACCCCGGCCAGCTGCTCCAGCGTCCGCCAGATCGGTACGACGCGGGTGCTGACGGTCGGCGGCATGGAGGCGGCCTCGGTCAAGCAGTACTACGGCTGCGGCTACAACTACGCCTACATCTACGTGTGGGAGCAGTACCGCAACACCCACACCAACTGGGACCTCTACGTCCACGTGATCGACCACTCGAACAGCGGCTCGGACTACGGGGTGGGCCAGCTCAACAACGCCACCCGCGCGGAGTTGTGGGGCGCGCCGGCCAACACGGCCGCGCACTGCACGCACGTCACCGGCTACCTCAACTCCACGGGCGGCTCGACCAGCAAGGTCTGCTGACGTCCCAACCCGCCAGCTCCGGCAGGCGGCGAGCGCGCCGTCCAGGGAGCTGACGCCCGCAGAAGAATGAGGGGCGGCCCCGGCTGGGCCTCGCCCGACCATCGCCGTGCAGTCCATGCCCAGATCAGGGCATGGGCCGCCGCCGTCGGGGACGCACGGCCTCGGGAGCCCGACGACCGCGTTGCCGGCCTCGGTACCATTCAACGACGATGGTCCACAGTAAGCAGCCGGTGACGCACCCGGAGTCCGCACTCGGGGTCGACGGTTGCACCGACGCCGTCGAGGTCGGTCGGGGCGGTTTCGGCCTCGTCTACCGGGCCTGGCAACCGGCCTTCTCGCGCTGGGTCGCGGTCAAGGTGCTCGCCGTCGACTGGCATGGCCCGTCCCGCGCCCGCTGCGAACGGGAACTGCGTGTGCTCGGCCGGCTCTCCGACCACCCGCACATCGTCACCCTGCACCAGGCGGGCCGTACCGCGTCGCGGGGCCACGACCTGGCGAACGTCAACGTGCTCCTCAACGAGCCGCATCGACTGTGGTCGGCCGTGGTGATCCACGCCGACGACGCCCAGTGGCGGCTCTCGATCGACAAGGCCGGCACCGTCGAGACGGCGCTGTTCCCCAAACTGGCCAGCCTGCGGATCTGAGGCCCTTCACCGAAGAAGGCCCGCCTCGGCGGGCCTTCTTCGGTCCACTGTTCCCGCCAGAGGTGATCGTGGTCGCGGTGCGCTGGTATCTGCGGTTCAGCCCGTCGTATCGGAATGTTGAGGAGTTGCTGGTCGAACGCGGCGTGGAGGTGGATCACGAACCGTGTTCCGCTGGTGCAGCGGCTCACCCCGCTGCTGGCCGGCACCGCCCGGTTCCACAGGCACTCCCGGGTGACAGGTGGTTCGTCGGTGAGACGTACGTCAAGGTCAACCGGGTGTAGCGGTACGTGTACCGGGCGGTCGACCAGTACGGGCAGGTCATTGACGTGCTGGTCGCGGCCTGCGGTGATGCTGACGCGGTCCGGCGGTTCTTCCGGCGGGCGCCGTCGATGGTGAAGGTGCCCTCCAGCGAGGTTGTCACCGACGCAGCGCTGGTCTTCCCCTGGGTGAGCTGGTCCCGCTGGCTCTTCTTTCATGATCAACGTTGCGTCGCGAACACCACGATGTTGTCCTTGTACGATTTCGCTGCTTTGTCGTAGTCGCCACCACAGGTAATCACGCGGAGCTGCGCCTTGCCGGTGTGACCGTAGACCAGGTTCAGCGGGAGCTTTTTCTTCGGGTAGCGGGCCACCCCGTCGACGGTAAAGCGGGCCTTCTTGCCGTCTTTGCGGAGCACCTCGATGGTGTCCCCCGGTTTCAGCGCGCCCAGGCGGAAGAAGACAGCCCGACCCGTGGCGCGTGAGTCGACGTGGCCCACCACCACCGCGGTCCCCACCTCGCCGGGACTTGGTCCCAGCTGGTACCACCCGGCCGCATTGGGCTGATTCAGCGGTGGGACCGCGATCTGCTGGTTCCGGTCCAGCCCGAGCGGAACCGTCGGCGCGTCAACGCCGATCCGCGGGATCTTGATACGGGTCGGCTGCGATCGCGGCATCCCGGCCAATGTCGGTGAGGGAGACGGGCGGGTCGCGGTCGACCCGAGAGCGCCTTCGATGCGGCCGGGAGCACTGCGCGCCTCGCCGTGGGTCGCCCCGGAGGCCGGCGACGCGTTGGCTCCGCTCGGCGTCGGCTGTGGTGTGGTGGGTTCGTCCGTCAACGGTGACGGCAGAGACTGCGGTGCGGCGGCGGGGTCGGGCTGCGGCGGTCCGACCGGATCAGGAGCCGTGGCCGCGAACGCGATCACTCCTGCTCCGCTAAGCGTGACAAGGGTGACCAGGACGAGGCCAGCGGCGCGCCACGGGAGACCGTGGCGGCCGCTGGCGCTCCTGGCCGCTCTAGGCGACAGTGCCATTGGTGGACCGCCGACGCAGCAGTGCGATGCCACCGAGCACGCCCACGCCCATCATGCCGGCACCGGTCGCCGTCAGAACACCGGTGTTGGTGTCGGAGAGCGCGCCGCCGTCACCGGCCGCGACGCCGGCCGTCTTCGGCAACACCCAGGCTCCGTCCGGACCCGCGTACGCGCCGCCAGCCGTGGTGGCAGGCTGGCCCACCGGCGAACCAGCCTCGCCAAGACCGGCCTCGACCATCCTGAGGAGGTCGCCGAGCAGATCGGTCTCCACGTCCACCTCCACGTCGATGTCGCGGATGCAGACGACGAGGGTGTGCTGAGTTTTGTTGTCGTTCGTCGCCGCCTGCGCTGCAGACATGGACACGTTGAAGGTGACGACGCTGTCCGTGATGGTGTTGTCCTTGATGATCTGGGAGATGTTCTGCTCGTTGATCTGCTTGTTGGTCGCGCAGGTAACCCCGTTACCGTTCTTGTCGCGCAGGTTGAACGTCTTGGGCTTGTCGTCTGACTTCTTCTTCGACTCCTCCCCCTGCTTCGAGGCCGCGGGCTCCTTGGGTTCTCCGTCGGTCGCGGCGAGCGCGGTGGCGGGTGCCGCGAGCAGCAGCGCGGCGCTGCCCAGCACCACCCCGCCGGCGAGCTTGGTCAAAAATTTCATCGACATACTCCTCAATCCCTTCTGGTTGGCTCGGGACGACGAGCCATGACGAACGTTAGGCCGATAAACGTGAAACGAGAGGAGTTTCCGGGTTTCGTAACATGTAGTACGTGAGAGGCCATAAGTAGTTAATTCATGTTCGCTGGGGCGTAAGGACCGTTCTGTCCGCCGACCTTTGGTAGCAGCCAGGTGCTGCCGGGTGGCGCTGCCACCCGTACCGGCTCGCGGTGGCACCTGTGCACCGCCGGCGGGGGAGCCGCCGGCCTGCTGATCGCGGCGGCCGAGGAACGCTTCCGCGCCCTGGGCGCTGCCCGGGTCGGCATCACTTTGGTGGCTACACCAGTCGTACCGTGGGGCGGTGGTCGTGGAAGCCCAGCAGCTCGCGCACGCGTGGCAGCGGCCAGGCGAGTTGCTCGGCGCGTGCTGGAAGGGTCAAGCCGTGGCAGCTGGCAAGGTCGAATGCCTGCTGTAGCAGGATCGGCTGTTCACCGGGAAATCCTGCGATGGGCTGCGGGGTGAGCACCCGGTCGCGTCGTAGGGCATGCAGCTGTTGACACGCCCGGGTCGCGGTCGAGTCGGAGAAGAGGCCAACCTCGCGGCAACGATAGAGCAGGCTGTCGGCCGATATCCCCCAGGCGTCCTGCAAGCCCGTCAGGATTTTGAAGTTGAGCCGGTGCGGCAGGTGCGGCAGCGCGGGGGGTCAGGAACTCAGCGGCGAACGTGTCCGCTTCGCGTTCTTGTGCCGTGTCACCGGGCAGCGTGTCACCGTGCAGCACGAGATGACCCAGCTCGTGGGCGGCGGTGAACGATGACGGTACACATCGTCGGCGGGGTCTCTGCTGATCACCACAATCGGGCGTGGTAGACGTGAGGTGGAGAGGGCGTCGACGGTGGCAACCTCGCCGTCGGCTAGTGGGGCGAGGGCGACGACGATGCCGTGTGCCTCCATGGTGCGCACCAGGTGCGGATGGGGCCGGTTCCAAGCCCCAATGGGACCGCAGAGCGCGGGCTGCCGCGCCGGGGTCGCCCGCCGAGGAGCTCGGCGACGAGCGGAGCCAGCTCGGGTCGAGACCGGGAGCCGGCCTCGTACTGCCCGACAGTGGCCGGCGTGACACCGACGGCCTCCGCGATTTCCTTCTTGTCTTGCCTGCAAGATGACGCGCCTGGGTCAGCCGAGCCCGATCGATCGCTCGCGCCACTGCCCCCGGCATTTACCGACGAGGCCACCCGTGCTGCGTCATCGCGGACGAGGGCGAGACGGATCTGCTCAGACCTGGTCATCGTGGGTCAGCGGAGTGGCCGACGGCTGTTCGCTAGACGGGCGTCCCTGCTGACCTTCTCAGCCGGCGAGAGGGCTGAGGATGGGATGTCGCAGCGGCGCCTCGTCGAAGCAACGCGCCCCGACGCGGCCGGACTCGTTGGCCCGGGGCAGACCGGTGACCGGGAGCGACCGACCGTGCGTCGCGTCGCGTCGCGCGCTGCAGGCAGGGACAACAGTTCGACGTGCTTCCACTGCAGGCTGCCGTCCGCGGGCAGGGACGCTGTTGCCGCAATCGGGTAACAACGACTGCGTCGTTCACCGCTAGCCGGATCGATCCTGCACGGTGAGCATGAGAAGTATGACCAGGACGAGGCCAGCGGCACGCCACGGGAAACCGTGCCGGCCGCTGGCGCTTCTGACCGCCTCAGGTGACGGTGCCGTTGGCGGACCGCCGACGACGCAGCGGTGCGATGCCACCGGGCACGCCCACACCGATCATGTCGGCACCGGTCGCCGTCAGAGCATCGGTGTTGGTGTCGGAGAGCGCGCCACCGTTACCCACCGCGACGTCGCCCGTCCTCGGGAACCCAGGCTCCGTCCGGACCCGCGTATGCGTCGCCAATCGCGGGGTCGTTGCCGGAATGCTGGCCTACTGGGCGAGCCGGCCCCGCCGATACCGGCACGCTGGAGCGACTCGGGCAACTCCTACTCCTCCACGTCCACGTCCACGTCGATGTCCCCGATGCAGACGACGATGTTGTGCTGAGTTTCGTTCTCGTTTGTCGCCTCGACCGTGGCGGACTGCTCGACGTCGACGTCGACGTCGCTGTCCTTGATGGTGTTGTCGCTGATGATCTGGGCGATGTCCACCTTGTTGGTCTGCTCGCTGTTCGCGCAGACAACCTCGTTGCGGTCCGAGGCCTGTCCGTAGGCCTGTCCGTAGGGCGCGGCGAGCGCGGCGACAGGCGTACCGAGCAGCAGGGCGGCACTGCCCAGCGCCACTCCGCCGGCGAGCTTGATCAGAAACTTCTTCGACATGTCCCTCACTCCTTCTGGTCGTCCCAGGCGGACGAGCCACGATGAACATAAGAAGGATTCATGTCCGGTCGGAGCGCTTTCCAGGTTTCTGAGGCAAACATGCCTCCGGCTGCTATACGTAACTGTTTCACGTTTCCGGGCGATAAGCCTGGTTCAGGTCTTGCCTGCGGCGACTCACGCGGCTCGTACGGTACGGCTGCACCCGCGTCCTCGCCTTCGCCTCGCTGTCCAGCACCGCCTTCGCGGTCGGACTTGCCTGGGCGCCGAACGCCCACGCCATCGCCGCTCTGTGGATACTGACCGGTCTGGCGTGGGCGGCCGTTATGCCAATCCAGCAGGCCGCCATCGCCGAAGCCTCCGGCGCCAACATCGGCCGCGGCATGGGCATCTACGAGTCGGCCAGCCTGATCGGTGCGCTCCTGGGCACGGCGGTCGCCGGAGCCGTCTACGACCGAGCCAACTGGGTCGGAGTGACCGGTGGGATGATCAACTTGGGCGGGCATGGAGTTTCACCTGCCCTGTGCTGGTCAGTTGTCGATGCTGCCGCTGCGGCCCTTTCGGCGGTTGACGCCGACGGCCCGCCCACTTCTCAGCGCAGAGTGTGTCAGCTAAGAACCTGAGTCCCGATGGTGTTCAGCAAAGCGAACTGGTCGGCTGTGGCGGTCCCTGCTGGTGGAGAGCAGATGGCGATGCGCAGGTCGTTGCCGGGGATGGTGAGGGTGTCGCAGTCGACGGTGACGGGGCCGATGTCGGGGTGGTGGACGGTTTTGCTGTCGGTGGTGTGGAAGCCGACCGTGTGGGAGCCCCAGAGGTCGTCGAAGCGGTCGCTGGCGCCGCGCAGACTGCTGATCAGTGCCGTGAGCTGGGTGTCCTTGGGGTAGCGGGCAGCGGAGGAGCGCAGGTCGGAGACGAGGGCGGTCTCGAAGCATGACTCTCTCGCCCTGTCGGCCCGGATTATCGCGTTGTACGGCAAGCTGGCCGATGGTGACGTGATGGGTCTGCTGGAGTCCCTCGATCGCGACATCGAGTGGGTCGTGCCGGACGGGCTGCACTTCGGTGGTACCTACCGCGGGCGGGAAGCGGTGCTGGCGAACGTGTTCGCCCGCTTCAACAGCGAGTGGGACGGCTTCACCATCGAACCCGACGAGGTCTTCGAGGCCGGCGACGTGGTGATCGCCCTGGGCCACTATCGGGCTGCCAACAAGGCAGCCGGCCGTCCGATGACGGCGCGATTCGCTCATGTCTGGCGGCTCCGCGACGGGCAGCCGGTGCGCTTCGAGACCATCCCGGACACCCACGCCATGGTGCGGACCATGGGCGTCGAGCAATCGTGACGTCCTGCAGTGCAGAGGTGACGTCAGTAGTTCGCGGCGTAGCCGAGCGCCCGAACGCCTCGTCGATGGTGCGACTTGCACCGCGTCTTGCAGTAACCAGTCAATAACCGAGGTAGTGGGGGGCGACTGTCCCTGGAGGCAGTCGACCCGCCCGCTTCGGTAGGCCGAACGATCGTTCCACCGTCGTTCGCGCCCCTATCGATCCGGCGCAGGCGACTGCTCACAGTGTCGCGTCAGCGGTGGTGAGTGAGACGCCCGGCAGGCGCATGACGAAGGTCAGCTCGACCCAAATTCTTCTTCGACGTCGCGGCCTGTTCGTCTCAGCAGCGGTCGGCGGGATCGGTATGGCCTGCCAGACGTGGGTCGGCGGCAGGTCCATCCGGGAGTCCACTCGGTCGCCGCTCGGCCCGCTACCGCCCTACGGGCAGCGCGTCGTTCTCGACCTGCTCACCATCTTTGCCTCGACGACCAAGGTGTTGTGAGCTACGGACGGCTTGAGAACGCGAGGGGCGAAGCGCCGTCGCCTCGGAGCGTGCTCGCACGTCCCGTTGGGGGCTGCCAGAGACGATGGGCGAGCGCCGAGAACGCGGCGGGGGCCTTTGGAGGCTCCTCGTAGCATCGTCCGAAGGGCGGCAGGGCACCGGTGCGGCGTAGAGCGCAGTGGGCGGTGGTCCGAGCCGTACGTCACCTACGAGGACTGGACTGTTCACGAGTGCCTTGAGCTTCACGCTGATGAACGGGCTTCTGTCCAGGGTGACCCTCGATGTGCACGTGCCGCGATCCCTGACGCGGGTCGATCACCGTGCGTCGGGTAGGCGCCGGTCAGCCGGCGTGGCAACCGCCGTCGACGGTGACGTTCAGCGGGTCTTCTTCGTCGCCCGTTTGCGGGGCGGCGTCAACAGCTCAGCGATCGCGGCGATCGCGGACGGCACCAGCCGGTAGTACGCCCAGACGCCGCGCTTGTCGCGCTCGAGCAGGCCGGCCTCGGTGAGGATCCGAAGGTGATGACTCACGGTCGGCTGGGAGAGCCCGAGCGGCGCGGTGAGGTCACTCACGGACGCCTCGCCCTCGGGAGACGACTGGATCAGGCTGAGCAGTCGTAGCCGGGCCGGGTCGGCGAATGCCTTTAGCACTCCCGCGAGCCGCTCGGCGTCGGCACGCTTGATCGGTTCGCCAGCAAGAGGCGAGATGGCAGGCATCGTCGTTTCCGCAGTTCCCACGTCATGCATCGTTGCAGCAACACCCCCGCTAGGCCGGTGTAACGAGGCCTTGATCACGGTGAGGTGTGAGGGACCGGTGGCTCCCACGGCCGCTCGAAGCCTGATTTTGGCGGGCACGAAATAGCCCCCGACCTTGCCGTTTTGGCTGGTCGGGGGCTTCCCCTTGCTCTGTGCGCCCGAAGGGACTCGAACCCCTAACCTTCTGATCCGTAGTCAGATGATCTTGCAGAGACTAATGGAGTCCAGTGCTGTCCGGTTACGTCCGAGCCAATCCGGCCGCGTCCCCGCAGGTCCGGCTACACATTAACTGACCGCAGGTAGAACGTCACCGCCCCGACCGGCAGCGCCGACTCAGTGCGCCGACTGGAGCGAGTACGAGGACATCCTCGTGACCTTGTTCAACGAGGTGTCTGTCCCGTGTCCCGGCGCGGTCCAGACGCCGGGTGACAACGGCGTGGATCTTCACCTCGCCGGCCCTGGTGCAACGCCTGGTCAGGTAGTGCATCTGCTGCCTGCCGGATTGGGCAAGACATCCATATTTGCGCAGCTTGTGGCCCAAGCACAGGGCTTTTCCGCCTCGGCCCGGACGCTGACGGGCGCCGGCGTGAAAGCCGATGCCAGGAAAACGCGCGATCGGGGCCCACCAGCGCGCGAATCATCCCCTACTGACGGTTTGTCGTGTTGATGTAGCTGACTCCGTTCTTGTAGAAGCCGTCCACGGCGCGTTGCACCTGCGCCGCGCTTACTGCCTTGCCGTCCACCGCGTAGATCCAGTTGACCTGCATGTTCCAGGTTCGTTGGCCGGCGAAGGGCAGGTCGATCAGCCAGGTGTTGAGGTGGATGCGCATGGGTTCGCGGGGGAAGGTCTTGCCGCCGCTGCTGAAGACCGGTTTGCCGTCGACGGAGTACGTGACCGTACCGTCGACCGCGGTGATCATCAGGGTGTGCCACCCGGCGAGGCTTCGATTCAGGGCGCGTGTGGTGCGGTCCCCCTGTGCGGCGCTACGCCAGCTGGTGGTGTCGAGCTTGGGACCGGGGGCGCCCCAGCCGCCGTTGGGCTGGTACTCAAAGTCGAGTTCGTTGTAGCGCTCTGAGGTCGACTCCGGCGAGATCGTGCAGAAGGATTCGATGACGTGGTCGCCGTTGCGACCGTCGGCGGGTTTGTCGGTGAAGTGGATCCGTGCGGCGATGGTGCCGGTGAGGAAGGTGTTGTCGACGCCGATCAGCTCGGCTTGCCGGGTGCCTTGCCGGGTGCCGTCGGTGGTGACCTGCAACTGAAGTACTTGCCCGCCTTGCGCTTTTCGGTTGGCGGGGAAGCTGATGGCGTCCGCTGACCAGGTGCTGTCGATACCGGGCCCGCCGCCGTCGGTGCGGGCCTGCCAACCGTTGGCGGTCACCGCCGGATCGGCGACGTCGGTGTAGTGGAAGTTGTCGAAGAGAGTTCCGGTCGGCGCGTTCGAGGGCCGTGGAGAGGCTGCCGGTGGAGCACCATCGGGTTCCTCTCCCCAGAGGAGAACACCGTCGACATAGCCGGTCACGCGGGTCGAGGGCGCGTAGCTGGAGAGCGCCGGATCGAACGAGCGGTCGTCGGCCTGATCCAGGTTCTTGCGGTCGAGGCGGTACAGCTGCAGCCCGATGCCCTGGCTGGTCTGGCCAGGTGCCAGGGTGCCGGCCGCGGAGGTGAAGCCGACCCGCAGGTAGTGGGTGGCGGTGGTGGCCGGTTGCGGCATCGCGCTGACGACCTGGGTGACGCTCGAGCAGCGGAGGGCCGTCTGCAGGCAATTGGCCGCGTATCCGGCACCGCCGTCGTCGCTGAAGTAGTACCGGAGCGTCACTTTGTGCAGTTCCACCGGCTGGTCTGATGTGTTGACCACTTCCAGCCACGGCCGCCCGACCGGAGTAGTGGCCGGGGTGTCCGTCCGGTACCGCACGGTCAGCGGTGAACTTCCGTCAGCGGTCCGGGCAGCGTTCGTCGTCCGCCACACGCCGTAGAGCGCAACCCCGGCGCCGAGGACCACCACCATGACCGTGAGCAGGCCGCGCCAACGGTGGGAGGAACGGGAACGCGACCGGCTCATACGTGCTCCTTGACGACTCGACGCCCGGCCGGGAAGTGCCGGCAGGGGGCGTCTAGGCAAACGCGCGTCATCCTACCGACGCCGGCCTGTGTCGTGATCCCGCAAGACGGAAGACATGCCCGGCCGGCGTCGTGGGCGGTCCCTCCGCTGCGGATCAGCCAAACGGGCAGCTGAACTGGCCCGGAAGGAGGCTCATCGAGTTGATCACGTCGGCTATGTTTCTCCTGCTCCACGTCGCGACAGCTGGCGTGGGCAATGATCATCGAGCGGGGAACTCGTGTCACACAACATGATGGGCGAAGCGGGGCTTGAGAAGACCGCATTCCTGCAAGGTCTCCGCTGGAGACACCACGGCACTCCGAAGCCCAGCGGGCCGACGCTGCACGACATCGTCGCCATCGTCCCGGCGCGCAACGAGGAAGTCGGGATCCTCACCTCCCTGAACTCCCTGGCCCGGCAGACCTGGCGCCCCGACCGGATCGTCGTGGTCGTCAACAACTCCACCGACCAGACGGAACACTTCGCCCGGCAGTTCGCCGCCGATCCGCGCACGCCGCGCACCGACGTCCTGCTGATGCGCGAGAACGAGTACAAGAAGGCCGGTGCCCTCAACTACGGCATCGCCTGGTTGAGCCAGCGGGTCGGCGGGCGGCTGGACCCGGTCCAGCACGTCCTGGTGATGGACGCCGACACGGAACTGCACCACAAGTTCATCGAACGGGCCCGTAAGGTGATCACCGCGGACCCCGAGATCGGCGGCGTCAGCGCCGTCTGTCTGGGCCGCACCGGGCTGTGGCGCAACCCCTGGCAGAGGTTCCTGCTGGGCATGCAGATCATCGAGTACGGCCGCGCCGCCAACGCCCGTTTCCAGACCGACGTGCACACCATGTCGGGCGCCGGATCCTTCTACCGGGGCGTGGCCCTGCAGTCGGTCATCGACAAGCGCGGCGCGGTGTTCTGGGAGGACCACCGCAACCTCGTCGAGGACTACGAGACGACGCTGACGCTCAAGGAATGCGGCTGGAAGGTGACCGCGAACCAGCTGTGCATCGCCTACACCGACCTCATGCCCACGCTGCGTGAGCTGCTGCAACAGCGCCAGCGGTGGGTTCGTGGCACGGTGGACGCCCTGCGCGCCCGTGGCTGGACCAAGTTCACCTGGCACTCGATCGCGTCGATGATCCTCGGGCTTCTCGGCGTCGTGTACCTCATCGGCTGGGGGGCCACCCAACTGGCCACCGCCGTCGCGAACGGCTTCGCGCAACAGCCCATCTTCTGGGTGCTGTTCGCGTTCTGGGTCATCTACCCCGCGGTGTTGGTACGCAACCTCGGCTGGAAGGCGATGCTGGTCGAGGCCCTGCTCATTCCCGAACTGGTCTACACGGTCGTACGCATGTACTGGCTGCTGTCATCCCTCCTCAAGTCCTATTTCACGCCCGTGTCGACATGGAAGTAAGGCAGCGCCACACGTGAACTCCCTCAAAGGCTTCGGAATCTGTTTCCTCCTGGCGGCGACCCTGGTCGCCATGCGCGAACTCGCACAGGTCGAATACGCCCTCCTCGTCCTGACGGTCATCCTCATCTCCGGCTCCGTCGGCATCTACGTGGCGTCGCGTCAGCGGTACCGTAGGGACCGCCGCATCGCCGGCGACTGAGCCGTCGCTGAGCACGCGCCGCCTCAACCGAGCGCTCCAGCTCCGGTGACGACACTCGGTCTGCTGACCCTCGTGTCCGTCGAGTCCGGCGGCCCGTCCTGCCCCCACTCGCAGAACGAGACCACGTCGCGGGTCGACGACATCGCCGACTGGATCAACCAGACCACCGGCACCAGCAATGCGGTGACCAAGCCACGCGGCAACAGCCGCTGAGACGTCCCAACAGAAGCGGTCACAGGTACGTCACGCGGTGTCCGGGCTTCCGAATGCCCGGACACCGCCACTGCGTGCTCCGCTCCCCGGCGTCGGCCGCCAGATACGGACTCACTCGCGGCCTGACCCTGCAGGTCATGGTGGTCGCTGAGGTTGTCCGCGGTCCGCGGGAAGTGGCCCATTGGCATCCGCCACCCTTTGGTGCCCGTAGACCTTGCGGCGTACATGCTCGTCGTTTCCAAATCTTGTCCACCACGCGTCAACTACGACATGAGTCGCTAGCCTCCCGGCCCTTCCCCGCAGCGGGGGGCGGTCTTACTTTTGGTATGTGACGGTGCGTCGGCGGGCGCTGCCCCTGTGGCTGATCGCCGTGTTGATGTTTGCAGTTGCCGGTTGCGGGACCGGCACGTCACCCAAACCCGAGCCGGTTGAGGAGCGCCTCAGCGAGATCGCCGCCGAGACCGAACGGCCGGTCTACTACCTCGGCCCGCGGTTCCGTGATTGGCCGCTGACCGAGGTGGGCGCGGACGACACCGGCCGGGTCGACGCGATCTACGGGACATGTCTCGCGGTCGTTGACGGGTGTTCGCCCCCGCTCGACGTCATCAATCAGCCACTCGATTCCTCAGCGTGGAGTATGGCTGTCGGTTGCAGGCGCCTGCCGCCGGTCCGTGGCGTCCCAGCCGCACATTTCGGCGGTGCGCTCGTCCTGCTCACCGGTGACTCGCTGGTCACCGTCGCCGTCACCGGTGATGACACGGCGACCGCCGTCGCCGTGGCGGAGCAGTTGCGTGAGGTAGGTGCGGAGCTTTCCCGTGCGGCGCTTCCGCCGCCGGACACCGTTGCCCTGCAGGTCATCGAAGCTGCCTGCGGGAAGAACCCGGGTGACACCGGTCGCATGGAACCCGACGAGGGACCGGAACCGGTCGGGGAAATGCAGGTGCCTGACTTCACCGTGGGCCGGCTCGGTGGCGGTGACCTCCGTTGGGCGGCGTACCTCGGCAAGCCCGCGGTGGTCGTGGTCGGTGACGTGCCGCACGTGCTCACAGGGATTCAGCGCGTCCTTGCGCTGACCACCAGTCCCCGGCCGGCCGTCATTGGCCTGGTATGGAAGCCGTTCGGGTCCAAAGACGCCCCGGCACCAATCGCGGAGATCGAGCAGGAGGCCGGCCAGGTTACCGTTCCAGTCGGTTATGCCGCGATCCCTCGGCCGGCAGTCTGGTTCTTCGACATGGCAGAGGTCGACGCGGCGCAGTCAGGCGTGATCGCGTTCGTCAACGTCGACGGCGCCGTCATCCGCCAGGTCCGAACGGACGCGCCCGACGACGCCCTCGCCGTCGCTCTAGACAGGCTCGCACGCTGACCGGCATGCCTCTGCCCATCGCGCGAGGGTTGCAAGCCTGCCTTGCTGTAGAGGCCCTGCGAAACACCGTTTAGGAATGAGCTGGCGCTCGTCGGCCCGCTGCGGACGGTGGCTGGGCAAAGACGGGCATTGACGAAAGCCCACGCTAAGGTCATTCCGCAAATGTTCCGGATCTTGGGTGGGGTCGCTAGTCGGCTGAGGTGCCGGTCCACCCCCGCGGCAAACCCTCGACTAGCGTGTCCCGTGCCAAAACTCGTCGCGCACGGTGTGAGCTGCTGATTCGTTGCCAGGGCGCAGAATGGCGTGCGTGCTTGTCCGGCTGTTGTACCTGAGTGCGGTGCGGGTGTTCGGCTGGTTGCCGAAGGCCACGCGGAGCGAGTCCGCGATGGTCGCCGAGCTGCTGGTGCTGCGCCACGAGGTGGCGATGTTGCGGCGCCAGGTCGGTCGGCCGCGGCTGTCGTGGCCGGAACGAGCGGTGCTGTCCGCGCTGGTCCGCGCTCTACCGCGGGAACTATGGAAGCACCGGATCGTCACCCCGGCCACCCTGCTGGCCTGGCACCGCCGGCTGGTCCGGCGACACTGGACCTACCCGAACCGGCCCGGACGACCACCGATCAGCGACGACATCCGTGACCTGATCCTGCGCCTGGCCAGGGAGAACCCCGGCTGGGGACACCGACGCATCCAAGGCGAACTCATCGGGCTCGGCCACCGCGTCGGCGCCGGCACCATCCGCCGCATCCTCGCCCGATCGAGGACCGGCCCTGCCCCACGCGAGATCGACACCAGTTGGCGAACGTTCCTGCGCGCGCAGGCGTCCGGGCTGCTGGCCACCGACTTCTTCCACATCGACACCATCACGCTGCGACGCCTGTACGTGCTGTTCGTCATGGAGATCACGACCCGGCGGGTCCACATCCTCGGTGTCACCGCCCACCCGACCGCCGCCTGGACAACCCAGCAAGCCCGCAACCTGGTAATGGACCTCGGCGAACGCACGACACGGTTCCGGTTTCTGATCCGCGACCGCGACGCCAAGTTCACCGCGCCGTTCGACGCCGTGTTCGCCGCCGAAGGCATCGACGTGGTGAAGACTGCGCCACGCACCCCCAGGGCGAACGCGTTCGCGGAACGCTTCGTGGGCAGCGTCAGAGCGGAGTGCACCGACCGGGTCCTGATCTACAACGAACAGCACGCCCGCACGGTGGTACGCGACTACGAGGACCACTTCGACCGGCACCGGCCGCACCAGAGCCTGGATCAGCATCCACCCGACTACGACCCCGGCGTGGTCGTCGCGATCGACAAGCCGATCCGGCGGCGCCGCGTCCTGGGCGGCGTGATCAACGAGTATCACCGAGCCGCTTGATCCACCCGACAAATACCCAGCTCACAGCCTGAACACAGTTTTGGCACGGTACACGTCCTTCTACTACGTGACGAACTGGCGAACATGGCTTGGGCGGTGGACAAGACTGTCCAGAGCCCCAGCGGCCGCCCGCTGGACCTGCACGAGGAGGACGCGACCAAGCGGGCAGGACAACAAACCCCGGGTGCCGACAGCCTTCGGCGATACCTGCTGCAGACGCTGGTACCCCGCAACTGGATTCCCCTGCTGCCCAGGTTTGACCGCGACGGCGCCGGCAGCGTAACAGCGCGCTGGCTGGCGCGGGGCGCAATGCGTGAACCAGCCAGCGGCGCCGCAATCGCACCGCGAGGGAGGTTCCTCGAACCTGGTACGCCTTTGGATATCTACGACGAGGAGGTCCCCCGGGCCGGGGTGGGGCTGACCCGGGGGTGGACACTGGGCCGGTCCGCGGACGGCCAAACGCACCTTTGGCGGGCCCGCCGCAAGGGCCCGGGTCGCGGCGAAGGCTCCAGCGGCATACGGTTTGACACCACCACCAGCGCGTAGGCGCTCGCCGTCCCGGTCCCCGCTCGGCGCGAGGGGTGTGGGGCGACGGCTGCGCGGCCGGGCGACGGCAACGTGGTTGAGTTGCCCCATGCCGATCCCGCCGTACGTAAAGCCGATCCTGCGATCGGGGAGGGATCCCAACCCATTCGACCGGGCGGCTGAGCCGCGCCCGCTGCGTGTGCTGCTTGACCGGCCGCTATGGCCGGCGACGCGGACGGCGAAGGAAGGTTCGCCGGCTACCCGTTTTTGCCCGGTGGTTCCACCAGGTTCCCGGACGCCGAGGCTGTTTTACGTTCGTACGCGCATCACGAGGTGGTCGCGTTGCTGTTCGTCACCGACGGCCCGGACGCGGTCGAGGGTGTGGTGCTGGAGGAGCCCGACCCGGAGCGCGACGAGATGTGCTTCACGGTGCATAACACGACGTGGACAGGGATCGACGGCTACCGCCAGTGCGTCGACGAAGCGCAGATGCTGGCCGCCCAACATGGGCGTCCGGTCTCGGTGTAACGGCCCTTAGCGAGCGTGTGCGCCAGGCCGGGCGCAACGTTCGGGTTGGCGGCGAAGTCGAAGCCGTCGGGCGGTAGTCAGCTGCAACGGCCGTTTCCGCGACGAGTTCCTCACCTGCGAGCAGTTCGACACTCTCCTCGAGGTCCAGGTACTCGCCGAGGTCTGGCGCATCGAGTACATCAGTCCGATCCGGGCGCCGTCATTGGCAGCTCGTGTGGGCGTAGGCGGGGACCGTGGCGCATCGCGTCGCGGCGAGCGGGCTCTCCGGCTGCCGAACCGGGGGCCGGGAGCCGGACCTGGCCCGACCCCCGGCCGAGAGGGTCCGTGCCCCTTGGTGCCAACCCGGGTTCACAAGACCACCGCTCGCCGCCTACCCGAACGTGCACCTAGTTCACTGGGTCAGCCGGAGGTTGAGTGGAGCTAGTGCCCGTGATCTCATCGGGGCGCCAACTCAGGAGTGACATGCCCCGACGAATGACCTACCGCCAAATCGCGGACGACATCGCCGCCCGCATCGCCACCGGCGAGTACCCACCCGAGTCCAAGATTCCTTCCTATAGCGAGCTGTCACAGCTCTACAGCGTTTCCGTTGCAACCGTGCAGCGTGCACTTCTGGTGCTGCACGCCAAAGGCGTCGTATATGGAGAGCCTGGTCGGGGCGTCTACGTCAAGGGGCATGACGACTCGTGAAGTAGGGCGAAACAGGAGACGTGGACGTTACGCCGACTGCGTGGAGCTGAACCTGTTGGACGCTCGTGGGAGCGCACCAAGTCCGGTAGTACCAGCGTTCGTCTATGGAGTCGTGCAGGTAGGGGGGTTATGCGAACCGTCTTCATGTTGCGCCATTTGCACGAACCGGCACCCGGCTTGTCCGGGTGCTTAAGACGCCGCTAAGCCCGGCGTCATCGTGGCACGTTCCTCACCCGCGCACTGAAAGCCCCTCTCCGGCCGCTGCCTGGCGGACGGGCGGGCCGCCAGGACGACGCCCCCAGCGGCATTAGCCCAGGATCGGCGCTCGACGCGTCCACGATCGAGCCCTTCGCGGTCGCCGAGACGGACGCCGCCCCCTTCGAGGCGGTTATCGCCGCCTTTCACCGGGTCGCGGAGGAGATCTTCGCCGACCGCCTCGACCTGGTTCGCCTGCGTCAGTCCATCATCGAGGGCAGCCCAGAACTGCAGGAGCGCGAGCTGCGCAAGACGGGCTCGCTGGCGGCGGCGGTCGCCGCCGCCCTGCGTACCAAGGGCGTCGGCGAGACCACGGCCACCCTGGCCACCGAGTCGGGCGTCATGGTTTGCCGGGTGGCGTTCGCCCGCTGGGTCGCGCCCGGCAGCGACGCCTCCCTCACCGACCTGATCGCCGAGGTGGCCGCCGAGCTGCGCGCGGTCACGTCAGCCCCAGAACTACACCCGGATCTCGGTCAGTACTGAGCGGTGCAGTACCGGTGGGCCGCTGGTGGGCCGTAGAACCTCACCCTCCCCGACGGGCAGACCGTGAAGTCGGCAGGCGTCCCATCCGGCGAACTTTTGGCCAGGCAGCGGGCGAGCGGTGCGCCGTCCGTCACCGTCACCTCCGCGCTGGCCCCGACCACGCCGGCCGTGTCATTGCCATCACCGAGTGGCTATGCCGCGATAGCGAATATCCGGACTGGCGCGGCGCGCCGGAAGAGGACGCTTCGTCCCTCGAAGCGACTGGCTGCCCGCCCTTGACGGAAGCCAGCGCCCGGACCCGCGCGGACCGCCATGGACCCGGAAGGCGCATCACTCCCAGATCTGGTTTCGGCTCTCTCGCGCTTCTTCGGCGTTCGTTGACAGCACCGCGCCGGGGTCGACAAGACGCAGGCCGACGCCGCGCACCGCCTGGATCCGCAGCGGGCAGTCCAATTCGTCGAGCTTGCGGCGGAGTCGCTTCACCACCGACCACACGTCGCCCCGGCCGCCGAGGTGGTCGTTGCCCCAGACCGCGCGGTGCAGCGACTCGAAGGTGCAGGTGCAGCCGAGTTGTGCCAGCAGAAGGTACCGAAGCAGGTCGTGCTCGAGGGGCGACAGGGGTACGGTGCGCCCGGACCAGGTTGCCACCCGCCTGTCCGAGTCGACATCCGGGACGACATCAGCCGTTCCTATGAGGGCTCGCGGGAGCGGCTCGACGACGCGTGGATGGACTGACGAGGCTTCGGCGGGCGGGGCGCTGTCGACAAGTAGCGACAGGAGCTCCTCCGGCGACGAGACCAGCAGCACCGGAGCATGGCCGGTCAACAGCGACGCCAGGCGCACTCTCTCCGCCGTCGAGGAGGCGATCGCGATGATCACGGCCGCGCCGTCGGCTCCCGGTGGACGTTCCATCCGGACGTCCTCGATGGACTTCTCTCCCCGAGCGAGAGTCATCTTTCTCCTGACCTGTGGCCTACTGCGTTCCGCCTGCGTCGCCGGCCCGATATGGAACAGGAGCAGACGCTGGTAGGACCGGAACGACCCCCCAAAGCCCTCTGGGCGCCGTGCGGGTCACGCCGGCTACCCGAAAGAACACTATGAACTATGTGAATGGACGATCAAGTACAGCACGCGAGCAACTTGTCACTAACAGTCGACGAGATTGACGGTTATCGTCAGGGCCATGACGAAGTTGGGCAGAAATTGCCCATCGGTTCCGGGTGGGGTGTAGGGGCTCATTACGCTGGTGTGGCGTTGACCAGCAGCGACACGGCAGGCCGTCGGAACAGTGACCTCGCCGATCTGATCAGGCGACTCGCCGACGAGGAACCCCTCCTGGCGCTACACCGTCGGGTCTTAGAGGCCGATGCCCGTGACCCAGCCGGAGTCGGTGATGCCCATGGCGTGACAGGATCCATCCTGAGTCGGTCGGGAGCAGCGACGTGAGAGCCACGAGGTGGTCGTCTGCCGTCCACAGCACCGCCCGGTGGCTGGGGTCGAGAACACTCTCCTTGATCGGCGGTCAGCCGAGCGGCGAACCGTCGAAGGAGTAACTGAAGTCGTAGAGCTTCCTGCCGCCGCCGACTCGGCTGAGGGCGGCGGCGTGCCGGGCCTCCTGGTGGTCGACGTACGACACGACCCGGCCGACCGCGGGTCGACCTTGCGCCCGGGGGGCGGGCTTGGGCGCGGCAAGGCCGGCAACTCCGCCCTCGTAGGCCACGACCGGGTCGAGTGCCATCTGCACCACGTAGGTCTCGGTTGGCTGTGGGCTGGCACTCGCGGTGCTGGTCCCCGGCACGATGGTGAGTCCCATGGGCGCTACGCCCAGCGCAACCGGCGCGGTTGTCCGCTGCTGCCAGGTACTAGCGGTTTGGTCGTTCGGGCCACGTGGTCCTTCCCTGCCGGCGGGCCGCTTCCGAGCATCCAACGGCCGGAGTCGATATGTGCTGTGCGTGCAGCCTCGTGATTTACTCATCGGTCGCCCCTGTCGGAGTCATGCCATGTCGGAGAACCCGCCATCTCATGGGTTTGGGACGAGGACCCGGAAACGCCGCACGGTTATGACGCGCTGGCCATCAGTTAGCCACGAGTTGACCGGAGTGCTCCCGAGTTGCCCATGCCGCCGGGTAGACCCACCTGTGCCGCATCATCCATGTTGGTCTATAGCCCACGACCGTGGGGTGTCGTGCGCGTCCTGTCTCTGCGGCGCGCTAGTACATGGAGGTTCCGTGCACACACGAACCAGACATGCGAGACGCGCGTCAGTCGTGACAGCGGCTTTCGCGGTTCTCGCGACAGCGATGGCGAGCGCAGTACCCGCGTTCGCCGCGCCGTCGACCACAGCACTGTCAGCCAACCCGGCCGACAAGCTCACCTCGGCCGTCGAGAAGACGCTCACCACGCACGACTCGGCGGACTTCTGGGTGAAGCTGTCGGCGAAGGCCAACCTGGACGCGGCGCCGAACATCGCCGACTGGGGCAAGCGCGGCCAGTACGTCTACGACGCGCTCACCAGCACGGCCAAGACGTCCCAGGCGGACGTGATCCAGCAGCTCGAGGCGAACGGCGTCGACCACGAGAGCTTCTGGATCAGCAACCGCATCCTCGTCGAGGACGGCACGCTGGAGCTCGCCAAGGAGCTCGCCGCGCAGTCCGAGGTCAGCCAGATCACCGAGACCACGAAGTTCGACCTCGTCGAACCGGTCAAGCGCGAGAAGGCGCCGGCGAACGCCCCGGCCACGGTCGAGTGGGGCCTCGACTTCATCAACGCCCCTGAGGTCTGGGCCCAGGGCTTCACGGGCGAGGGCATCGTCGTGTCGAGCGTCGACACCGGCGTCCAGTTCGACCACCCGGCGCTCGCCGACGGTTACCGCGGTCGGCAGCCCGACGGGACGATCGTCAACGACTACAACGCGTTCGACTCCTCCGGGCGGTGCGGCGCCGGCAATCCGTGCGACGTGAACGGGCACGGCACCCACACCATGGGCACCATGATGGGCGACGACGGCGCGGGCAACCAGATCGGTGTCGCGCCCGACGCGCAGTGGATCGAGGCCAACGGCTGCGACACCTGCTCGGACGCCGACCTGCTCGAGTCCGGTGAGTGGATCACCGCGCCGACCCGCACGGACGGCACCGACCCCGACCCGGCGAAGCGGCCGCAGGTCGTCAACAACTCGTGGGGCGCGGTCGCCGCCGGGGCCATCGACGACTGGTACCAGGACATCACCGACGCGTGGGCTGCCGCCGGCATCTTCGGCGCCTGGTCGGCGGGCAACAGCGGTCCCGGTTGCCAGACGACCTCCTCGCCGGGCGCGAACACTACGAACTACTCGGCGGGCGCGGTCGACTCCTCGGGCCGCATCGCGTCCTTCTCCTCGCGCGGTCCCGGTGAGGGCGGCGGGATCAAGCCGAACATCTCGGCCCCGGGCGTGGCCGTTCGCTCCTCGGTCCCCGGTGATGGGTACGCGCTCTTCAACGGCACCTCGATGGCCGCCCCGCACCTCGCGGGCGCCGTCGCCGTACTGTGGAGCGCCGCACCGGCACTGATCGGCGACATTCCGGGCACCTGGGAATTGCTGAACCAGACCGCCCACAACGTCGACGACACCTCGTGCGGCGGCACCGCCGAGAACAACAACGTCTACGGCGAGGGCACGCTCGACCTGGCCGCGCTGATCGACGCTGCGCCGATCGGTGACATGGGCACCGTTGCCGGCACCGTCACCGAGACCGACGGCGACCCGATCAGCGGGGCGCGCGTGACGGTCGACGGCGAGCACGACCGTACCGTCACCACCGGCACGGACGGCACGTACTCCGCCCGCGTCGCCGTGGGCGACTACCAGGTCTCGGCCTCGGCGTTCGGCTACCTGCCGTCTGCCCCGACCGGCGCCACGGTCACCGTCGACGCGACCACCACGGTGGACATCGACCTCGAGGCCGCGCCACGCCACACCGTGTCCGGCACCGTCACGGACGTCGCCACGGGCAACCCGTTCGTCGGCACCACGGTGAGCATCTCCGCACCGATCGACCCGGTCACCACCGACGCCAACGGCGCGTTCGCGTTCGCCGACGTGCCCGAGGGCACCTACACCATCTCGATCGAGGGCGGCACCTGCACGAGCGCGTTCTCGGAGGAGGTCGTCGTCGACGGTGACGAGACGGTCACCGCCGAGATCGCCCGTCGGTACGACGACTTCGGGTACTTCTGCACGGTCGGCAGCGACGGGGCCGCCACGGGTGACACCCGGGTGAACCTGACCGGTGACGACGCGGCGACCACGGTCCCGCTGCCGTTCTCGTTCCCGTACTACGAGGGCGACTACACGACGGCGTACGTGACCACCAACGGCCACGTGAACTTCGCCGGGCTCTCGACCTCGCTCGGCAACGTCCAGATCCCGAACAGTTCCGTACCCAACGCGGCGATCTACGGGCTGTGGGACGACCTGTTCTTCGACGCCTCGTCGGGTCTGTACTCCGCGACCACCCAGGTCGATGGGGTCGACGCGTTCGTCCTCGAGTACCGGAACGTCACGTTCTTCTCCAACCGCGCCGAGCGGACGAACTTCTCCGTGACCCTCCTGGAGAACGGTGAGATCGAGCTCGGCTACGGGGCGAACTCGGGCGGAGCGCTCTCAGCAGGCAGCTCGGCCACGGTGGGAATCGAGAACGAGAACGGCACCATCGCCCATCAGTTCTCCTACAACACCCAGGCGATCAACGCTGGAATGTCGATCCACTACGACTCCGCGCCGCGGGGCACGGTGACCGGCACGGTGACCGACCGGAACACGGGTGCGCCGATCTCTGGCGCGACCGTGGCGGTCTCCTCCGAGGCCCAGAGCAAGACCGCGACCACTGGAGCGGACGGCACGTACTCGACGTCGGTCCTCACCGGTGACTACTCGGTCGAGGTCACGGCGCGGAACTACCAGGGTGCCACCGGCTCGGTCACGGTCACCGAGGACGGCACCGTGAGGTTCGATGCCGCGCTGGCGGCGGGCAAGGTGACCATCGCTTCGGACGGCGACACCCATGCCGAGCTGCCGATGGGCGGTTCGCACACCGAGGAGCTCACGATCACCAACGAGGGCACCGCCCCGGCGTCGGTCGAGCTGGAAGCCGGCGGCGGCGAGTTCGAGCCGGTCGCCGCGGGTGCTCTCACGGCGGTGAAGGGTGAAGCGACCGTCCCGGCGTCGGTGGCCCCGAAGGGGAAGCTGTCGGCGGGCGGCCCGTCGATGTCGCCTTCGAGCGTCAAGGGCGGGACGATGACGCCGCTGGCGGCGCCGATCCCGGCCGACGAGATCACCATCACGCACTCCGCGTCGCAGGCGATCATGACCGGCAACTCGGCGTCGTGCAACAACGGCGCCACCACCCGGAACAACTCCTACCTGCGGACGTTCACGCTGGGCGACTTCGGGCTCAACGGCCTGGACGTGTCGAGCGTGTCGTTCGGGGTGGAGGTGAACCAGGGGAGCCAGCCGCTCACGGTCAACCTCTACACGCTCGAGGGCGACCTGCGGTACGCCAACATGACGCGCATCGGCTCGGCCGACGCCACGGTTCCGGCCGGTAACGGCACTCTGGTGACGGTCCCGGTCGAGGGCGCGGTTCCGTCCGGTGGCACCCTGGTGGTCGAGGTGAGCGTCCCTGCGGATGGCTACTTCTTCATCGGCTCGAACGACGCCGGCCAGACGGCGCCGTCGTACATCGCCTCGGTGGACTGCGGCATCTCCGAACCGGCCGACACCTCGTCGATCGGCTTCCCGGGCATGCACATCGTGATGAACGTGACGGGTAGCTCGGGCGCTCCGGCGGACTGGGTGTCCTTCGACAACCCGTCCGTCTCGCTCGAGCCGGGCGAGTCGGTCACGGTGGAGGCGACCATGTCGGCCGACGTCGACCAGCCGGGCGCGTACGCCGCCGCGATCGGTGCCAGCACCAACACGCCGTACCGCGTGGCTGAGGTGCCGGTGTCGATGAACGTCACCGCCCCGAAGTCGTGGGGCAAGGTCGCCGGCACCGTCACCTCCTCGGCCACCGGCGAGCCGTTGGGTGGCGCCATCGTCCAGGTGACCGGCGGCAAGGGATACCGCCAGACGCTGGTCACCGAGGACGACGGTACGTACGCGTACTGGATCAACGCGACGGTGAACCCGCTCACGCTGGTCGTTGCGGTCCAGGGCTACGCGCCTGAAACGGCGAAGGTCACGCTCAAGGCGGGCAAGACGGTCACGGCGGACTTCTCGCTCGACCCGCTCCGGTAGCGCGTACACGGGGCGCGCCGTAGCGCGCGTCCCGTAGCGCGCGTCCTGTACGACGGCGGCCCGGTCACCATCCAGGTGGCCGGGTCGCCGTCGGGCATCGAACGGACCTGCCTACGCCGAGCGGGTCATGGCCCGCGCGGGCGCGGCCGGGTGCCGGCCCACCACCTCACCGGTCCCGGTTCCAAAGCGAGGCGCTAGCGAGGGCCGTGAGGGCTTGGCGTTCCAGAGCGGGGTGGATCTCGGCGTAGGCGAGGCGGCTGTGGTCGTCCACGGCGCAGTGGACGTAGTCGAAGCCGACGCAGTCGTGGTCCCAGCCGAGGGCCTGGTGCGGGTAGTTCCGACTCGGGCAGCACGCCGCTGGCGTAGCTGGCGTGCCACGCAGTCACCGCTGCTGCGAGCGGGAGCCGTGTTCCTGTTGGTTAAGGGATTGTGATGGCGATTTCGTTGGGGAGCGCGTCGAGGAAGATCAGTACACCGGCGATGCCGACGATCCAGCTCATTGCGGTGCGCGAGCCGCCCGCGATCTTTCGTTGCCAGCGTTCGAGGCGTTCCTGCATTCGCTCGCGCAGTAGCAACCATGCCAAGTACAAAGCGATGCCGGGCAGGATCATGATGATCACGTAGACCCCCAGCAGCAGGAGCCACTGTGCTGGTTCCAGTCCGGCGGAGGTCATGATTCCGATCGCGCCGAAGTACGGGACCGCGGTGTAGAACTCGAAGAGCCAGGTCCCCAGCCCCACCAGGACCATCGAGCGCGGGGTGGGGGTCTTGACCGGAGCCGGCTCTACGTCGGGTCGTTTCTTCGCGGGGATGAACCAGCTACCAGCGAAGAGTGCGATACCGATCCCGCCCTGGATCCACGCCCATACTGACGGGTCGATCGCAGGCAGTATCGCTCCCAGCCCCAACATCAGTAGGACGCCAAGAGCGAGGTATGCGACGGCGATCGTTCCCAGGTACAGGCCCAGTAGGAGCCCGAGGCGTCGGGGGCGTGCCAGGAGCAGGTAGACGGTCACTCCGATGAGGGCGGGGCTGAGCATGTCGAGCAGGGCCAGCCCGAACACTGCCCCCACGGTCACGATTGACACAGCCCCGGCACCTTCCTCATCGACGGTCACATTGACGTCCCATCGTGCCGGATCGCCGACTCAACCACCCCAACCTGGCGAGACATCCGAAGATCACAGCACCCATAAACATCTGAATCAGACGCCTCTTAGAGGGCGTCTGATTCACGTATTTTGTGAGTGATGTGATCTTCAGATGTCTCGCCAGGTTGGGGTGGTTTCGTCGGTGACCCGTTTGGTGAGGTTGTCGATCATCGCGATCTGGATCATGCT
>NZ_JBEXIK010000047.1:0-51176 GCF_040608515.1 Micromonospora sp. NPDC005173
CCCTCATCGCCCTGGCCATGCTCAGCCTCGGCGGCCACCGACCCGAACTACCCCGAAGATGACCACCCCACCCACACACCCGACACAAGACCCATTTTTATGCCTCAGAGTCATCACGCTTTGAGCGGTGACATCGATCCGGTGGGTCAGGCGACGATGGTGCCGAGGGCGGGCATGCCGCTGTCCGGATCAGCCCACGCCGGAACACCTTCAGTCCCGTCCAGGTGTGACTTCCGGCCGGAGCACCGAGCCGAGCCACCGGTTGGGCCATGGAGATCGTCGAACTCGTGGAAGCGGACGATCCGACCGGGAGTCGAGCAACCACCGGCTATCGGGAATGTTGCGGTAACACGTCGCCACCGGTGTTCGGCGAAAATGGTCGCTGCGCAGGCTGCCGCCCGGTCCGGGCGGCGAAAGGTTTCCGGAAGTCTTGACAATCGAGCATCCTCGATTGAAGCTGACACAGTCACGCGAGCCGCGGTCAGGGTCGGGCGAAGGGCAGTCCTCGATCTACTCCCCTTCCATGCGCCACTCTCCCCAGGAATCGCGAATGAGACTGAAGAAAAGAATGCTTGGCGCCCTCATGGCGACCGTGACGCTGGCCGCTGCCGCGTTGGCGTTCGCCGCGCCAGCCTCGGCGGCCACGTTGACCGAGGTGACAGGCTTCGGCAGCAACCCCACCAACCTGCGGATGCACCTGTACGTCCCGGACCGGGTGGCGTCCCGGCCGGCGATCCTGCTCGCCCTGCACTACTGCACCGGCTCAGGTCCGGCGTACCACTCCGGCACGCAGTACGCGTCCCTCGCGGACCGGTACGGGTTCATCGTGATCTACCCGTCGGTGACCCGCGGCAGCCTCTGCTGGGACGTGTCCTCGCCGCAGGCACTGCGCCGGGGCGGTGGCAGCGACCCGGTCGGGCTCATGTCGATGGTCGACCACGTGCGGCAGCGGTACGCCGCCGACCCGGACCGGATCTTCGCCACCGGCACCTCGTCCGGGGCGATGATGACGAACGTCATGCTGGGCGTCTACCCGGACGTGTTCACGGCGGGCGCGTCCTTCGCCGGGGTGCCGTTCGGCTGTTTCGCCACCGGCGGCAGTTCGGAGTGGAACAGCGAGTGCGCGAACGGTCAGCTCATCAGGACTCCGCAGCAGTGGGGGGACCTGGTGCGCGAGGCGTACCCGGGCTACACCGGCCGGCGACCGCGGATGCAGATCTGGCACGGCACCAACGATGAGACGCTGCGCTACCCGAACTTCGGCGAGCAGGTCAAGCAGTGGACCAACGTGCACGGGCTGAGCCAGACCCCGACGTACACCGACTCACCGCAGGCCGGCTACACCCGGACCCGGTACGGGAACAGTGGCGGCACGGCTCCGGTCGAGGCGATCAGCATGCAGGGCGTCTCGCACAACCTGGCGGTCGACGCCGCGCAGGTGCTCCGCTTCTTCGGGCTGGACGGTGCCACCCCGCCGCCGACGACCCCGCCGCCCACCACTCCGCCCCCGACGACTCCGCCCCCGACCGGGGGTGCCTGCCGGATCGGGTACGCGGTCAACGCCTGGAACACCGGACTCACCGCGAGCGTGACCATCACCAACACCGGTGCGGCGCCGGTGAACGGATGGGCGCTGACCTTCACGCTGCCCACCGGTCAGCGGATCACCAACGGCTGGAACGCGCAGTACTCCCCGGCGAGCGGCGCGGTGACCGCCCGCAACGTCTCCTACAACGCCGCCATCGCGCCGAACGCGTCGGTCGACATCGGCTTCCAGGCCACCCACGAGGGCGGCACCGGAAGACCGTCGTCCTTCGCCCTGAACGGCGTCGCCTGTTGGACCTCCTGACCCCGACACCACCACCCAGAACTGGAGTTGCACGATGCGAAACCCGCAATGGAAGGCGGCCTCAAGAGCCGCGATCGCGCTGGCCGGGGTGGGTGCTCTCGCCGCCGGCATGGCGATGCTCCTGGCGGCTCCCGCCGCCGCCGGCACCACGCTCGGTGCGTCCGCCGCCGAGCAGGGTCGGTACTTCGGCACGGCCGTGGCCGCGAACAAGCTGAGCGACAGCGCCTACACCACGATCCTGAACCGTGAGTTCAACTCGGTGACGCCCGAGAACGAGATGAAGATCGACGCGACTGAACCGCAGCAGGGTCAGTTCAGCTACGGCGCTGCCGACCAGATCGTCAACCACGCGCGCAGTCGAGGGATGAGCGTGCGCGGTCACACCCTGGCCTGGCACTCGCAGCAGCCGGGCTGGATGCAGAACATGAGTGGCAGCGCGCTGCGGCAGGCGATGCTTAACCACGTCACCCAGGTGGCGACCCACTTCCGGGGTCAGGTCGTGGCGTGGGATGTGGTGAACGAGGCGTTCGCCGACGGCAGCTCGGGTGCCCGGCGCGACTCCAACCTTCAGCGGACCGGGAACGACTGGATCGAGGCGGCGTTCCGGGCCGCCCGTGCCGCCGATCCCGCCGCGAAGCTCTGCTACAACGACTACAACACCGACGACTGGTCGCATGCCAAGACCCAGGCCGTGTACACGATGGTGCGGGACTTCAAGCAGCGCGGCGTGCCCATCGACTGCGTCGGCCTCCAGTCGCACTTCAACAGCGGCTCGCCGTACCCGAGCAACTACCGCACCACGTTGTCCAGCTTCGCGGCGCTCGGCGTCGACGTGCAGATCACCGAGCTGGACATCGAGGGGGCCTCCGCGGCCACGTACCGCAGTGTCGTTCAGGACTGTCTCGCCGTGCCCCGCTGCAACGGCATCACCGTCTGGGGCATCCGGGACAGCGATTCGTGGCGGGCTTCGCAGAACCCGTTGCTGTTCACCAGCGGCGGCGCCAAGAAGCCGGCGTACGACGCGGTGCTCGCCGCGCTCAACAACGGGACGACCCCGCCGCCGACCACTCCGCCCCCGACCACTCCGCCGCCCACGACCCCGCCCCCGGGGCCTGGTGGCTGCACCGCGACGGTGTCGGTGAACCAGTGGACGGGTGGCTTCGTGGGGACGGTGCGGGTGACCGCCGGATCGTCGGCCCTCAACTCCTGGGCGGTGACGATCACGTTGCCGACGGGCGCGACGGTCACCAACGCCTGGAACGCCAACCGCAGCGGTGACACCGGCACCACGCGCTGGACGAACGTGGCCTACAACGGCCGGGTCGGCGCCGGTCAGTCCACCGAGTTCGGCTTCCAGGCCAATGGCACCGCCGGCACCCTGACCCCGACCTGCGCGGCAGGCTGACGCCACACCGGACGGTGTGGAGGGTGCCCCGAACCCTCCACGCCGTCCGGCCCGGAACCGGGCACGCCCGGCCCTGGCTGCGGCGCCCCCCACTGCGCTCAGCCAGGGCCGTCAGGCCCGGCAGATCTTGACGTCCGGCTGGATGTCCAGCTTGTTGAACACGTTGTCCACCCGACCGATGCCCGACTTCGCCTCGATCGACCCGGCGTTGATCAGTTCGAGGAAGGCGTTGACCGCCTTCACCAGGCCGGCGGGGATGCTGTAGCCGACGCCGTAGTCCAGGAACAGGCCGAGCTGGGTGCTGCGGCACAGCTCGATCGGCGCGCCCAGGGCGGAGCCGACGGTCAGCCCCACCGTGGCGGTCACCGTGGCATACAGGCCGGCGGTGAAGCCGAAGGCGCCCAGACCGGCTCGGAAGGCTGCCTGGTAATGGACGATGATGCCGCTGACACCGACCGACGGGCCGTAGATGGAGTCGGTGATGCTGTTGCGGACGGTCAGGTTCCAGGGTTTCGTGACGCCGAAGGCGCCGTCGGCGTAGCCGAACCCGAGGGAGCCGCCCAGCGACCATTCGCCGGCCGCCTTGATGTTGCCGTCCTTGGCGCTGAACGCCGTCTGCACCCCGACAAGCTGGTTGGCGGTGATGGAGAACGGGACGCCGAGGATCTCGCCGACCGGCACGCTGAAGTCCAGCGGGATCGGAATGCGTTTGTTGACGTTCCGCCCCGCGTCGGTGGCACCCGCGATCTCGATCCGCAGCCCGGCCATACCGCCGATCTGCAGTTCCGCCCGACGGATCGCGCCACCCCGGATCTCCAGGTGGAACCGGGCCGTCGGGTTCTTCATCAGCAGCGTCACCGTGCCGACGATGCGGATACCGCCGCCGTCGTAAGTGAACCGCGCGCCGACTCCGCTCGCGCAGCAGAACGGGGTGACCGCGAACCCGGCGATCCGCTGCTCACCCGCGCCGGCCGCCGGCCGAATCGCGCTCTGCCGCCCAGTGCCGGCCGCCATCCCGACCACCGGCGTCACCGAGCCGCCGCCCCCGCCGGCCTCGCCGTCGTACTCAGCCCAGAACGGCGTGCCCGCGTCGTACCGGGTCGGATTGTCCAGGGAGACCGGCCGGTCACCGGCGAAGGTGCCGTCGCGGATCACCTGCGTGATGTCCACCGGTCCCAGGGTCACCGCCAGGTCCTCCCCGTCGCGGCGTACATCGAGCACCCGTCCGACCGCCCGACCGGTGAGGAACATGACCCTGCCCCGGGCGAGCCGGTCGGCACCGCTGGCGGCGGGATCGATGCGCCAGGTGAGCGCATCCTCGGAGAGCCCGCGCACCGATCCACCGCCGCCGCCCACGAACACCACGTCGGGTTGATAGGTCACGTCCGGATTGGGCGCGGGCGCCGCACCGTACCGCTGGTCACCGCCGGTGCCACCGGCCGGCGGACCGGGCGGCGTCGGGTCCGCTGCACCCCGATCGCAGGCCGCCGGGAGCAACAGGGTCACCGCGAGCAGCGCCACCATCGCACGGTGCCGCCGGGCTCCGGGTGCCATCACGTCCCCTCCGCCGCGGGTCACAGCCGGCCGGCGGTCGTACGGGCCAGGGTCTCCAGGGCCGCGCGGTACCTGGCTGGGTCATCGGTGCGGACGAGTCGGATGGAGACCCACACCCCGCCCTTGCTGACGAAGACGGTGCCGTCCTCGGCGTACGCCTCGTCGCCGGCACCGCTGATCGGGGTCAGCTCGTGCCCGAGTTCGCGTTCGATGTCGAGGAACTTCTTCGCGCCGGGGCCGACGAACACCTCGACCTGGGCGGTCGGACCGCTGACCGGGCCGGTGTAGGTGCAGGTGTCCCGGTCCGGCGCCGGCTTCTCCAGCGGGTCCTGCAGCGGGGTGCCGGCCAGCTTCTCAGCCTCCTGCTTGGACACCAGGGCGCAGGCGTCAACGGCCGGCGCGGCAGGCGACTCCTCCGCCGGGGCGGCGGCCGACGGGTCGCCGTCGGGCGTGGCCGTGACGCTCTGCCCGGCGTCGGCCACCGGGGCGGCCGGACCATCGTCCGCTCCGCCGCAGGCGACCAGCGGGATGAGCAGCAGTGAGCACCACACGGGTGCGATCAGACGGCGCACAGTCATGCTTCCCTCGCTGGTCAGGGGAGTTCCGGATTGGTGGGGGCGGTCCCGGGTGGATGGATCCACCGAGCCGGGATCAGGCGGTCGACCCGCCATGCGGCGGCTGCGGCGGCCGCGGCCACCACCTCCGCGTTGGGGCCTTCGACCAGCGCGATCACGACGTCGTCGGTCGGTAGCCGGACGGCGGCGACCAGCCGACAGTCTGGGGTGCCGAACGCCGGCGCCGCCCCGTCCGTGTCGGGGGAGCGGTCGTACTGCTCCAGTGCGAACAGGTAGCCGGCCATGACCTGAGGCTAGGTCGCAGCCGGTGGCGAGGAATCGGGCGTTTCCCTACGCTTGCGCGTCGGCCCTGCTCATCGCGGCACCCAGCTCGGCGCGGGTGGAGATGCTGAGCTTGCGGTAGATCCGAGCCAGGTTCGCCTCGACGGTTTTCGGGCTGATGAACAGCTCGTCGGCGATGGCCCGGTTGGTCCGCCCGCGCGCCGCGAGCTGGGCCACCCGCTCCTCGGTGGCGGTGAGGTGCCGGGGTGTCGGTGGGCGGCCACCGACGCGAGCCAACTCCGCCCGGGCCCGGTCCGCGAACGCCGCCGCGCCGATCGCGGTGAACTCCGCGAGCGCTCCCTCCAACGCCTGCCGGGCCGGCAGCTTGCGGCGGGACCTGCGGTGCACGATCCCGGCCACGAGCAGGCAGCGGGCGCGGTCCAACGGCAGCACATCCGGTGGTACGGCGTCCCGCGCCACCGTCAGCGCGTCGAGCGCCTCGCCGGGGTCGACGCCGGTGGCGCTGTCCAACAGCGCGCGGGCCCGGGCGGAGCCGAGCGTCGTCCAGGGACGCGGCAGCCGGCGGTGTCGGGCTGTCAGACGCTCCAGCACGGCCGCCGCCCGGTCGAGATCGCCCACCGCGACGCACGCCTCGATCCAGTCCGGCTCGAACCGCATGGCGAGTGGCTCCACCAGACCGTTGGCGTCGATGGTCGCGGCCAGGCTGGTGTACGCGGACGCGGCCTCCTCCATCCGGCCGGCGGAGAGGGCCACGAACCCGGCCAACTGCTGGTGGATCCGTCGGCACCAGTCGTCGTCCAACTCGTCGGCGAGCCGCAGGCCGGACTCGGCCACCCGGGTCGCCTCGGCCAACCGCCCCCGGTGCGCGTCGAGCAGCCCGGCCAGCCAGGTCTCACCGACGAGGCCGGTGCCGAGCTGGTCACCGAGCTCCCGAGCCGCGGTGATGTGCCGTTCGGCCTCGTCCCACCGCCCGGCCAGCAATTCGGCTTCCCCGAGGTGGGAGAGCAGCTCGTGTTGCAGCGGCTCGTCGCCCCGGGCCTCGGCGCGGCCGAGCATCCGGTGCAGCCGCCGCCGGGCCCGTTCCGCGTCGTCGATCGACTTCCACCAGATCGCGGGCACGGTGCTCGCCAGCCAGGCCGGTTCGTCACCCTCCAAAGTGAGGGCCCGGTCCAACAGGTCGGTACGCGGCGCCTGGCCGAGCCGTACCTCCTGGAAGAAGAGCAGGACCAGGGCGGCGGCGAGCAGGTCGTGGTCGTCGTGGCGTCCGTCCAGCAGCGTGGCGGCGGCCTCGGCGTGCTCCCGGGCCGCTTCCGTCCGGTCGTCGAAGACGGCGAGGTGGGCGTGGATGCGCCCGGCCAGCGCCGAGTCGGGTCGGGCCGCCGCCAGCGCCCGGGTGCCGTTGTCCACCGCCACCCGGGCTGCCTCACCGCCAGACCAGGCGACGACGGCGCGCAGCAGCAGCGACTCCGCCCGGACGTCGCCGTCGAACTCCGACGCGACCGCCTCGGCCGCCTGTCGGGCCGCCGGGAAGTCGCCACTGTCGAATCGGCAGCGGGCCGCCGCGAGTCGCCGGTGGCCCAGGCGTACCCGGTCGTCGGCCGGGGTGAGCTGGCCGGCGCGGTCGTGCAGCTCTGCGGCGAGGTCGGGTGCGCCCCGGCTGTGCCACCGCGCGGCTGCGGCGGCGAGGGTGTCCGCGACCACCGGGTCCGGGTCCGTCGCGCAGAGCGCGAGGTGTCGGGCCCGCTCGTCCGGATCGGTGAGCAGGTCGGCGAGCTGCCGGTGCAGCCGGCGGCGGACTCCCGGCGGGATGCCGGCCCGGACGGCGGCCGCGTACACCGGATGGGTGAAGCGCACGCCGGTCGGCGTCACGACGATCAGCCCGGCCTCCTCGGGCGCGTCCAGCGCGGCGGCGGACACCTCCGCCGCCGCCAGGTCGGCCAGGGTGGGCACGGTCAGCAGCGCGGCCAGTCGCACCGCGGCGCGGCTGGCCAGGGGCAGCCCGGCGAGGACGTCCGCGAGCAGGTGGTGCATGGACGCGGCCACCGGCAGGTCGTCGCCGGGTGCGGGTTGGCGCGGCAGGCGTTGTACCGCCCGGACCACCTCGATGGCCAGCAGCGGGTTGCCGTCGGCCTCCCGGGCCACTCGGACGAGCATCGGCCGGCTGAGCGTGGCGCCGAGCTGATCGCGCAGGACGTGGTGCAGCGCGCCGACGTCGAGCGGTGGCACCTCGACACGGCCGACCGGGTCGCCGTTGCGGCCCTCGTCGAGCCCGAGGGGTACGTCTCCGGGCGCACCCGGGCCGCGTCGGCGGCTCACCAGGGTGGCCAGGCCGGTCACTCGGCGCAGCGCGTACCGCAACGCGCGTTCGCTGGGCCGGTCCAGCCAGGGCGCGTCGTCCACCGCGACGAGCACCGCCGGGTGGGTGTTCGCCGCCGTCGCGGCTTCCAGCAGCGACCGGGTGGCCGCCCCGACCACCCGCACGTCGACCGCCTCGTGGGCGTCGCCGGAGAGGAGCACCACCTCGGCCGCGACCCGCTGTGGCCGGGGCAGCGCGGCGACCCGGTCGGCGAGCGGGCGGAGCAGGTCGGCCAGGGCCGCGTACGGAAGCTCGGATTCGGCCTCGGTGGGCGCGCAGCTCAGCACCAGCCAACCCGCCTGCGCGGCCTGCGCGACCAGCGCCCGCCACAACTCGGTCTTGCCGATGCCGGCGGGCCCCTCCAGCAGCACCGGCCCGGGTTGGCTCAGCAGCTGCCAGGCCCGGTCGAACACCTCGTCCCGCCCGACGATGCCGCGTCGCATGGACGAATTCTGGCAGCCGACCAGGGCGGCCGGACATCCCGCCAACGGGTGACCGGGTGCGGCCGTCAGTCGCCGGAGTATCCCCAGAAGTAGATCTCCTCGGGTCGGCCCTGCACGTCGTGCAGGACCGCGCAGCGGCCGAACCAGCTCCGCTCGGCCAGATCCTTGATGATTCCCAGATGCTCGCGGGTGAGCCGCTCGGTCCCGGTGAGGCGCAACGCCTCGGCGGCGCTCACCGGCTCGACGGTGCCGTAGTCGGGCCTCTCACCATCGTTCAGGACCCGGTAGACGTCGAGGATGGAGTGCGTCCCCGACTCCTGCACCGCCTCGTCGTTGAAGAGCTCCTCCATCGTGGTGGGGCGGTCGTCGTAGTCCTTGGCCGAGTTGGGGATCTCGCCCCGGGCCCACCAGTAGTCGCCCTCGGCGAACACCTTGTCCCGCAGGGCGTCCAACGCCGCGTCCAGGTCTGGCTGGTACGCGACGACGTAGCTCCACCCGGATGCGCCCACGACTGCCTCTTTCTCCCATGCTGCAACAGTGTCGGCACCCTAGCGAAAACCACCGACACGCGTTGGCGATGTGTCAGCCGTCGATCCGGGTGATGTTGCGGATCTTGTTGGACGCGTCCAGGGCGGCCACCTTGTACGCCTCGGCGAGCGTCGGGTAGTTGAACACCGCGTCGACCAGGTAGTCGATCGTGCCGCCGCAGCCGATCACCGCCTGCCCGATGTGGACGATCTCGGTGGCGGCGGTACCGAACACGTGCACGCCGAGCAGCCGACCGTCGTCGGGGGAGACGAGCAGTTTCAGCATGCCGTACGAGTCACCCACGATCTGACCACGGGCCAGCTCGCGGTAGCGCGCGATACCCACCTCGAACGGCGTCGAGGCGTCGGTGAGCTGTGCCTCGGTCTGCCCGACGAAGCTGATCTCCGGGATCGTGTAGATGCCGATCGGCTGCAGGCCGTGCATCTCCCGGACCGGCTCGCCGCAGGCGTGCTGGGCGGCCAGCCGGCCCTGCTCCATCGAGGTGGACGCGAGCGCCGGGAAGCCGATCACGTCACCGACCGCGTAGATGTTGTCCACCGAGGTGCGGTAGTTGGCGTCGACCGTGATCCGGCCGCGTCTGTCCGCCTGCAGCCCGGCCAACTCCAGCGCCAGGTCGTCGGTCTGGCCCTGCCGGCCGGCCGAGTACATGACGGTGTCCGCGACGATCTTCTTGCCGCTCTTCAGGATGCACAGCGCCGCCGTCTGGTGCTTCTCCACCGCGGCGACCTCCTCGCCGAAGCGGAACGCCACG
Organism: Micromonospora sp. NPDC005173; assembly: GCF_040608515.1. Lineage (NCBI taxonomy): Bacteria > Bacillati > Actinomycetota > Actinomycetes > Micromonosporales > Micromonosporaceae > Micromonospora > Micromonospora sp. NPDC005173. The sequence goes on from NZ_JBEXIK010000047.1 coordinate 9,765, forward strand.
GACAGGTCGCGCAGGTGGTACTTGAGCGACTCGACGACCTCCTCGTCGCAGAAGTCGAGCATCCGGTCGCGGCGTTCCACCACGGTCACCTTGGTGCCGAGCGCGGCGAACATGGACGCGTACTCCATGCCGATCACGCCGGCACCGACCACGACCATGCTGCGGGGTACGGCCTGGAGGTTGATGACGCCGTCGGAGTCCACAATGGTCCGGTCGTCGAAGTCGACGCTGTCCGGGCGGGCCGGGCGGGTGCCCGCCGCAATGATGATTTTGTCGAAGGTCACCTTGGACTCGCGCCCGGAGCCGCCGTCTACCCAGATCGCGTGGGCGTCGGCGAACCGGCCGGTCCCGGTGATCATCGCGACCCGGTTGCGGGCGAGCTGGTTGCGGATGACGTCGGTCTGCCGGGTGATCACGTGCTGGGTGCGGGCGGCCAGGTCGCTGACCGTGATCTCTTCCTTGACCCGGTAGCTGCTGCCGTAGAGGTCCCGCTGGCTCAGCCCGGTCAGATAGAGCACCGCCTCGCGCAGCGTCTTGGAGGGGACGGTGCCGGTGTTGATGCACACCCCACCGATCATGTCGCGGCGGTCCACGATGCCGACCCGCCTGCCGAGCTTGGCGGCCGCGATCGCAGCCTTCTGACCACTGGGTCCGGAGCCCAGCACCAACAGGTCGTAGTCATACACGAGCGTTAGCGTCGCAAGATGTCGCGGCCCGCGCCAGACCCGGCTTCGGCGGGCCTGCTAGCCGACGAGGCGGCGTTCCCAGGCCCAGGCGGCGATCTCGACGCGGTTGCGGGCCGGGAGCTTCGTCTGCACGCTGGCCAGGTGGGTCTTGACCGTGCCCACGGCGATGAAGAGCTGGGTGGCGATCTCGGCGTTGGTCAGGCCCCGGGCGACGAGTTTCACGACGTCGAGTTCCCGGGGGGACAGGCCGGCGTGGTCCCGCGCCGGAGCGGGCGGGCTGAGGTGTTCCAGCAGCCGTACGGTGATGGACGGGCTGATCAACGCGTCGCCGGACACGGCCGCGCGGACCGCCTCCACGAGCAGCGCGGGGCCGGAGTCCTTGAGCAGGAAGCCGCAGGCGCCGTTGGACAGCGCGGTGTGCACGTACTCGTCGAGGTCGAAGGTCGTGACCACGACGACCCTGACCGGGTCGGTGACGCCGGGCCCGGCGAGCAGCCGCAGCGCTTCGAGGCCGTCGAGGCGGGGCATCCGGATGTCCAGCAGCACCACGTCCGGTCGCAGGCGCCGGGCCAGCTCGACCGCGACGACCCCGTCGGCGGCCTCGCCGACCACCTCCATGTCCGATTGCGCCCCGATGATCATGCCGAAGCCGGTCCGGACCATCGCCTGGTCGTCGGCGATCAGTACCCGGATCACCGGACCACCGCCGGGCGCAGCGGCAGCGCCGCGTCGAGCACCCAACCGCCGGCGACGCCGGGCCCGGCGGTGATCGTGCCGCCGAGGGCACGTACCCCCTCACTGAGGCCGATCAGGCCGAAGCCGTGCCCTCGGGCCGGCGCGGTGCGCGGGGTCGCGCCGTCGTCGGCGACCCGGACCAGCAGCCAGTCCGGGGTACGGCGCACGGACACGTCCACCGACCGGGCGTCCGGGGCGTGCTGGCGGGTGTTGGTCAGCCCCTCCATCACCACCCGGTACGCCGAGGTCGAGACCTCCACCGGCAGCCCGTCCAGCGGCCCGTCGACGTGCAGCCGGGCCGGCGCGTTCGTCGTGCCGTTGTGGCCCTCCAGCAACGGCGCCAGGTCGGCCACGCCGGCCAGTGGGGCCAGCGGCGCGTCCGGCGGGGCGTCCGGATTGCGCAGGACGCCGACCATCCGCCGCATCGAGGCCATCGTCTCGGCGCCGGCGCGCTCGATCTGCTCCAGAGCGACGATCACCCGCTGCGGGTCCTGCTCGGCGACGAACCGGGCTCCCTGCGCCTGCACCACGATGCCGGTCACGTGGTGGGCGATGAAATCGTGCAGGTCGCGGGCGAACTCGGCGCGCTGTTCGGCCCGGACCAGCGCGATCGTCCGTTCCCGTCCGGCGGCGACCACGCGTAGGTAGATCCCGACCGCGGCGGCGCCGACCGCGGCGAGTGCCTGGAGCAGCCCGAAGATCACGTAGACGCTCTCGGCGCCGGCGCGCAGCGGCAGCGCGGCGGCGGCGAGCGCGGCGACCACCGCCGCCCACGGCGCGAGCCGGGGCGCGCCGCGCCGGGCCACCACGAAGACCACCGCCAACAGGCCGGCGGACTCCGCCAGACCCCAGGTGCCGCCGATGGGGCGGGTACCGGCCCCGGTGAGCACGACGACACCGCCGGTGACGGCGAGTGAGGTGGCGCCCAGCAGGAGCGCCGCCAGTGGCAACAGCCGGGAGCCCTGCCGGTGCACGGGCAGCCAGACCAGCGTGGTCGCCATCGCCAGCCCCAACCGCACCAGGAGGAGCAGGGCAAAGGCTGTGCCCATCCCCCGAAGCAGGCCGAACCGCAGGTCGAAGAGGCCGAGCAGGGCCATGGCCGCCAGGCCGGCGAGCTGGCCCAGGCGTATCCACCAATTCGAGAATCCCGGCGCGTTCATCGTGACCCAGCGTAGCCAGGTCGGCGGGTCGGCCGGATCGGCCGAAAGGCAGACCCGGCGCCCGCGATCCCGGACCGCGGGCCGATGCGGCCACCCACCCTCGCGGGCGAGGCTTCCCCGGTCACTGTCGCAGCCACTGGAGGAACCATGACAACGCACGCCCCGCCGGAGACCAGCCACGCCGCCGTCGCCGCGGTCGACCTGGTGAAGGTGTACGGCAGCGGCGACACCGCGGTCCGTGCCCTGGACGGGGTCTCGGTCGGCTTCGGCCGGGCCGAGTTCACCGCGATCATGGGGTCCTCCGGGTCCGGCAAGTCGACGCTGATGCACTGCCTCGCCGGTCTGGACACGGCCACCTCCGGCCGGGTCCTGCTCGGTGGCACGGAGCTCACGGGCCGGTCCGACCGGACGCTGACCCGGGTGCGCCGGGACCGGATCGGGTTCGTCTTCCAGTCGTTCAACCTGCTGCCGCAGCTCACCGCCGCGCAGAACATCACGCTGCCGCTGGATCTCGCCGGCCGGCAGCCCGACGGTGAACTCCTCGCGCACCTGGTCGACGTGCTGGGGCTCGGCCAGCGGCTGGGTCACCGGCCCAGCGAGCTCTCCGGCGGTCAGCAGCAGCGGGTGGCGCTGGCCCGGGCGCTGGTGTCGCGTCCCGAGGTGGTCTTCGCCGACGAGCCCACCGGCAACCTCGACTCCCGCTCCGGCGCGGAGGTGCTCACCATCCTGCGCGACTCGGTACGCGACCTCGGTCAGACGGTCGTCATGGTCACCCACGACCCGATCGCCGCCGCGTACGCCGACCGGGTGGTGCTGCTCGCCGACGGCCGGGTCGCCGGGGAGATCGACAAGCCGGACCAGGGCTCGGTCACCGACGCGCTGCGCGATCTGGCGGCCGGCGCATGAGGGCGACGGCGTTGCGGACCCAGGTGAGCGCGGCGGCACGACGCCCCGGACGTCTGATCCTGACCGGTCTGGCCATCCTGGTCGCGTCGTTCGTCGTCTTCGGCACCGTGCTGGCCCAGCAGATCACCGAACGGACCACGCTGGACAACCTCAGCGGCACCCCCGCCGCCACCGACCTGGTGATCGGCGATCCGGAGCAGCCGCCGCCGCCCAGCGTGGCGGCGTTGCAGCGCGTCCGCGCCGTGCCGGGCGTCGCCGAGGCGGTCGGCCGGCTGACCATCGGTGTCTCCCTCGGCGAGGGGTACCTCAACCTGCAGGCCGACCCCGGCACCGGCCCGCTGGCCAGGGTCCGGCTGGTCCAGGGGAGCTATCCGGACAGCCCCGGCGAGATCGCGGTCAGCCCGCGTACCGTCGAGCGGCTGGGGCTCTCGGTCGGCACCGTGACCAGCGGGACGGGCGGTGAGCTGACCACCCCCACCGGGCTCACCGTCACCGGCCTGGTCGAGACCCCCGACGACGGTGGCTTCAACGCGTACGCCCCGGACAGCGTGGTGACCGCGTGGGCCGGTCTGATCCCGCTGGAGCGGATCGATGTGCGGGTGGCCCCCGGCGCGTCGGCGGAGACGGTGCGGGGCCGGATGACCGCGACGCTGCCGGCCGACCTGCCGATCCGCACCGGTGACGAGGTCCGCCAGGCGGAGGCCGATGCGGAGGCCGAGCAGGTCGGGCGACTGTTCGCCCTGGTCGGCATGTTCGTCGCGGTGGCGGTCGTCGCCGCGGCGCTGGTGGTCACCTCGACCTTCCGCATCGTCTTCGCCCAGCGGATGCGGCAACTCGCGCTGTTGCGCGCGGTCGGCGCGAGCCGGGGCGCCCTGGTGGGGGCGCTGATCGCCGAGGGAGCCCTGACCGGGCTGGTCGCCGGAGGCGTCGGGGTCACCGCCGCTCTCGCGGCCGGGCACGCCCTCCCGGCGGTCCTGCGCGCCTCCGGAAAGGCGGTCTCGGCGCCGGGCCTGCCACTGGCCGCCGCGGTCTCGGTGGTGGTCGGCGCCGTCGTCCTCACCGTGCTGGCGGTCCTGGCGCCGGCGTTCTCCGCCGCCCGGGTCTCTCCGCTGGAGGCGCTGCGGGCGGCGAGCATCACCGCCGGCCGCCGCGGCGTCGGGGTGCTGCGCCTGGTGTCCGGGGGGCTACTGGCCACCGGCGCGGCACTGGCGTGCGCCGCGACGGTCAGCCGGTTGCCCGCGCCGGACCAGGAGTCCTACGACCCGATGCCGGGGCTGCTCCTGCTCGTCGGCTCCGGCACGCTGGCGTTCTTCGCGCTGGTGGCCCTCGGGCCGCTGTTGGTGCGCCCGGTGCTGGCCGTGGTGGGTTGGCCGCTGCGCCAGTTCGGGCCGCTCGGGCGGCTGGCGGTCGGCGGAATCGGAGGGACGCCGCGCCGCGCCGCCGCGGTCTCCGTGGTGGTCGCGCTCGGCGTGACCCTGATCTCCGGTGTCGTCATCGGCGGTGCGTCGATGCGGATCCTCGCCGACCGCGAGATGGCGCTCTCCGCTCCGACCGATTTCGAGGTCACCGCCAGCAACGGTGAAGCGCTACCGGCAGCCGTCGTGACGCGGGCCGAGGCGGCACGCGGGGCGTTGGCCCGGGTGGTGCCGTACCGGCGGATCGACGACGTCACGCTGATGCGCGGCGCCGACCGGCTCGGCAGCGCCGAATCCGGCTACCCGACCATCGACCTCGACCTGCCGTCCCTGCCGAGCACCGAAGACCTGGACGCGGCGCAGGGCACGCTGGCCGACCGTGGCCCCGGCCGGATCGTGCTGGGCAGCTGGGTCGCCCGGGACGCCGGGCTGCGGGCCGGCGACAGCACCACGCTCGCCCTCGCCGGGAAGACGGTCGACGTACGCGTGGCCGCAGTCCTGCCCGACCACGGCCCCCTGCACGCGGGCATCATCACCGACCGTGCCGACCTCGACCGGCTCGGCGTGCCGCCGGCGTTCAGCGGTCTGCTGGCCGACGCGGCCCGCCCCGGCGAGGACGGCCGTACCGCTGCGGTGCAGGCGCTGCGGCAGGCGATCGGCGGCAGTGACGGGGTTGGCCTCGCGGTGCTCGCCGACGAGCGGGACCGCCACGACGAGGTGCTGACCACCCTGCTCTGGATCGCCGTCGGCCTGGTCAGCCTGACCGTGCTGATTGCGGTGGTCGGTGTGGGGTCCACGACCGCGCTCTCGGTGGTGGAGCGGGTACGCGAGTCCGGGCTGCTCCGCGCGGTCGGCCTGTCCCGGCCCGGCCTGCGCGGCATGCTGACCGTCGAGTCCGGTCTCTACGGGGTGATCGGTGCGACGATCGGCCTGCTGCTCGGCATTCCGTACGCCTGGTTGGCGGTGCAGGTCCTCGGGATCAACGCACCGCTGGCCCTGCCGGTGCTGCCACTGGTCGGGCTCTTCGCGGCGCTGGTCGTGCTGACCGCGCTGGCCGGGGTGCTGCCGGCCCGGCGGGCGTCCCGGGTCAGCCCCATGGAGGCGTTGGGGATGGACGGCTGAGCACCAGTGGCCCGGTGTCCGCGCTGGACACCGGGCCACTTTCGCGACTCGTCGCTGGCCCGGACCTGTGGCAGGAGGATGCCCGGCGGTCACGTCAGGGGTGCATGCTGGCGCCCTTGAACACCTTGTCCACCACGTTGCGCGGGGCGTGCAGCGCCAACCCGACCAGGTCGAGCTTCTCCCGGCCGACCGCCCGCACGGCGGCGCGGTTGTCCCGGTCGTTACCGGTGGCGAACAGCTCCTGCGTGAAGATGGCCAGGCGTAGCCCACGGCCGAGCGCGCGCGAGTGCGCGGCGGTCAGCATGGCCCGCTCGCCGGCGAAGACCAGCACCGGCTGGCGGAACATCGGCAGGTAGCTGGTGTCGTCCGCGTCGCGGTACTCCTCGCCGAGCAACTCCGGCTCGGCGTTCGCGATGCCGCTGACCAGGAAGGCGGTGACGTTCAGCCGCTGCCAGCCCGCCAGGTCGTTGCGGAGCAGTACGGCGATCTTGGTGTTGAAGCGGATCGGTTCGGTCATGGACTCGAACCTGCCAGCCTCGGCACCGACCGGTCTTGTACGTTCTTAGCGTGGCCACCCGCCCGGCGGGCTCGCACGTCAGCGCGTGGCGACCCACGGTAGCCGGGGTCGCCGAGGTCTTCCACGCCCACTTTGTCGATCATGCGTACCCGCCGCATACCCACGACGTGTGGACTCTGTTGATCGTCGACGACGGTGCGGTCCGCTTCGACCTCGACCGGCACCGGCACGGCGCGCTGCGGACGTCGGTCACCCTGCTGCCGCCGCACGTGCCGCACGACGGCCGCTCCGCGACGCCGCACGGCTTCCGCAAGCGGGTCCTGTACCTCGACACCTCGGCGCTCGGTGTGGAGCTGGCCGGCCGGGCGGTCGACCGGCCGAACCTGGCCGATCCGCAACTGCGGCACCGGATCCACCACCTGCACCAGGTGCTCGCCGAACGGGGGGACGAGTTCGAGGCCGACAGTCGGCTCGCGCTCATCCTGGAACGGCTCCGCCGGCAGCTCCGCCAGCAGGCTCCGGCCAGCGGCCAGCCCGGCACACGCGGCCTCGCCGACCGACTGCGCGAGCTGCTGGACGCCCGGACCGTCGAGGGCGTCACGCTGCGCGAGGCCGCCGAGCTGCTGCACGCCCACCCAACCCACCTGGTCCGGACGTTCACCCACGTACACGGGCTGCCGCCGCACTCGTACCTGACCGGTCGCCGGGTCGAGCTCGCGCGTCGCCTGCTCCTCGCGGGGCAGCGTCCCGCCGAGGCCGCCGTCGGGGCGGGGTTCTTCGACCAGGCACATCTGACCCGCCACTTCCGGCGTCATCTGGGCGTCAGCCCGGCCCGCTACCCGGCCCCTCAGCGCCGACGTGAACAGCATTCGGGCGATGTGGCCCAGCCCTCCGGCGGCCGCACCTAGCATCGGGGAAGGACGCCCCGGACCGGTAGACGGTGTCCGCAGGCGCGGTGTCGGCACGGGGTGCCGGCCCCAGCCGTCCGTCCGATTCCCGCCCAATGACCAGGAGGCATCGGCATGAGCTATGTCAAGACGAAGGACGGCACCGACATCTACTACAAGGACTGGGGCGAGGGGCCGGTCGTCACCTTCTCCCACGGCTGGCCGCTGAGCGCCGATGCCTGGGACGGGCAGATGCTCTTCCTCGTCCAGAACGGGTTCCGGGTTGTCGCGCACGACCGTCGCGGGCACGGCCGGTCCAGCCAGGCCAGCGCCGGCAACGACATGAACGGGTACGCCGACGACCTGGCCGCGGTCATCGAGGCACTGGACCTGCGGGACGTCAACCTGGTCGGTCACTCCACCGGCGGTGGTGAGGTGGCCCGCTACATCGGCCGGCACGGGACGGGACGGGTCGCGAAGGCCGTGCTCATCTCGGCCGTACCGCCGATCATGGTGCAGAGTGCGGACAACCCGGAAGGGCTGCCGATCAGCGTCTTCGACGACCTGCGGAGCCAGCTCTTCGCCGACCGGTCGCAGTTCTACCAGGACCTCGCCCAGATGTTCTACGGCGCCAACCGGCCCGGCGCGAAGGTGTCGAAGGGGATCCTCGACCAGTTCTGGCTGTGGAGCATGCAGTCCGGTCTGTGGAACGCGTACCAGAGCATCAAGGCGTTCTCCGAGACCGACTTCCGCGACGACCTGGCGAAGTTCGACATCCCGACGCTGGTGATGCACGGCGAGGACGACCAGATCGTGCCGGTCAAGGACTCGGCGCACAAGACCGCGAAGCTTGTCGCGAACGCCAAGGAGATCTACTACCCGGGCGCCCCGCACGGCATGACGTCCACCCTGCAGGACCAGGTCAACAAGGATCTGCTGGCGTTCCTGCGCGGCTGACCGGGCGGCCGGGGGATCAGGCGTACTGGGAGCCGATGACCGAGAGCAGCCGCAGCTTCTCGTCGCTCTCCGACCCGGGTACGGCGGTGAAGACCAGGAGTGTCTGGGACTGGTCGGGGTCCACCAGGGTCTGGCAGTGCAGCTCCAGCGGCCCCACCTCGGGGTGGACGAAGTGCTTCGGCGGGCAGTAGCCGGCCGGCACCGGGTGCTCCCGCCACAGGTCCGCGAACTCCGGGCTTGCGGCCAGCAGCGCGTCGACGATCGCCGCCGCTCGCGAGCCCCGGCCGTCGCGGGTGTACGCCGCATGCAGGTGCGCCACGAGGAGTCGGCTCTGCGCCGCGTGGTCCTGCGCCGGGTGCAGCTGTCGGGTCTGCGGATCGGTGAACCAGCGGTGGTGCAGGCTGCGATCCAGCCCGTAGTGCCGGGTCTCGTCGCCGAGCAGGGCGATCGCCGGTGCGGTCTGCGCCAGCGTCTCGCCGAGGTGGTTGACCACCTGGGCGGGAGTGTCGTGGAGCCGGTCGAGGATCCGCATCATCCCCGGGTTGACGTGGTCGGCCCGGACCGTTCGGTGCGGGACGGCGTGCCCGGCGAGCTGGAACAGGTGGTCCCGCTCGGTCAGTGAGAGCCGCAGGCCCCGGGCCAGGGCGGCGAGCATCTGCTCGGAGGGATGTGGGCCTCGCTGCTGCTCCAGCCGGCTGTAGTAGTCGGTGGACATCCCGCTCAACGCGGCCACTTCCTCGCGTCGCAACCCTCCGGTACGTCGGCGCTGGCCCCGGGGCAGTCCCACGTCCTCGGGCTGCAGCGCCTCGCGTCGGGTACGCAGGAAGCTGGCGAGTTGGGCGCGGTCCACGGTGTCTCCGATCGGTGGGTGCCGGCGGGTGGACCGGCACGTTGAGTGCAACAGGCGAGCCCAGGCACGGTGTTCCGCCTCGCCGTGCACGGACACAAGACCACAAACCGGACTCCGCGCCGGTGCCATCCCATATCCACCCACCGAATCCTTCGCAAGATCGCGCTCGATCCTGGATCCAGGGGTGTGACGGGGCGTACGAGGCCACTACATCCACGATCCAGCACGATCTTCACCGAAGCCCAGGATGCGCGGCGGCGGCGGCGGACGGCCCCGGCCCAACGGCGCGGGCCGGGGACCGTCCGGCGCGGTCAACGCTGGATGGACTTGGTCTCCAGGAACTCCTCCAGGCCGAAGCGGCCGAACTCGCGGCCGTTGCCGGACTGCTTGTAGCCGCCGAACGGCGCGAGCGGGTTCCAGTGACCGGCGTTCACGTCGACCTGGCCCACCCGCAGCCGCCGGGCGACCGCCGTCGCGTGCTCGGGCTCGCCGAAGACGCCACTGGTCAGGCCGTACAGCGTGCCGTTGGCGATGGCCACGGCCTCCTCCTCGTCCGCGTACGGGATGATCGTCAGCACCGGGCCGAAGATCTCCTCCTGGGCGATGGCGGAGCGCGGGTCGACGTCGGCGAAGATCGTCGGCTGGACGTAGGCGCCCTTCGCCAGGCCCTCGGGCCGATCCGGGCCACCGAACACCAGCCGGGCGCCATCGGCGATGCCCCGCTCGATGTATCCGATGACCTTCTGCCGGTGGGCCTCGGAGGCCATCGGGCCGATCCGGGTGGCCTCGTCGGTCGGGTCGCCGACGGTGTACTGCTTCGCCGCCGCCACGGCCAGCGCCACGACCTCGTCCTGACGGGAGGCGGGCACCAGCATCCGCGGCCATGCGCCGCAGACCTGGCCACCATTGGTGAACGACATCATCAGGCCCCGGCTGACCGCCTCGGGCAGGTCGGCGTCGTCGAGGATGATGTTCGCGCCCTTGCCGCCCAACTCCAGCGCGACCCGCTTGACGGTCTCCGCGGCCACCGCGGCGATCCGCTTCCCGGCCCGGGTGGAGCCGGTGAAGGAGATCATGTCGATGTCCGGGTGGGCGGAGATGGCCTCGCCGACGATCGGGCCGGTGCCGTACACGACGTTGAACACGCCCGCCGGCACACCCGCCTCGGTCGCCACCTCGGCGAGGATCCGTGCGGTCAGCGGGGCGTTCTCGGACGGCTTGAGGACCACCGTGTTGCCCGCGAGCAGCGCCGGTGCCAGCTTGGAGACGACCTGCTGGAGCGGGAAGTTCCACGGCGTGATCGCACCGACCACGCCGATCGGCTCACGGACGATCAGCGAGGTGCCGATCTCCTCGGTCCAGGCGAAGTCCTCGGCCAGGCCGGCGACGGATTCGATGACCGCGGCCGGGAAGGCGACCTGGGCGGTCCGGGACATGGTGATCGGTGAGCCCATCTCGGCGGTGATCGCCCCGGCGATCTCCTCCTGGCGGGCGGTGAGGCCGGCGCCGAGGTGGCGCAGCACGTCCGCCCGCTGCTGCGGCGTGGTCGCCGCCCAGGCGGGGAAGGCGGCCCGGGCGGCGGCGACGGCGCGGTCGACGTCCGTGGCGGTGCCGGCCGGGGCCTCGGCGACCACGTCGCCGGTCGCCGGGTTCACGACGGGAAGGGTGCCGGCCGAGCCGGCGACGATCTCGCCACCGATCCAGTGACCGGTGACGGTGTAGGTGGCAGGTGTCATGGACCGACCGTGGCACCGGCGCCGAGCCCCAACCAGGTGCGGTTCATCCAGGGATTCGCGATCCCTGGCTGGGGTCGGGCCTGGTCAGAGCGCGAGGACGAGGCGGCCGGCCGCGGTGCCGTTGTCCTGCCGGGACCAGGCGTCCGTGACCGAGGCGAACGGCACGGTCTCGTGGTCGACGGTGAGTCGACCGGAGGCCGCGTGCCCGGCCACCACGGTCAGCGACGCCGCCCGCTGCTCGGTCGACAGCGCGTTGTTGGTGTAGCCGATCATCCGCAACGATCCGCTGCGGAGAACGGCGGACTCGATCGGCGCGGTCGCGCCCGCGGCGCTGCCCAGGTTGACCAGGCGGCCAGCCGGGCGCAGCACCCGCAGCGCCGCCGCGGCCGGGACGCCGAAGACCGGATCGAGGACGAGGTCGACCGGACCGTCGGCGGCGTCGCGCAGCCGGTCGGCCAGGGACGCGACGTCGTCGTCCGGGAGCAGCGGGACGGAGACCGCGGCGCCGAGCTCCTCGGCCCGGGACCGCGCCGCGGCGGAACGGGTCACGGCGATCACCCGGCGTGCCCCGGAGAGCAGGGCCAGCTGGACGGCCGCCTGGCCGACCACACCGCCGGCGCCGAGCACGATGACCTGTTCGCCGGCCGCGAGGCCGCCGGAGTGGGTCAGGGCCGCGTGTGCGGCGACGGCGGAGAGGCCGAGGGCGGCGAGCAGGGTCAGCGGTACGTCGGGCGGCAGCGCCACCACGTCGGCGGTGGGCACCGCGACCGTGGTCGCCATGCTGCCGTCGACCCCGGGCTTCATCCCGGCCGAGGTGCCGAACCACACTCCGGTGCCGTCGGCGAGCCGGCCGACACCCTGCACGCCCGGCACGTACGGGGTGGCCGGCGTGCCGAAGTAGCTGGTCCCGCTGGCGCAGAGCACGTCGAGCGGGGTGATCGGCACCGCCTCGACCGTGATCGCCACCTCGCCGTCGGCCGGCACGGGGGCCGGTCGCTCGGCGATCGTCGGTCGCGTGCCGCAGGCGCTGAGCAGGGCCGCGCGGATCACGTCGCGATGTCCGGGTAGGGCAGCGCGAAGTGGGCCAGCCGCGCGCCGTAGGACTTCTGGTACTCCAGCGGCTCGGTGTTGTCCCGCTCGAAGACGGCGATGAAGAGGGTCAGGGTGAGGAACGGGTGCGCCCCCAACTCGAACAGCTTCACGTGGTCGTGGGTGGCCAGCGCCTCACGCTCGACGTCGTCGAGGCACAGCCAGGTGCTCGCCTCGCCGCTGTGGGAGTTGAGCACGGTGTTGGCGCACTCGGCCTCCCACCAGGCGACCAGTTCGCGCGGCTCGCTCCGGTAGCGCTCGACCAGCTCTGGATCCCGGTCGACCATGTAGAGGAACTTGTTCAGCAGGTACTTGCTCATGCCGCCGGCGCTCCGTTCGGGTACCAGGTGAAGTACGCCTCCATGGTGTGGAACAGATCGAGGGTGTCGACGTGGTCGGCCTTCGCGCCGGCCCCGGCCACGCCCATCATGAGCATGAAGTCCATGAAGCCGTGGGTGGCGTTGCCGGGTGAGTGCAGGCTGTCCAGGGTGACCTCACGCAGGCACCCGTCGAGGTCGCCGTTGGCGATCCACTCGACCGCCCGCTGGTCGAACTCCGGGTCTGGGCCGTGCGGGCCGAACTGCCGGGGCCCGCCCAGTTCGAGCGAGAGGTGGCCGGTGCCGATGATGGCCACCCGCAGGTGCGACGGCCACGACTCGACGATCTCCCGAATCGCCGCGCCCAACTGGACGAAGCGCTTCGGCTGCGGCAGGGGCGGCGCGAAGATGTTCGTGTAGATCGGCACGATCGGCAGGTCGGCCTCGGGCCGCAACGTGATGATCGGGCAGGTGATGCTGTGGTCGATCCGCAGCTCGTTGCTGAACGCGAGGTCGAAGCCGGCGTCGAGACCCGCCCGCAGGATGTGCCCGGACAGGTCCTCCTGACCCTTGAGCAGCATCCGGGGCAGACCGAACTCGCGCTCCTCGTTGTACCAGTTGGCGTCGTAGCTGGGCGCCTTGCCGACCAGGAACTGCGGCATGTTGTCCAGCCAGAGCTGGTGGAAGTGGTCTGAGCCGACCATCACCAGCACGTCGGGCCTGGCCCGCGTCAACGTCTCACGGAAGGCCAGGATCTTGCTGGTCCACTCGTCGGCGAACGGTGGCCGGTCCTCGCCCGTGGCCGTGCTGGCCCGGTAGTAGAAGGGGTGGTGGGTGGAGGCGATGACCGCGACGACGGTTGCCATGCCACTCCTTTCGCTGCAGCAGGGGGGTCAGGGTTCGTAGACGGCGTTGCGGTCCACGGTGCGGTAGATGTCCATGCCGAGCGGCCGGCGTCGCTCCTCGGCGAGGTGCCCGAGCAGCCCGGCCGCGCGGGCCAGCAGGGCGAAACCGCGCAGCATCTCGACGGGGAGACCGAGGTCGGCGAGCGCCGCGCCGCAGACGCCGGCGCCGTTGAGCGGCAGGGTACGGCCGAGCACCTGCGGGTGCACCCGTCCGATCGCTTCGAACAGCCGGAGGTGAGGGCCGTGCACGCCCTCCTCGGTGGCGATCCGGATCAGTACGGGGGCGCGCGGGTCCTGCTCCTTGTGCACGGGGTGCCCGAGCCCGGGGACAAGCCGGCGCTCCTGCTTGGCCCGGGTGACGGCGTCGAGTGCCACCGCGTCGTAGTCGGTGACCTCGCCGGCCTGCGCGAGCGTGTCGGCGAGGAAGCGTCCACAGTCCTCGGTGACGCCAAGGAAGCGGGAGCCACCGCCGAGCAGGCCCGCGGCGAGTGCGCCCTGCAGCGACTCGGGCGCGGAGAGGTAGGTCAGCCGGGCCGCGATCGCCGTCGGGGTGAAGCCGTGGTCGGCGAGCGCCACCAGCACCGCCTCGAACACCCGTACCTCGCCCGGGGTGGGACGGCGGCCAGCGACCAGCCAGTACGCCAGCTCGCCGAAGCCGACCTTGCCCATCAGGTCGTTGGCCAGGTCCTGTCCGAGCAGCGAGATGGTGGTCGGGTCGGACGTGCCGATCCCGGTCGGGAAGCTCAGTTCTTCAGCCACGCGCGGATCTCCTCGCCGTGTTCGTCGAGCCCGGGCGGCGGCAGCTCGTACCGGGCCGGGGTGTCGGAGAAGGTGATGGGGTTGCGGACCCCCGGCACGTCACCGACGGCGACCACCGGGTCCAGCCCCAACTCCTGGGCGAGCGCCACGCCGCCGTCGATCGTGTTGATCGGCGCGCAGGGGACACCTGCGGCGAGCAGGTCCCGGAACCACTCGTCCTTGGTGCGCTCGGCGAGCCGTTCGACGAGCAGGGGCCGCAACTGCTCGCGATTGGCCGTGCGGTCCTGGTTGCGCCCGAAGCGCGGGTCGTCGGGGAGGGTGGGCAGGTCGAGCACCTGGCAGAGCTTGCGGAACTGCCCGTCGTTGCCGGCGATGACGATCAGCTCGCCGTCCGCGGTGGGCAGCGGCTCGTACGGGAAGAGGCTGGGGTGCGCGTTGCCCATCCGGAACGGGACGGTGCCGCCGGCGACGTAGCCGCTGGAGTGGTTGACCAGGCCGGACAGCGCGGAGCTGAGCAGGTTGACCTCGACGTGCTGACCCTGCCCGGTCGCGTCGCGGTGGTGCAGCGCGGCGAGGATGCCGATGCTCGCGTGCAGGCCGGCCATCACGTCGAAGACGGAGATGCCGGCTCGGTACGGCGAGCCGTCCGGGTCACCGGTGAGGCTCATCAGCCCGGAGATCGCCTGCACCATCAGGTCGTAGCCGGGGAAGTCCCTGCCGGCGCCGGTGCCGAACCCGCTGATGCTCGCGTACACGATCTTCTCGTTGCCGGCGGTGACGCTGTCATAGTCGAGGCCGAACCGGGCGAGGCCGCCGGGCCGGAAGTTCTCGATCATCACGTCGGCGCGGCGGGCCAGCTCCTGTGCGGCCGCCAGGTCGTCCGGGTCCTTGAGATCGAGGGCGATCGACCGCTTGTTGCGGTTGATGCCGAGGTAGTACGTCGAGACGCCGTCGCGGGTGGGCGGCATCCAGGTGCGGGTGTCGTCGCCACCGGGGCTCTCCACCTTGATCACCTGCGCGCCCAGGTCTGCGAGGAGCATCGTCGCGTACGGCCCGGCGAGGATCCGGGAGAAGTCCGCGACGAGCAGGCCGGCCAGCGGCCCCGTCGAATGCTGCACCATGTTTCCGCCCGTTCTGCGGACACCTGTCCGCCGAAACAGCTTGCGTCACCGCGCGAGGGCTGTCAACGGCCGGTTCACCGCACCGAAACACGCCCTTGACACGAATCGTGACCGGTACCACACTTGCGCCACTCGGGCTGGCCGCACAGCGGACAACGGTCCGGATCCCTCGTACCCGAAAGGAATGGGTGGCGATGAGCGCAACCGACCGGCCGGTGGTCTTCCGCAACGGCCTGGTTCTCACCATGGACGACGCACACACGGTGCTGCCCGGCGCCGACGTGCTGGTCATCGGCGACCGGTTCGCGGAGGTCGGCGTCGGCCTCACCGCTCCCGACGACGCCCTGGAGATCGACGCCACCGACGGCATCCTCATGCCCGGAATGGTGGACACCCACCGGCACATGTGGCAGACCGCCATGCGCGGGTACGGCGCCGACTGGACCCTGACGCAGTACTTCGTCTGGTACTACCTGGAGTCCGGCAAGCTGTTCCGGCCCGAGGACGTGTACGCCGGCAACCTGCTCGGCGCCATCGAGGCGATCGACGCGGGCGTCACGACCACCGTCGACTGGTCGCACGGCCTGCAGACACCCGACCACGCCGACGCGGCCGTCGACGCCCTCGAGGCGGTGCCCGGACGGTTCGTGCTCGCCTACGGCAACATCCAGCAGGGCCCGTGGGAGTGGGCCGCCTCGCCGGAGTTCCGCGACTTCCATCGTCGCCGGATCGACGGCGGCAAGCTGGCCGGCTTCCAGATGGCGTTCGACGTCACCGGCGATCCCGCCTTCCCGGAGCAGGCCGCCTTCGAGGTGGCTCGGGAACTGGGCGCTGCGGTGACCACGCACGCCGGTGTGTGGGGCGCCACCAACGACGACGGCATCCGACTGATGCACGAGCACGGCTTCATGAACCCCTCGACCGTCTACGTGCACGCCGCGACGCTCACCCACGACTCGTACAACCGGATCGCCGCCACCGGCGGCTCCGTCTCCGTCTCGACCGAGAGTGAGCAGAGCGCCGGGCAGGGCTACCCGCCCACCTGGCAGCTGCGCCATCACGACATCCCGGTGTCGCTCTCCATGGACACCAGCGTGTGGTGGAGCGGGGATCTCTTCTCGGCGATGCGGAGCACGCTCGGCGCCGACCGGTCCCGGGAGCACCTGGAGGCGCACGCCAAGCAGGACACCATCACCCACTGCCACCTGCGGGCCGAGCAGGTCGTCGAGTGGGCCACCCGGGGCGGTGCCCGGGCCCTCGGCATGGACGCCACGATCGGCGCCCTCACCCCAGGCCGGCAGGCCGACGTTGTCCTGATCAAGAACGACGCCTCGCCGGTGATGTTCCCGATCCTGAACCCGCACGGTCACGTCGTCTTCCAGGCCCAACGCGGCGACGTGCACACCGTGCTGGTGGGCGGTCGGGTGGTCAAGCGCGACGGCCGCCTGGTCGACGTCGACCTCGCCGCCGCGCGGGCCAAGGTGGCCGCCACCATCGATCACCTCCGCGAGACCATGGGGGAGGAGGCGTGGCAGCGGGGCATGAACCCGGACATCCCCGAGACCGCGATCCTGGAGAACCCGTACCAGTACACCGAGTGGGACGCCGGCTCGGCGCAGTGGAAGCATTGAGCGCATGAGTGACAACGGAAGGGGCGCTGGACCCGACTTCATCGAGGCTCTCGCCCGTGGTCTCGACGTCCTGCGCTCCTTCCGTCCCGGTTGCCCGTCGACGACGCTCAGCGAGATCGCCGCCGCCACCGGCCTGGCACGGCCCACGGTCCGGCGCATCCTCATCACCCTCGAGTCGCTGGGCTACGTCCGCGCGGTCGGCCGTGGCCACGCCCTTACCCCGCGTGTCCTGGAACTGGGGATGGCGTACGTCAACGCGCTGAGCATGTGGGACGTGGCCCGCCCGCACATGGAGAAGCTGGTCGCCCAGACCAACGAGTCGACCTCGATGGCCCAGCTCGACGGCAGCGACATCGTCTACGTCGCACGCGTGGCCGTACCGAAGATCGTCACGCTCGCCGTCACCATCGGCACGCGCTTCCCGGCCCCCGCGACGTCGATGGGCAAGGTGCTGCTCGCGGGCCTGCCGCCGGAGACGCTGGCCGCCGTGCTCGCCGAGCCGACCCGCTCCGGCATCACGCCCCGCTGGCAGCCCTCGCCAAGTGAACTGGACGCCGTGTTGCGCGAGGTCCGGGCGAAGGGCTGGGCCCTCGCCGACCAGGATCTGGCTCCGGGCATCCGGTCCGTCGCCACCGGTGTGCGCGACGGCGACGGCCGGGTCGTCGCCGCGATCAACGTGACCGTGCACGCCGCCGAGACGTCGCTGGAGACGCTGCTCGACGACCACCTGCCGAAGTTGCTGCGCGCGGCGGCCGACATCGGGCACGACTGGGCGCTGACCGCCGCCGTGCCGATGATCACCGCCTGACCGGTCGCCGTCCGGCGCCGCGCCTCCCATATCGGGCCACCCTGGCCCGGCTGCCCTCGACGGTGGCCGGGCGGTCCGCTCGGTGAGCGACACCCCGACGTCCGGTTCCAGTCGGGGGGCTGATCGGACGCGCCGCCGCTGTGGTCGTAAAACCGGCGGCGAACCGTCGGTGCTGCCGGTTAGTCTGCCTGCGCGCGTCGTCGCCTCGGTGCGTCGCGTCCCGCGCCTGGTCGGCGCGGCACCGCCGCCACCACCCACCATTCGGCGGCTCAACCGACTTCAGGAGAGTTTGTGACACAGCAATCCGTCGCGACATCGGACAAGCTCGACGCCGCGGTGCTCAAGGTGGCCGGCGTCGTCGTCCTCGGCGCGATCATGTCGATCCTCGACGTGACGGTGGTCAGCGTGGCGCTGCCCACCTTCCAGACCGAGTTCGACGCGTCCTACGCCCGCGTCGCGTGGACGATGACCGCTTACACCCTCGCGTTGGCCACAGTGATCCCGCTCAGCGGGTGGGCGGCCGACCGGTTCGGCACCAAACGCCTCTACATGGTGGCGCTGGCCCTGTTCACAATCGGGTCCGGGCTCTGCGCCACCGCCGACACGATCGGCGAGCTGATCGGCTACCGCGTCCTGCAGGGCCTCGGCGGCGGCATGCTCATGCCGCTGGGCATGACCATCATGACCCGGGCGGCCGGGCCGCACCGGATCGGCCGGTTGATGGCGGTTCTCGGCATCCCGATGCTGCTCGGGCCGATCGGGGGCCCGATCCTCGGTGGCTGGCTGATCGACACCGCGAGCTGGCACTGGATCTTCCTGATCAACCTGCCGATCGGCGTCGTCGCGCTGATCTACGCGCAGATGGCGCTGCCGAAGGACGCCCCCGAGCCGTCGGAGTCGTTCGACTTCGTCGGCATGCTGATGCTCTCGCCGGGGCTCGCCCTCTTCCTCTACGGCATCTCGTCACTGCCGGAGACGGGCACCTTCGCCGAGACCAAGGTGTGGGCTCCCATGCTGGTCGGCGCCGCGCTGGTGGTGGCGTTCGTCCTCTACTCCTTCAAGCCCCGGCACCCGCTGCTCGACCTGCGGCTGTTCACCAACCGCAACCTGACCATCGCCTCGCTGACGCTGTTCGTCTTCATCATCGCGTTCATGGGCGCCGGCCTGCTGTTCCCGAGCTACTTCCTGCAGGTGCGCGGCGAGACGACGCTGGCGGCCGGTCTGCTGATGGCGCCGCAGGGCATCGGCGCGATGATCACCATGCCGATCGCCGGCACGCTGGCCGACCGGGTGCCCATCGGTCGCACGGTTCCGTTCGCGCTGGCGCTCATCGTCGCCGGGTTCTTCACCTTCACCCAGGTCGACCCGCAGACCTCGTACTGGCTGCTCGGCGGCTCGTTGTTCGTGATGGGCCTGGGCATGGGCGGCACGATGATGCCGATCATGACGTCGGCGCTGCGGACGTTGCAGGCCCACGACGTGGCTCGCGGCTCGACGCTGGTCAACATCCTCCAGCAGATCGGCGGGTCGATCGGCGCCGCGGTGATGTCGGTGATCCTCACCAACGAGCTGAACGGCTCCCGGCCGATCCCCGGGCTGGTGGACCCGAGCGGTGAACCGGTCACCGAGGCCGGGCTGGCCATCGCCTCCCAGCAGCGGCCGGAGCTGCTCCAGCAGATGCCGGTGGACCCGTCGCTCATCGAGCGGGGGCTCGACTTCGCCGCCAAGTCGTTCGCCACCACGTTCTGGGTCGCGTTCGCGCTGGTGCTGCTCACCTTCATCCCGGCTGCCCTGCTGCCGCGCAGGCGCCAGCCGGCGCAGCCGCTCGACGACCAGGGCGAGCTGGCCAAGGCACCCGTCGTCATCCACTGATCGACCCCGCCCGCCGCGCTCAGCGCCCCTCGTGGTGCTGAGCGCGGCGGCGCGGCGCTCAGCGAAGCGGGCCGTCCCCGGGCCCGTCAGGGTCCTCGACCAGGTGGATCGCGGCTTCCTCCGCGCTGGCGGCGCCCGCGTCGATCCCGGCGTCCCACGCCACCGACTCGGCCTCCTCGTCCTCGCCAAGGCCCTCGTCGTAGGCGACGAGACGGCCCGCGCGCGCCTCGCGCTCGTACCCCCGGCGGGTCAGCTCGTCCTCGTCGTCGCCGCCCTCGGCGTACGGGTCGAGGTCCGGTTCCTCCTGGGCGAGGTGCTGCTCCAAGGACTCGCCCGCCCGCTCCTCGGCGGGCGTGGTGCCGAACCGGTTCGCGGCCGTCCAGTGGTCCTCGGCGATGATGCCGGTGTCGAGTGGGTCGCTGACGCGGTCGTCGTCCAGGGTGTCGGAGGCGTCCAGGACTCCGTCGTCCTCGGCCACGTTCCACTCCTCGACGGAATCCATCCGCTCGGTCTGGCTCACGGTGGTCTCCTCTTCGTCACGGTGCAGCGATGGGACCAGCCTATGACCGCCCGCCGGCACCGCATCCCGAGGGCCGGCCGGGCACGGCTGGCGGACCTCGGGGTACGAGGCGCGGAACGGATCAGTGTTCCAGCAGCTCCACCACGCCTACCCGGGCTGCGGGCCGGCCGCGCGGGTCGCCCGGCCGCCGATCCCGCGGAGGTACGCGATCAGCTCCGGTGGCTCGTGCACCTCGAACTCGCAGCCCAGGGTCAGCAGGCGCCACGCCAGCCAGTCCAGGGTGTCGGCGTGACTGCGCAGCCGGCAACTGGCGGCGTCGATCGGCTCCAGGTCGACCGGGGAGCCGCCGAGCGGGCCGGCCATCCGCTCGACCGGTGCGTGCAGGATCACCACCGCCCGGTAGACGGGCGTGAGCTCCAGCAGCTTCTCCGTCACGAACGCCGCGGCGTCGGTGGCCGGCAGCGGGCGGGGCGGGACACGCGTCCGGGTGGTCCGCTGCGCGCTGATCCGATCGACCCGGAACATCCGCCAGTCGCCCCGGTCGTTGTCGTAGCCCACCAGGTACCAGCGGCGGCCCGCCGACACCAGCTTGTACGGCTCGACCAGCCGCTCGCCGCCGACGCCGTCGCGCCGGCGGTAGGTGAACCGCAGTTGTTCGCGGTTGGTGACGGCGGCGGCCAGCGCGCTCAGGTGCTCGGGGTCGACCGTCGGTCGGCCCCAGGTGAGCAGCGGTTCGGTGGCCGCCCCCAGCGCGCTGACGCGGTGGCGCAGCCGGGACGGCAGCACCTGTTCGAGCTTCGCCAGCGCCCGCACCGAGGCCTCCTCGATGCCGACCACCGCGTGACCGGCGGCGGTACGCAGGCCAACCGCGATCGCCACCGCCTCCTCGTCGTCGAGCAGCAGCGGCGGCATCGCCGTGCCGGCGACCAGGCGGTACCCGCCGATCGCGCCCATCGTGGCCTGCACCGGGTAGCCGAGGTCGCGCAGCCGCTCCACGTCGCGGCGGATGGTGCGCAGGCTGACGCCGAGCCGGGTGGCCAGTTCGCTGCCGGGCCACTCGCGCGGGGTCTGCAACAGCGACAGCAGGCCCAGCAGTCGGGCGGGGGTGTCGGACATGGCTCCAGAATGCCAGCCATGTGTGTCAGAACCTGACCTACATGGGCCGTAGCGTGGCCGGCATGACGCCATTCCGCATCGACATCCCGCAATCGGACCTCGACGACCTGCGTGACCGGCTCTCCCGCACCCGGTGGCCGCGCTCGTTGCCCGGCACCGGTTGGAGCCGGGGGGTGCCGGTGGACTACCTCCGCGAGCTGGCCGAGTACTGGGCGAACGGTTACGACTGGCGGGCGCACGAGGCGCGGCTGAACGAGTTCCCGCAACTCGTCATCGAGATCGACGGGCTGGACGTGCACCTGCTGCACGTCCGCTCGCCGGAGCCGGACGCGCTGCCGTTGCTGCTGACGCACGGCTGGCCGAACTCCGTGGTCGAGTTCACCGAGCTCATCGGCCCGCTGACCGACCCGCGTGCCCATGGCGCGGACCCGGCGCAGGCGTTTCACGTGGTCGTGCCGTCGGTGCCCGGCTACGGTTTCTCGCAGGCGCCACCGGACGGGTTCACGGTCGACCGGGTCGCCCGGATGTGGGCCGAGCTGATGACCCGCCTCGGCTACCACCGCTACGGCACCCAGGGCGGCGACCTCGGTGCGTACATCGCGCCGGAGGTGGCGACGGTGGCGCCGGAGCAGGTGGTGGGCGTGCACATCAACGGCGGGTTCGGCTTCCCGACCGCCGCCGACGTACCAGGCATGACCGAGGCGGAACGCGCCGAGTGGGAGCAGATGCAGCAGTGGATGAGCGGCGGCGTGGACCATCACGCGCTGCTGCGGGCCGCGCCACAGACCTTCTCGTACGCCTGGACTGACTCGCCGGTCGGGCTGCTGGCCTGGATGATGCAGAAGTTCAAGGAGTTCACCATGACGGTTCCGACCCCCGAGCAGGCCATCGACCGGGACCACCTGCTCACCAACGTGAGCCTCTACTGGTTCACCGGCACGTCGGGGTCGTCCTCGTGGCCCATGTACGAGCGTCTCACACTGGCTGACGACGGCGGGTTCGCCTGGCCCAGGGGACAGCAGCGGGTGCCGTCCGGCGTGTACGGCGGCGGGTCCGCGCTGATGCGGCGCCTCGCCGAGCGGGACAACACCATCGTCCACTGGCCGGAGGGCAACCCGGGCAGCCACTTCGTGGCCATGGATGAGCCGTTGGCGCACGCGGCGGACATCCGTGCCTTCTTCGCGGGCCTGCGGTGACCGACGTGAGCTGGGCGCAGGTGTGCGCCCGGCGCCTGGAGCGGCACGCGCTCACGGCGGGGTCGACCGAGGCGGGATCCGAGCCGGCCGCGGACGCGGTCGCCGCCGTGGTGTCCGTGATGTGCGGGGCGCATGCCCAGGTCGCCGCCGCCGCCGAGTTGTCCGTCGGGCTACGGGTCCCGGGTGCCACCCGTACCCTGGTGCGCCAGGCAGTGTGGACGGACCGCACCGTGGTCAAGAGCCGCGGGCCGCGCGGGACCGTGCACCTGCTCGCCGCCGCAGACCTGCCGATGTGGACCGGCGCGCTGTCGGCGCTGCCGATCCCACCGCACGAGAAGAACCTGCTGACCACCGAGCAGACCGCGCAGGTGATCGGGGCCATCGCCGACGCCCTGGCCGAGGCCGAGCTGACCACCGCCGAGTTGACCGAGCAGGTGGTCGCTCGCACCGGTCCCTGGGCCGGCGAGCGGGTGATCGACGCGTTCCAGGACAAGTGGCCCCGGTGGATCGCCGCCATGGGGGCCGCAACCCGGAGCGGGGCCATCTGCTTCGGCCCCAACCGCGCCCGCGCCACCACGTACACCAGCCCGGCCCGCTGGTTGCCCGGGTTCGCCCCGATGGACGGCCCGGCCGCGCTAGCCGACCTCGTCCGGCGCTACCTGTACTCGTACGGGCCGGCCACCCCGGCGCAGTTCGCCCGGTGGCTGGCGGTACCCGCGCCGTGGGCGGTGAAGCTGTTCGAGTCACTGGACCTGGCGGCCGTGACGGTGGCGGGCACGCGGGCGTGGGTGGCGGCCGGTGACACCGACTTTCCGGACGACCGGCCGACCGGGTTGCGGTTGCTGCCCTACTTCGACGCGTACACCGTGGGTTGCCACCCGCGCGAACTGCTCTTCCCAGGGGCGGCCGCCGAGCGGGCACTGGCCCGAGGGCAGGCCGGCAACTACCCGGTGCTGCTGGTCGACGGCACGGTCGCCGGGGTGTGGCACCACCGTCGTTCCGGCCGCGCCATCCAGGTCACGGTCGAGCCGTTGCGGGCGCTCGGCGCCGGCCAACGGGAGGCGTTGGAGGAGCAGGTCGAGCGGGTCGGCCAGATCCTGGAAGGCACTCCGTCGCTGACCATCGGCACGGTGGCTGTCGGTCCGCACGCGTGAGCCAGGGCAGGATGACGGGGTGGACATCGAGCCGGTCGACTGCGAGCCCCAGCAGACGTTCCCCCGGGCCATCCTGCGGCAGCGCTGGGAGGATCTCACCTTCCTGCACTGGCCCGTCGCGCCGGAGCTCGTCGCGCCGCTGCTGCCTGCCGGCACCCGACCGGACACCCTGGACGGTGTCAGCTACGTCGGCCTGATCGGCTTCCGGATGGTCGGGCTGGGCCTCGGCCGGGGCCCGGGGGTGCCGTACTTCGGCACCTTCTGGGAGACCAACGTCCGGCTCTACTCGGTCGACGGCACCGGCCGGCGTGCGGTGGTGTTCCGGTCGCTCGACGCGTCCCGGCTGGTCCCGGTGCTGGTCGCCCGGGCGACGCTGCGGCTGCCGTACCTGTGGTCGTCGATGCGCCTGGACCGCGACGGTGACCGGCTCACCTATCGGTGCCGACGCCGCTGGCCCGGCCCGGCCGGGACGACGAGCCGGATGGCGGTCCGGGTGGGGGAGCGGATCGCCGACCCGACGCCGCTGGAGCACTTCGTCACCGCCCGCTGGGGGCTGCACACCCGGGCGTACGGGCGCACGCTGCACCTGCCGAACTGGCACCCGCGCTGGCCGCTGCACCGGGCCGAGCTGCTGCACCTGGACGACGAACTGGTCACCGCGGCCGGGCTGCCGGCGCCGGCCGGACCGCCGGTCAGCGTGCTGTATTCCCCCGGCGTCGGGGTCCAGTTCGGCCCGCCGGTCGTCGCAGGCCGGCCCGGCTGACCGGGGGCGGGCTGGCCGCCCGCTCCCCGGTCCCGCCGGCCGGCCCGTGACGAGGCGTCGAGCCTCAGTAACGGCCACCTTCGGGCGAGGGCAGGGCGTCGAGGTCGGCCAGGTCCTCGGCGCTGAGCCGCACGTCGCCGGCCGCGCTGTTGTCCACCAGGTACTTCGGGGTCTTGGTGCCGGGGATCGGAATGATGTAGCGGTCCTGGGCGACCACCCACGCGAGGGCGACCTGCGCGGGGCTGACCCCGGCCCGATCGGCGATCTCGCGGACCCGGCCGACGATGGCGAGATTGACGCGGAGCGCGTCCTGCTGGAATCGCGGCAGGCCACGCCGGAAGTCGTCGGTGGGCAGATCGTCGAACGAGGTGAACCGGCCGGCGAGGAAGCCTCGGCCCAGCGGGGAGAACGGCAGGAAGGCGATGCCCTGCTGGGCGCAGTACGGCAGCACCTCGGTCAACGGATCGCGCGTCCACAGCGACAGCTCCGACTGCACCGACGCCACCGGGTGCACCGCCTGGGCCCGCACGATCTGGGCCACCGTCACCTCGGACAGGCCGAGCTGTCGGGCCTTGCCCGCCGCCACGACCTCCGCCATCGCACCCCAGGACTCCTCGATCGGCACGTCGGGGTCGACCCGGTGCAGCTGGTAGAGGTCGACGTGGTCGGTGCCGAGCCGGCGCAGGCTGTCGTCGATCGCCGCGCGGATGTGCTCCGGGCGGCCGTTGTTGCCGATGGTCGGCGAGTTGCCGGGGCCACCGGTGGGGGATGTGACCACCAGCCCGACCTTGGTGGCCAGGACGGCCCGCTCCCGGTGGCCGCCGGCCAACGCCCGGCCGACCAGCTCTTCGTTGGTGTACGGCCCATATACGTCCGACGTGTCGATCAGGGTGGCGCCCAGGTCCAGCGCCTGTCGGATGACGGAGATCGACGTGTCGTCGTCCCGGGGGCCGGTGATGTCGTACCCGTGGCTCATGCCCATGCACCCGAGACCGATGACGCCGACCTCGGGGCCCGCACTGCCCAGCGTGGTGGTTCGCATGCGCCCTACGCTACGACCGGTTCCGATCTCCTGCGAACTGCCGAGCGGCGGGCCTCGATGGATCTTCGGTGGCCGGCGGCTGGCCGCGGCGTCATCACTTAGGGCTTGACCTAAGTGATGTGCGGTGGCATGGTTAGGCACATGGCTAAGCATGTGCGGGAGGGGAGCGGCCCGATCGATGCCGCTCTGGACGGCGTGTTCCACGCGCTGTCCGACCCCACCCGCCGCCAGGTCGTCGAGCGCCTCGGCCAGGGGCCGGCCACGACCAGCGACCTGGCTCGCCCGTTTGACATGGCACTGCCGTCGTTCACCCAGCACCTGAACGTTCTTGAGCGCTCCGGCCTGGTGACGTCGGAAAAGAAGGGCCGGGTGCGCACCTACCGGCTCGCGCCCCAGCCGCTCGAACGCCTCGACACCTGGCTCGCCGTGCAGCGCGCGCGGTGGACCCGGCGGCTCGACCAACTCGATTCGCTTCTCTACGACCTGAAGGAGCAGCAGCAATGACCGTCTACACCGTGAACCCGGAGCTCGACCTCGTCCTGGAGCGGACCGTCGACGTGGCGCCCGAGCTGGTCTGGCGGGCCTGGACCACCCCCGAGCTGCTCATGCAGTGGTTCACGCCGAAGCCCTGGTCGACCATCGCCTGCGAGATCGACCTGCAGCCCGGTGGCAGGTTCGACACCACCATGCGCTCGCCGGAGGGCGAGGAGTACCCGAGCAGCGGCTGCATCCTGGTGGCGGAAGAGGGCAGGACGCTGGTCTTCACCTCCGGCCTTGGCCCCGGTTTCCGCCCGCAGATCTCCGCGGACGGCTTCCCGTTCACCGCGGTCGTCCGGATGGAGCCGGCGGGCGCTGGCACGAGGTACACCGCCATCGCGATCCACGCCGACGCGTCGGCGAAGAAGTCGCACGAGGAGATGGGCTTCCACGAGGGCTGGGGCGCTGCGCTGGACCAGCTGGTCGACCTCATGAAGTCCCACTGATTGGCGCACGCCGCCGCGAAGGCCTAGCGGCGTAGGGCTGCTGGCCCCGACCGGTGCACGAGGTGGCGGATCTCCTCGGGCGACAGCCGCCGCCCCTGCTCGTGGGCGGCGGCGAAGTCGTCGTCACCCAGCCTCGCGCTGGCCGTCGCGGTTGCCCGCTCGACGTCGGCCCGGTCGGCCGGCGTCAACGCCAGTGCCGTCGCCTCACGCGCTGCCGCAGCCGCACCGAGCAGCCGGGCAGCGTCCTGTGGGCGGTCGCCACCGGCACCGGCAGCGGCTAGGCCGACCAGGACCTGCGCCAGGTCCTGGTCGGCACCGAGTTCCCGGGCGACATCGGCGGCACGCAGGTGCCAGGCCGTTGCCGTCGTCAGGTCGCCACGCAGCTCGGCCACGTACCCCAGCTCGACCAGGACCCCGGTCAGGTACAGGGGCCGCCCTGGCCCGTCCTGCTGCCGCTCGGCGGCTTCCAACAGATTCCGCAGGTGGGCTTCCGCGGTGTCGAGGCTGCCCTCCCGCCGCGCTGCGGCGGCGAGACACAGCTCCGCGAACACGATGCCGAGCGGTGAACCCTGCTCGGTGGCCAGCCGCAGCCCATGCCCGCAGAGCTGCCGCGCCGCCGGGTAGTCCCCCCGCTGCAGCGCCACCCAGCCGAGCCAACAGAGCTGGCCGGACATCTCGAACCAGAGCCCGAGGTCCTCCGCGACGCGCAGCCCTTCCCGGTACAGCTGGCTCGCCCGCTCGTAGTCGCCGGACATGGCCGCCTGGGCGCCGAGCCACTCCGTGACCTGCAACAGCCCCCACCGGTCGCCGAGCCGACGGAACTGCGCCGCGCTCTCCGCCCCGTCCTGCGCCACGGCCACCGCATCTCCCCGGATGTGCGCGTGCTTGGTCCGCAGGCTCAGCGTGGCGGCCACCCCCCACTCGTCTCCCAGCAGTCGCACGTCTGCCAGGACGCGGTCGAGCAGGGCACCGGTGTCCGCCACCGCACCGAGGTCGATCTCCGAGTAGGCGAGGAACCACTCGGCCCGGGCTCGGCTATGCGGGTCGTCGACCTCCTCGTACCGCTGGATGGCCGCGCGGTGGCGCGCCGGCCAGTCCGCTACGTCGCCCGACAGGAGCGAGAAGCCCAGGTGCCAGGCCGTGGCCCGGGCGGCCTGGGCGGCGGTGGCGGCCGGCGGGCAGCCCAGTGCTGCCCCGAGCCAGCGTCTGGCCTCGGCGAACCGGCCCCGCAGAAACCAGTACCAGCTCAGCGCATTGGCCAGTCGCAGCGCGAGGTCGCCGTCATGCTGGCGTACCGCCGCGTCCAGCGCCCCGCGCAGATTGGCGGATTCGGCGTCGAGTCGCCGCAGCCACCGTCGTTGGCCATGGCCGTGCAGCTCGTCGTGCGCCTGCTCGGCCAGGTCGGCGTGGTAGCGGTGGGCCCGTTCGCGGATGTGGCGCAGCTCGCCGGCGGCGTCCATCTGGCCCAAGCCGTAGGCGGCGACGGATTCCAGCAGCCGATAGTGCGGGACGCCGTCGCGTGGCGCGACGACAACCAGCGACTGGTCGACGAGGCGGGCCAGCAGATCCGCGACGATCGCGGCGGGCACGCCGTCGGGCGCGCAGACCGCTTGCACCGCGTCGATCCGACCGCCGTCGGCGTACGCGGCCAGCCGCCGCAACACCACCCGTTCCGGCTCGCTGAGCAGCTGCCAGCTCCAGTCCAGCATCGCCAGCAGCGTCCGTTGCCGAGGCGGTACGCCCCGGTGCCGGGCGCTCAGCAGCCGGAACCTGTCGTCGAGCCCGCCGACCAGGCCGGTCACGCCCAGCCCGCGGACCTGGGTGGCGGCCAGTTCGAGTGCCAGCGGGATCCCGTCCAGCCGACGACACAGGGTGGCGACAGCCACCGCGTTCTGCGCACCGAGCACGAAGCCACGGTCCGCCGCAGTCGCCCGGGCGACGAAGAGTCGCACCGCGCCGGACTGCTCCAGGGCGGCCAGGTCCGTTCCGACGGCGGGATCGGGCACCGGCAGTGGCGGGACGGCCCAGACCACCTCCCCGGCCAGGCCGAGGGGCTCCCGGCTGGTCGCCAGCACGTGCAGCCCCGGCGCCGCCCGCAGCAGCAGGGCGGTCAGCTCCGCGACCGGGTCCACCAGGTGCTCGCAGTTGTCCAGGACCAACAGCAGCCGTCGGTCGCTCAGGACGCGGCTGAGGCGCTCGACCGACGTGACCGGCGTGCCCGGCTCGGCAGCGTCCCGCACGTCGAGCACGGCCAGCACCAGGTCGGCCAGCGTGTCCAGTGTCTCCGGCGCGTCGGACCGGTCCAGGCCAGCCAGCTCGACGAACGACGCGCCGTCCGGGTACGTCGGCGTCCGGGCGTGGGCGACCTCCACGGCGAGCCGGGTCTTGCCGACGCCGCCAATGCCGGTGAGGGTGACCAGACGGTTGTGCTCCAGCGCCAGCCCCAGCTCGTCGACGGCGTCCTCGCGGCCGATCAGTTCGGTCAGCGCGGCCGGCAGGTTCGTTCGCACCGTGGCGGGCGGCGCCGCCACCGGGATGACCGAGCTGGCCGGTACGGGCGGTGCGGACAGCTCCGGATCGTGGGTGAGGATGGCCCGGTGCAGCGCCCCGACCTCCGGGCCCGGATCCAGCCCCAGCTCGTCACGGAGTTGGACGCGCAGCTCCTCGTAGCTGCTCAACGCCTCGAACTGCCGCCCGGCCCGGTACAGGGCGAGCATGTGGAGCGCGCGTGCGCGTTCCCGCAGTGGCTGCCGGGCCAGCAGGTCGCCGAGTTCACCGGCGGCCACGGCGTGCTCGCCCAGCGCCAGTCGGGCTTCGAGGCAGTCCTCCGTGGCGACGAGCCGTTGCTCCTCCAGGGCGGCGGCCGCGGCCCGGGTGAACGGCTCGTCGTGGAAGTCGGCGAAGGCCGGCCCCCGCCACAGCGCCAGTGCCGTCGAGAACAGCGCGACCCTGGACCGGACATCCTGCTCGCTGCGAGCCTGCGACACGAGCTGGTGGAAGCGGCCAGCGTCCACCTCGTCGCGATCGACCAGGATCCGGTAGCCGGGCGGCGGTGATCGCACCAGCTCCCGACCTCCGGACTCGGCGTCCGCCAGCACCCGGCGCAACTGCGAGACCTTGGCGGACAGGGCGCCGGCGGCGTTTGCTGGCGGAGTGTCGCCCCACAGGTAGTCGACGAGCCGATCCGCTGGCACCGGCTGCCCCTCGTGCAGCAGCAATGCGGCGAGCAGGGCCCGGACCTTCAGCCCCGGGACGGCGACCACGGCGCCGCCTGCGGTCCACACCGTCAACGGGCCCAGCACCCCGAACCGCATGGCGGCCAGGATACGGCCTCTGAGCTGCGCCGCGGGTACCGGCGCGCGGCCCATGATCCCCGGCCCTGCTCGCCCTGCGGCAGGTCACCGTAAAGAAACCGTAAAGCCCGCAGCGCAGGGTGGACGCACACCGGCCGATCGCCCCGATCCGGGCACCTCGGCCGGATCACCCGCCCACTCCTGAAGGGACATTCCCGTGTCGTCGTCGCCACGCCGCCTCCTCACCGCACTCGTTGCCCTGTTCCTGCTGGTACCCGCCATCCCGGCCGGCGTCGCGACCGCCTCGGAGCCAGCCCAGCGCCACCCCACCGCCGGCTGGTCGGCGGCCTGGTCGGCGGCCCACCACCATCCGGTGCCGGGCAACGACTGGGACGGTCCGAACTGGTCCGTCCAGGGCTTCAGCAACCAGTCGGTACGACAGGTGGTCCGGGTCAGCGCCGCCGGTTCCCTGCTACGGATCCGGCTGTCCAACCGGTACGGAAGCCAGCCACTGCGGCTGACCGGCGCCACCGTCGGCCGGCCCACGTCCGGGGCGGCGGTGCAGCTCGGCACGCTGCGTCCGGTCACCTTCGACCGCCGGTTGTCGACCACCCTGGCGCCCGGTACGGAGAAGACGTCCGACCCGGTGCTCCTGCCGGTACGGGCGCTGGAAGCATTGACCGTGACGCTGTACTTCGCCGGACCGACCGGCCCGGCGACCTTCCACCAGAGCGGGCTCACCACCACCTACCGCGCCCCGGGTGACCACCGTTTCGATCCCCACTCCGCTGCCTTCGCCGGTGAGACCAGCCAGTCCTGGTACCACCTTGCCGGAGTCGACGTGGCCGGCTCGCCGCGTACCCGGGGCACGGTGGTGACGTTCGGCGACTCGCAGACCGACGGCTACGGCTCCACTCCCGGCGCCGACAACCGCTACCCGGACCAGTTGGCCGAACGACTGGTCGCCGCCGGTCGCCCGCTCGCCGTGGTGAACGCCGGGATCAGCGGGAACAAACTGCTCGCCGACTCGCCCTGTTACGGCGAGCGGGGCGTCAGCCGGTTCCGGCACGACGTGCTCGGGCAGCCCGGCGTACGGACGGCGGTCGTCCTGATCGGCATCAACGACATCGGTGCCGGCGGCTACCCTGACTTCGGCTGCGGCGCCTCGCCGGTGGTGACCGCCGGCCAGCTCGTCAACGGCCATCGGGCACTGATCCAGGCCGCTCGGGCACGCGGGGTCACCGTCATCGGCGTCACGATGCCGCCGCTCAAGAACGCGACGGGTTACGACACCCCGGACAAGGAAGCGCTCCGAGACGAGCTGAACCGCTGGATCCGGACCAGTGGCGAGTACGACGCGGTCGTCGACCTCGACCGGATCCTCGCCGACCCGGCCGACCCGGACGCCCTGCGCCCGGCGTACGACCACGGCGACCACCTGCACCTCAACGACACCGGGGCGACCGCTGCCGCCGTCGCCGTCGCCGCGCAGATCCGCTGAGCGCATGTCACCGGACCGAAGGGACCTGGACGCGCGCTGATCGTCGGTTGGACCTGGGCGGAAAAGAATGTCGGGCGGTGTGTCGAGCACCGGGGTGCCGGCTTCGACCACAGGATGAGGGCCGGGTGCGCCGGGCCGACCGAGACCAAGGAGTGGACCGATGACGAAGGTGACGACCGGGGCGACGATGTCGTTGGACGGCTACATCGCGGACCCGTCCCACGGGGGCTTCGAGTACCTGTTCCAGTGGTACGAGAACGGCGACGTCGAGACGCCGACGGCCACCCCCGAACTGACGTTCCGGACCTCCGCCGTGAGCGCGCGACACATCCGCGATCTCACCGAGCGGACCGGGGCGCTGGTCGTCGGTCGACGGCTCTTCGACATGACCAACGGGTGGGGCGGCCGGCATCCGTTGGACGTGCCCGTCGTGGTCGTCACGCACAGCGTGCCGGACGGTTGGGAACCGGAGAACGACTCGTTCGTCTTCGTCACCGACGGCATCGAGAGCGCCATCGAGCGGGCGAAGACGATCGCCGGCGACAAGGAGGTCGGGGTCAACGGCGGCACGATCGCGACCCAGGTCATCCAAGCCGGCCTGCTCGACGAGGTGCACGTCGACCTCGTCCCGGTCCTGCTCGGTGACGGTATCCCGCTCTTCGCCGACCTGAAGATCGCGCCGCTCCAGCTTGACGGGCCGATCAGCGTCGTCGAGGGCACCGGGGTCACCCACCTGGCCTACCGGGTACGCCCGACGGCCTGACCAACTCGGACGGGCGGCCCGGACCGGGCCGCCCGTCCGCCTGTCCCGCCTGGTCCGGGCGGGTGGTGCCCCCTACGAATCCGTACCGTGTGCTGAACTGTCCGGCATGGAGCCTTCCCGATTCCTCGGCTGCCTCACGGACGACTTCGCCCGGCTGCGCGCCGTCGCCTCCATCGACCCCACCGCGGCGGTGCCCAGTTGCCCCGGTTGGAGTGTCGCCGACCTGACCCACCATGTCGGCGAGGTCTACCTCCACAAGACCCTGGCCATTCGCGAGGGTGCCGAGCCCGAGCCGTGGCCGCCCGCCGACCTTGCGGCCGAGGAGCCGATGGCGCTGCTCGACCGGGCGTACGTTGGGCTGCTGGCCGAGTTCGCGGCCCACGAGCCGCAGGACGGGGCTGGCTCCTGGTACGCGCCGGGCCAGACCGTCGGGTTCTGGATCCGACGGATGGCGCAGGAGACGGTCATCCACCGCATCGACGCCGAGTTGGGCGTCGGTGCGCCGGTCGCGCCCGTTCCGGACGACCTCGCCGTTGACGGCATCGACGAGCTGCTCAAAGTGTTCGTGGAGTATTCGGTGGCCGAGTGGGCCAGCGCCTTCAGCGAGATCCTGGCCGACTCGCCGGGCTGGACGTACACGGTGCGCACCGACGGCGGGGCGTGGTCGGTGCGTACCGGGCGGGGCCTGCTCCGCGTGACCGACGGCGCGGCCAACGCCGCCGACGTGACCGTGAGCGGCCCGCCCACGGCGCTGCTGCGCTGGCTGTGGGGCCGGGAGTTGGTCGGCGAGCCGAGCGGCGTCACCGTCGATGGCCCACCCGAGGCGATGGCCCCGTTGCGCCGCTGCATCGTGACCGCAACCCAGTGAAGACTCGCTGCCCGGAGTGAAGCCGGGTGTGCCGCCGTCGCCATAGAATCGATGATGTTCACTGTTAGCGGCGAGGGCGTCACGGGTGGCTACCGCGGAGGGCGGTGCGGGAGATGGGACCGGACGAGCGGGAACGGCTGTTCGAGCGGGCGCGGGAGCACTCGACGCGGCAGGACACCTGGGCGGAGGCGGACCGGCTGTGGATTCAGGTCATCGACGCCTACCGGCAGGCCGTGCAGGGTCCGGGTCGGGTGGACCGGCGCGATCAGCAGCAGTTGGCCCGGGCGCTGTGGCGGCGCGGGATGCTGCTGTCCGCGCGTGGTCGGGCCGCCGACGGGATGGCCCCTGGCGGTGAGGCGGTCACCACCTTCGAGCGGGTGAACGACGCGGTGGCAGCCGAGGGTGGGAACGTGGCCGACCCGCCACGGGACGAGGCGCTCGCGGAGCTGATCACCGCGCTGGTGGACCTGGCGGAGGTCGCGTTCGCCGCCGGGCAGCCCACCACCCGGCTGGAGCTGGTGGAGCGGGCTGTGGCGGTGGGGCTGCTCACCGGCTCTCCGCCCTCCGCAGGGCCGCGTACCAGGGAGGCGATGGGCACGGCCTACCACAACCAGGCGACCTCGTTGCTGCACCGGGCCGTCACGCGGCCCGCCTCGGACGACAGCATCCGGGAGGCGGCGCTCGCCGCGTCGCGGGCCTGCGAGCTGCGCCAGGGGCTGCTCGACCCGCTGCGCCCGCTCAGTCTCTGGGAGATGGCCAACACCTACGGGGTTTACGCGCAGTGCCTGGCGCTGATCCGCGACTTCGACCGCGCCGAGATGGTGCTGGGGCTCGGCATCCGACTGGTGGAGCTGCTGGGGCCGGCCGGCGAGCAGCCCGCCCTGAAGCTGCGCGTGGCGGCCGAGATGGTGGTCCGGGAAAAGGCGACGTCACAAGGCTCGGCCGGTCCGCGTCGCTGGGGGTGGCGGCGGCGTTGACCCCGGTCCCGCTGGTCGACGGGGAGCGGACCGGCGGGGGTGGTCGTGGTCCGGTGAGCGTGATACCTCAAGGTCATATTCATACCTGTGAGATATCGCGCTCAATCCCGCACGGCGTCCATGCCGGTCAGTGCGCCGGAAGGGGCGACCGCCGCCGCTGGCCCCGCGTCGTCGGCGAAGTCGATCCGCATCACGACCCGCCGCAGGGTGGGGTGGCTGACCTCCTTGAACCCGGCGTCCTCGAAGATCTGCCGCACCCCCACGTGCGCCTCACCCCAGGTGATCTGCTTGCCCGCCTCGGCGAGCATCGGGTACGCCTCCAGCGACCGGGCGCCGCGCTTTCGCGCGAAGTCGACCGCGGCGCGGGCCAGGGGATAGGTGAGGCCGCGACCCCGGAAGCCCTTGCGGACCACCAGGCAGGTCACCGCCCAGACCCCGTCGTCGTCCCTGTCCTCGTCGCGGCCGAGCCAGGGAACCCGCTGGTTGCGCAGCTTCGGGTACGCCGTCCGCGGCTCCACCGCCACCCAGCCCGCCGGGTGGTCATCGAGGTACGCGACCAGTTTACTGGTGGTCGGGGCATCCGGCTCGCCACAGCTCGTCTTCTCCCGGAACGACGCGACGCGCTCCTCCGGGGTGGAGGCCCGCCACAACCAGCCCGGGACCTTGAACCACTGGCACTGGCACCGGCCCGCGTCGGCGCTGCCGAGAATCTCCTGGAGGTCGTCCCACGATGCCTCGTTGGCCGGCACGATCCGGAGGTCCCGGTCGGCGATCGGAGCCTGGCGGTCAGCCAATCGAATGCCGTCCCGAGGCGCTGACGGCCACGACGAATGCCGCCCACGTGTCCGGGGTGAAGGCGAGCGACGGACCGGCAACGTGCTTGCTGTCGCGCACGGCGACGACGCCGGGGAGGTTGGTGGCGACCTCGACGCAGGCGCCGCCGTTGTCGCCGCTGCGGGTGCTCTTGCGCCAGACGGCGCCGGTCAGGTCAGTCATGCCGTATCTCCCCGGTGATCCTTTTGATCATGTCTTTCGATTCTGCCTCGTGAAGCGAGAGCGAATCCAGTCCTCGCCACACTCGTTCGTAGGCGGCCAACTCGTCGGGCTTGTCGAGGTACAGCGCACCGGTCAGCGACTCGCTGTAGACGACCGATGGTTCCGGTACGGCCCGGCCGCCATTGCCGGGCGGAAAGTCGAGGATCATGAAGGTTCCGGCCACCGCCCCGGGCTGCGGGCCGGCCGCCAGCGGCAGCACGCGGACGGACACGGTCGGCAGCTCGGCCAGCTTCAGGACGTGGTCGAGCTGCGCGGCCATTGTGGTCTGACCGCCGACCGTGCGACGGAGCACCGCCTCGGACAGCACCGCCTCAAGCCGGGGAGCAGCGGGAAGCCGGCGGGTGAGCGACGCCTGCCGCTGTAGCCGCACCTCGACGGCCTGCTCTCGCTCGTCGTCGCTGAGCATCCGTCCCAGGCGGAAGAGAGCATCGGCGTATGCCCGCGTCTGCAAGATCCCGGGGATCAGCGATTCGTCGTACCCCCTCAGGCGGGACGCGGCGGATTCCAGGCCCACGTACAGCTCGAACCAGCTCGGCACCGCGTCGCCGTAGGCGTGCCACCAACCCTTGGACTTCGTCTCGACGGCGAGCCCGCGCATCGCCTCGGTCATCTCCGGCGAGACCCCGTACAGGTCGCACATCGCCTTGACGTCGAGCACCCGGACCGAGCCGGTGCCGCACTCGATGCGCCAGATCTTCTGTCGGCTGTACTCCAACGCCTCCGCGGCGGCGTCGAGCGTCACCCCGGCCTCGTTGCGGTACTGCCGCAGCAGCCGCCCGAGCTGCCGACGCGGCACGGTCGATCCGATGTCCTCGGCCATCCGCACACTCCCTGATTCCATGTCGCAACGCTGCGTTACGCGTTCTCGCAACACGTACGCGGTGCAGGAAAGAAAGTCAATGCACAACGGGGAAATTGCGGTGTAGGAAGTTGCGTCTTCGCTGCGCACGGTCACAGGATGACCACAGGCGACCAGGAAGGCGGCCCGACGTGAGTATCCGTCACCAACGACCACACTCGACGTACCCCGGCCTGCTGCCGTGGCAGGTGGGCGAGCGCCGCTTCCCGACCGCCCGGCTCGGGCGCCGCGGCCTCGACCCCGCCGAGGTGTACGCCTGGCTCGACCGCGTCGCCGTCGACATGGCCGCGCTGCACGCGGCCCTCGCCGAGAGCCGCCGGGAGGTCGCGCGTCTGCGGCTCGCGCAGGGTCGGCGGCGATGAGCCGGCGGTACGTCGTCCATCTGCCGGTCGTCGCCTCCGACCTGGCCGCCGCGCAGCGCCTGGCCCGAGTCATCGGCCGCTGGCTGACCCCGCTGCCGATGACGGACCCGGGGGAGACCACGGTGTCCGAAGAAGACCAGCAGTTCCTGCGCCACCGCGTCTTCTGCGACCTCCTGCTGCCCGGCGGCCGCCGCCGCTGCCTGCTCCGTGCCGACCATGACGGCCCGTGCTCGCGTCGCTTGCGTCGCTGAACGTGGTCGCTGACGGGCCGGCCACCGCCGCCTTGGTCAGCCGGCGCCCCGCCGTGACCGCGACCACCTCCGGCTCAGGCGTTATCCTGCGCCGGTGGAGGTCACGGCGGAGGGCGAGCGGTTGGCCGCCGACCTGGGCCGCTGGCTGGACGACCTGACCTTCGTCGACCTGGACACCGACGAGGTCACCGCGAGGGTGATCGAGTCGGTGGTGCGGTGGGCCGAGGCCCAGGGCTGGCGGGTCTACCGGCGCGCGCCCAGCGTCCTGCCGTTGCCACCGCCGCTGGAGCAGCGGCACTCCGTCCTCGACGTGGCGTGCGCCCGCCCCGACGGCCCGCCGGTGGTGATCGAGGTCGACCACACGGACCGGGCCCGGACGGTGCAGAAGCTGCGGGCGGAGGCGGATGCCGGCCACATCCCGATCTGGGTGCGGTGGGGAGTGGGCCGTTTCACCGCGCCGCCACCGCCGGTGCGGATGGTGACCTGCGAGGTGACCCGGCGCGCCGGGCCGGCCGGACGCGGGCGACTGCACAGCCGCACCGGCGACCGCCCCGCGCCGGCGCACTCGGTCGGTGGCGGCACGGCGGCCGCGCAGGCGTTGCCCATCCCGCTGACCGACCCGGTTACGGACGCGGGTAAGGGCACCTGAAGCGAATCGTAAGCGGGACCCGACAGAGTTCTGGGTGTCACCGAGAGCACCACCGACAACCAGGAGATCCCGATGCGCAAGCTCATCAACTCGACCTACATCACCCTCGACGGCGTCATCGAGAACCCCATGTGGACCTCGCCGTACTTCGAAGAGGAGGCCGCCAGCCTCGCCGGCGAACAGACCAACGCAGCGGACGCGATGCTGATGGGCCGGGCCACCTACGACGGCATGTCCGTCGCCTGGCCGAGCATGGACGAGAACGACCCGACCACCGGCGCGGCGTACTTCAACAACGTCAAGAAGTACGTCGCCTCGACCACCCTGACCAACCCCACCTGGAACAACACGGAGGTGCTCCAGGGCGACCTGGTCGAGGCGGTCACCAAGCTCAAGGCCCAGGAGGGCAAGGACATCATCCAGTACGGCTACGGCTCGGTCACCGCGCAGTTGGTCCGGGCGGGCCTGGTGGACGAGGTCCGGTTCTGGATCCACCCCGTGCTGGAGGGCGGCCCCAGCCTGACGACGCCGCTGACGGACATCAAGGCGTCGTTCGAGCTGATCGACACCCGGGTGCACAAGAACGGCGTGATCATCGCCTCGTACCGGCCGAAGACGGCCGGCTGACCACCGATCAGAGCTGAGCCCGGGCCTCGCCCGGGCTCAGCTTCGCGCCCTCGGCGACCAGCGCGTCGAAGCGTTCCCGCCCCAGGGCGGCCAGCACGCGTGCTGCCACCCGGTCGGTGTCGTCGCGTTCCGCCGGGGCGGCCGGGGCCTGCGCGGCGAGCCGAGCGGCGGCCGCGGCGCCCAGCAGTCGGGCGGCGACCTCCGGGGAACGCACCGCCGACGCCATCCCCTCCAGGGTGTTGACGGCGTCCCGTGGGGTTGCGATCGCCACGGCGGCCTCGAACGCCTCGATGTGCAGGGCCAGCGCGGCATCCGGGTCGCCACCCTGCTCGACCGCGTAGCCCAGCTCGACCAGGATCATCGGCAGGTAGAGCGCGGGCTGAGTCTCCGCGCGGCCCTGTTCGACGAGGTGGGTGAGGTGGGCGACGGCCACGTCGAGCTTGCCGTCGCGGCGGGCGGCCATCCCGAGGCTCATCTCCGCGAAGACCAGCGCACTGGGTGAGGCCTGCTCCACCGCGAGCTGGTACGCGCGCTCGGCCAGCTCCCGGCCCTGCGCGTAGTCGCGGGTCTGCACCGCCAGCCAGGCCAACCAGGACAGCTCGCTGCACACCTGCGGCCACAGCGCCAGCTCCTCCGCCCAGCGCAGCCCCTCCCGGTGCAGGGCGGCGGCGCGCTCATGCTCGCCGCGCATGTCGGCCAGCCCACCCACCCACTCGGTCGCCTGGAGCCGGCCCCACCGGTCGCCGATGCTGGCGAACAGCGCGGCGCTGCGGGTCGCGGCGTGCTCCAGTGCTGCCTGGTCACCGTTGGCGTGCGCGATCTTGGCCCGGGAGCTGAGCACCGCGGCCTCGGTCCACGGGTCGGCGACGGCGGTGGGCAGCAGCTCCGATGCCAGGGCCAGGTCGCTGTGGTCGATCACCGCGGTGGCCGCGAACCAGGCGCCGCGCCCGTCCGGGTCGCCAGCCAGCGCGGCCCGGAGCTCGGCCGGCACGATCGGGTCGCCCTGCAACAGCGCGAAACCGACCCGCCAGGCCGCGGCGCGGGACTCGTGCTCGGGGTCGGGCATCGCCAGCGCCTGCCGCGCCTCGGTGAGCCGGCCACGCAGATACCAGTACCAGCTCAGCGCGATGGCCAGCCGCAGCCCGCCGCCGTGGACCAGCGCCGACCGCAGGTTCGCCGTCTCCGCGTCCAGCAGCGCCAGCCACCGCTGCTGGTCGCCGCCGCGCAGCAGCGGATCGGCGCGTTCGGCCAGCTCCGTGTAGTACGCGGCGTGCCGCCCGCGTACCTCTTCGGCGTCGGTCAGCCGGTCCAGGCAGAAGGCGGCAACCGATTCGAGCAGCCGGTAGCGAGGCCCCACGCCGGAGTCGTCCAGCACCACCAGCGACCGGTCGACCAGCCGGGCCAGCGTGTCCAGATCGGTCCGGCAGACCTGCTCAGCGGCCTCCGGGGTACAGCCGTCACTGAACACCGCGAGCCGGGCCAGCACCAGCCGGTCGGTCTCGTCCAGCAGGTCCCAGCTCCAGCCGATCACCGCGGTCAACGTCCGTTGCCGCGGCGGCACGTCCCGCTGCTGGGTGGTGAGCAACCGGAACCGGTCGTCGAGCCGGTCCACCACGCCCAGCACGCCCAGGGAGCGCACCCGGGTCGCGGCCAACTCCAGCGCCAGCGGCAGCCCGTCGAGGCGGCGGCAGAGCTGGGCCACGGCGGGCGCCGTCCGCCCGTCGAGGCGGAAACCGCGCTGCTGCGCGGCGGCGCGGGCGGCGAACAACCGGGCCGCCGCCGAGCGCCGGACCGCGTCCAGGTCGCCGTCCTCCGGCACGGACAGCGGGGGTACCTCCCAGAGCAGCTCCCCGGTGAGACCCAGCGGCTCCCGGCTGGTGGCCAGCACGCTCACCCCGGGCGCATCCCGCAGCAGCCGGGCCACCAGCTCGGCGACCGGCTCGATCACGTGCTCGCAGTTGTCCAGCACGAGCAGCAGTTGTCTGTGGCACAGCGCGGCGGCGAGCCGATCGGCGGCCGACAGGCTCGTGCCGGCGCTCTCGCGGGTGTCCAGCGCGCCGAGCACCTGCTCGGCGACGCGCGGGTCGCCGGCCGGCAGCGGGGCCAACTCGACCAGTTGGACGCCGTCCGGCAGGGACTGCGAGCGGGCCGCCTCGGTGGCCAGCCGCGTCTTGCCGACACCACCCGGCCCGACCAGCGTGACCAGCCGCTGCCGGGGCAGCAGGGTACGCAGCTCGGCCAGCGCCTCGGCCCGGCCGACCAACTCGTCGAGCTGGGCCGGCAGGCTGTTGCGGATGATCGCGGCCTTCGGCGGCGCGCTCAGACCGGCGTCCTGTTCGAGGATCTTGCGGTGCAGGGCGACCAGCTCCGGCCCCGGGTCGAGGCCCAGCTCGTCGGCGAGCCGGTCGCGCAGGTCGGCGTAGCTGTCCAGCGCCTCGGACTGGCGGCCGGCCGCGTACAGCGCGCGGAGCTGCACCGCCCGCAGGCCCTCTCGCAGCGGGTGCCGGGAGACCAGCTCCGCGAGGTCGGCGGCGGCCAGGTCGTGCTCGCCCCGGGCCAGCCGGGCCTCGGCCAGCCGCTCGTGCACGGCGAGACGCTGCTCGGCCAGCCGGGTGACCTCCGCGCGGACGAAGTCCGCGTCGGCCACGTCGGCATACGCGTCGCCACGCCACAGCGCGAGGGCCTCGGTCAGCCGGTCGACGTCGGTGCACCGGGTCAGCTCGGCGAACCGGTCGGCGTCCACCCCGCCGGCCCGCAGCAGGTACCCGGG
Organism: Micromonospora sp. NPDC005173; assembly: GCF_040608515.1. NCBI lineage: Bacteria > Bacillati > Actinomycetota > Actinomycetes > Micromonosporales > Micromonosporaceae > Micromonospora > Micromonospora sp. NPDC005173. Next base: position 49,988 of record NZ_JBEXIK010000047.1, read on the forward strand.
TGACCGGGACTCGACCAGCTCCCGGGCGCCCGGCTCGGCGTCGTTGAGCGCCTTGCGCAGTTGGGACACCCGCACCTGAAGGGCGCCGGTGGCGTTAGCGGGGGCGTCCCCGCCCCACAGGTCGTCGATGAGGCGGTCCGCCGAGACCACCTGGTTGCGGTTGGTCAGCAGGTCGGCCAGCAGTGCCCGTACCTTGGTGCCGGGCACCACCACCGGCTCGCCGGCGTCGGTGGTGACGGCGAGCGGCCCGAGCACCCCGAACTGCACGGCGATCATCCTAACGGCGGTAAGGCGACCTGAAGTCGGCCGTAAGCGCCCCGGCGCACCGTGTGGGCATGGACATCCACCACGAAGAGCACGGCAACGGCGAGGGCCGCCCCCTGGTGCTGATCCACGGGGCGCTCTCCGGCATCGGCACCTCGTTCGGCGCGATCCTGCCGATCCTGGCGAAGACCCGGCGGGTGATCGCCGTCGAGTTGCAGGCGCACGGTCGCACACCGGACCTCGATCGTCCGCTGACCGTGGAGCACTTCGCCACCGACGTGGTCGAGCTGCTGGACCGCCTCGGCGTCGGGCGGGCGGACGTGTTCGGCTGGAGCATGGGCGCGGCGGTGGGGCTGCGCCTCGGCACCGATCACGCCGACCGGGTCGGACGGCTGGTGCTCGCCTCGGTGAGCTTCGACGACGCCGGCCTGCACCCGGGGCTGCTCGACGGAATCCAGGACCTGCAACCGGAGCACCTGCACGGCTCGGAGTTCCACGAGGAGTACCTGCGGAGCGCGCCGGACCCGGCGGGCTGGGCCAACCTGGTCACCAAGATGAAGGTGCTGGACGCGAACCTGCCGCAGTGGACCACCGAGCAGATCCGAGCGCTGGCCGCGCCCACGATGATCGTGCTGGCCGACGCGGACATCGTTCAGCCCGAGCATGCGGTGCGGATGTTCCGGCTGCTCGGCGGCGCGGTGCCCGGCGACCTGACCGGCCTGCCGGGGTGCCGGCTGGCCATCCTGCCCGGCACCACCCACACGATGATCCCGCAGCGCGCCGACTGGCTGGCCCCGATGATCGACGAGTTTCTGGACGAGGTCTAGCTACAACGCCGTTCAGTTAGGCGGCTGGTGTGGGTGTCAAGGGTCGGGGATGACGATGTCGATGCTGGTGGTGGCTTGATAGCTGCGGCGGTCGATGG
>NZ_JBEXIK010000048.1:0-37688 GCF_040608515.1 Micromonospora sp. NPDC005173
CCTTTGTCTGGACCAAAACCGCCGACCAGATCCTCGACAACCTCGCCAACTACTGCACCCGAATCAATAAAGCTTCCAACGACTCAGCACACTAGCTTGATCTTTACCCTGTCCGGCGTGGGCGGGGATTCGTAGGGCTCGTTTTCTTCGTGGCTGGTCTCTTCGTGGCGGTGTGGACGTCGTGACGCGGCGTGGGTTGCGTGTTGCGGCGGCCGGGTGGCCGTCCGGGTCCTGGTCGGGAGGGTTTCGGTGCGCCGGCGGGGCAGGCGGGAGGCTGTCGCACAGCTTCTGATCTTCGACTGTCAAGAGGTCGTCTGCCTGGCATCGTGGCGGAAGATCTTGTTCAGGTTGTGCACCGCGCCGAGGAGTTTGATCTCGGTGTCGACGGCGGCGGTGCCGCGTTGGTGCACGCGGCGTCCGAACTGCTGGAACAGCTGGGCGAAGCCTGGTTCGACGATGGCGCCGCGGCGGGCGTAGAGCTGCCTGCCTTCGGCGGATGCCAGTCGGGCGGCCATCTCGCGGTGGCCGGCGGGGACGTTGTGCCCGGGTGGCGTCGCGTGGGTCTGCTTGTACTCCTTGGTGATCGACACCAGTAGCGGGAGATCGGCCAGGGCTGCGAAGTTCGCGGTGCTGGCATAGCCGCTGTCGGCCAGCCACGCCGCGACGTCGCCGGTCAGCCCAGCGGCTGCGCAGTTGTGTTGAACACGTCTGATGACCGGGACGAGTGCGGTGGTGTCGGCAGGGTTGTCCTGCAGCTCGATCGCGAGGAGTACCTGGTTGCGTGCGCAGGCGATCTGGACGTTATAGCCCTGCATGTATCCGCCGTGCTTGCCGAGCATGAGCCGCGACGCCGGATCGGTGAGCGAGGCCCTGGCCGCCGCGGACGGGATCGGTCGCGGGTAGCGCGCACGGTGCAACGCGGCCTGCGCCCGGGCGAGGCGGGCCTGCTGAGCAACGACCTTGGTCTTGGCCTCGATACGGACCGGCGGGCGCCCGGCAGCGCGCCGCCGTCCCGCGGCCTGATCCTGCAGGGTCCGGTGGGCGTAGTCGGCCAGCCGCTGCTGCTGGCCGGCCGTGACCTCGGCCAGGCGCGCCTCGGCTTTGGCCACCATCCGCTGCGCGGCCTCTACCTTGATCCGGATTTCGCCCGCCGAGGGCAGCGAACGCTCGAACAGCTTGTCCCGGGCCACCCGGGCCCGTGCCACCCGATCGCTGAGCTGCGACAGCCGCCGCAGACAGCTACCTGCGGCCGTGAGCCGACGGTGGCCCTCGGCAGCCGCTTCGTCCGTATCCTCCGCCAGCTGGTCGAGTTGCGCCTCGCCGTCGGCGATGACGGTCTCCAAGGCGTCCAGGCTGCGGTTGGCTGAGCGTGCGGCGGCCGCGTGCAGCGGTGAGCCGTCCACCGCCACGGCGGACAGGTCCACCAGCCCGCGCCGGGCGCACAGCGCCAGGACCTGCACGAACAGCGCCTTCAGGCCCTCGCGGTGACGGCGCAGGAACCGCGCGATGGTGGCATGGTCGACCTGCTGATTGCCCGCGATGATCCGGCAGCCCACGTCATCGAGGCAAGCGGCCTCGATCTTGCGCGTGGAACGCACGCCCTTGCAGTAGCAGTACAGCACCAGGCTCAGCAGCACCTGCGGCGGATACGCCGCCGCGCCCTGGCCATCGGCACAATAGCCCTGCAGGAACCCGGACAGGTCGAACTCGCCGACGATGTTCAGGACCTGCCAGCACAGATGCTGCGGCGGCAGCCACCCACGCAGGTCATGCTGGGGCAGTGACGAGTCATCCGGGCTGCAGGAGATGAAGTTGTATGCCACGGCACGAAATGATCGTCCATTGTGGGCGAATGACAGCAAGAACTCTTGACAGTTGAGGATCGAAAGCTGTGCGACAGCCTCGTGGCCTTCGCGCGCAGGTGCCGAAATCCTCGGCGGACGCGGGCGGGTGACAGACGCTGCGGTGGTGCGGGTTTCTCCCAGGGGCGGCGTAGGTCGGTGGCGAGGGCGCGGGCCAGCCGGAGCTGGGTGTAAGCGGCGAGGATCAGCCAGGTCCAGCGGTCGGCTGCCTGTGGGGTGCGGATCTTCGGGCAGGTCCAGCCGAGAGTCTGTTTGAACAGGCGGAACGTGTGCTCGATGTCGAAGCGGCGCAGGAAGGTCTGCCAGAGCCGGTCGACGTCAGCCTCGGTGGGGTCGACGCCGGACCACCACAGCCACACCGGCTTCGGGGTCGCACCGCTGGGCAGGTGCTCGACCTGCAAGCGGATGACCGTTCCCTCGAGGACCGGCAGCACCTTGGCTGAGCTGTTCCAGGAGGATCGGTGGGTCAGCCGGGGGTGCAGACGGTTCCAGGCTCGGGCCCAAAGCCGTGGAGATGGCCAGGGCACCGTCTGCAGCCGGAAAGGAGTGGTTTGGAGGGCGGGGTCTGGGCCGTCCAGAATGACAACCGTGCGCCTGCAAGACATCGCCCCGATCTCCCGGTCCTACCGGGAAAACCTGTCCGGGTTCCATGCGTTCCGGTACCACCCGCTGGTCAGTGGACTCGGGTGGCCGGACGACGTGCTGGAGCAATGGCTGTACGACCACGGGGACAACGGCGCGTTCCTCCGCGACTACGGCAATCTAAATCTCAGCGCAGTGGCCTGGACCGTCGAGGCCATTGCGACGCAGGAGTTCCTTGCGATGCCGACAGGACGTTCGGACGGCTCCTGCATCGATGAGTACGCCGCGGACCCTAACCACTGGATCAGCGTTCGCCAGCACGGCGTCCACGCGGGTGTCTCCCTGTGCTGGGCGACGCACGGCACGTGGAAACGGTGGCCGATACTGGTCGACCGATCGCTGGTGGACGCAACGACGGGGCTGCAGGTTGTGGAGGGCAGAACGCGGGTCGGCATCCTCAGAGGGCGTCACCGCGAGAACGACCGGGTGGCCCCACAGCATCTAGCGTGGGTCGGCCGACCCGCCGCAGATCTCAGCCAGACGGCGTGATCTGGCCCCCAATACTCGAGAAGGCCCAATCGAGCTGTACAAGCACCCGACTGCCGGTGGAAGCCGGGCCCGCCCGGAAAGTGAGCTCCGCTGGCGCTGGCCTCACGGCTCCTGACCGGCGACCACTACGACGATAGGGGTAAAGCATCCCGCTGCACCCCAGCCAAGCAGCATGAGCAGGACAGCGGTCCGATGGCCGGGTCAATTGGAGCCTCTCCGGGTGGGCGGCGTCAGTCCGTCAGGACCATCTCTAGATACTGGTGCGCGGAACCCCCTTCACTCTTGAGCCCGACGGGGTAAGTACTCCCCCATGCCTGGCGGGCTCTCTGTCAGGCCGCGACGTAATCTGGCCTCGCCGGCACGAACATACTGTCGATGTGCATCGAATGCAGAGGTGTCGCCGGTGCATCTCGAGGACCGCCCCGCCGAGGGCCATGGTGGCGTAATTAGCGCTCGCTTCATCAGTACGTGTGCCGGCAGCGGCCAGGCGGAGCGCTTCGATATGGCCGGCGATCTGACCGGGCCGCAGGCCTGAGCGCCAGGTGAGCACCGACGGCGTGTCGGCGTCCGCTGAGCTTGCCAACTGCAGGTGTGTTGCCCAATGGCCAGAGCCGTATCGGGTGCCGGCGGGAACGTGCAGGAACACCGGCTGGATGGAGAACAGGTCGCTAGTGATCTCGGCGTACGGCTGCGGTTGCCAGACTGATGCCCTTGCTTTTCGAGGTCGGTCAGTGAAGGTTCCACGCCAGACCGGCCGATAGGAGCGTTCTTCGTCGCCGCAGTGCTTCGCCTTTCGGTGGACAGCAACTCCTCCCGGAATTGCGGCGGCCAGCCGCTGTCGTCGTGGATCTCGACCGATGTCGCGGTCGGGAGGTGGATCAGCCGGTAGCCGTAAGTGGTGCAGGCTTCGGCCGCACGTGAACGGACCTCGGGTTCGTGTGCATCGCGTTCTCGCGGGTCAGGTCCGCGCTCGGATTCGCCGGACCAAATCGTCCTATCGGTGGGCATCGCAATGTCGCACCCCTGCCCTACAGTGCGTGAAGTAGTCGCTACAGCTGTCGATGGCCGTCGTCTCCTGGTCGCGGCGCGTGTTCGAGGGGGTGGAAGCACTGGCGAGTCGGAGCGCCGAGCAGCTGCTTCACGAGTTCCGCAGCAATGCGACCGCCGATGTGACCATGTCTTTGCTGCGATCATCGGACGCCCTGCTCTATCTCTCGCTGATGGCTGCGCATCTCGGTGAGGGCCAGATCGTCAACGGGCAGTCGCTCGCGGCGGACATGAATGCGGATCTTCCGGCGCTGCTGCGCGGCGTTACACCCTCCCGAGAGCCGGACGACGCCGAGGCACCGACGCTGGACGCGGAACACCTGCTGACGAAGTGGACCAAGCGGGGCTGGGTGCATCGCAGCGTCGACCCGGCCACTCGCATCGAGCGGTATCAGCTGACGTCGGGCGCCAGCCAGGCCGTGCGGCAGATGCGGGCCCTTCACCGGCACAGCTCCGTGGCCACGGAGTCCGCGCTGGCCATGGTCATGGGTGACATACGCCAGATCGCGACCGAGGCCAACCCAGATCCTGTGGTTCGCCGGCGTGCGCTGAAGGAGCAGATTGCGGCGCTGCGGGAGCAGCTCGACGCGCTGGACCGCGGCGAGATCCTGACGGTCAATCATCGCGAGCTGGTGGACAAGGTCGCCGCGGTCGCGCAGTTGATCGACCGTATCCCGGCGGACATCGGCCGGTACGGCGAGCGCATGCACGCCAACACCGCGACGCTGCTTAGGCAGAGTCTCACCGACGATCCCGCCGAGTTCGCCGGGACGTTGCAGCAGATGTTCGACGGCCATGATGTGATCGCCGAGTCGCCGGACGGTCTGGCGTTTCGGGCCTTCGCCACCGTGATCGCCACACCGTCGCAACGTTCGCAACTTGAGTCAGACATCACCGAGATCACCGAACGGGTCACGGGCCTGCCCGCTCATCTGCGCGACGCGCTCACCGGATTCATCGAGGCGATGTGGCGGCGGGTGCAGGAGGTCGAAGGCGTCCGGGCGGTGGCGTTTCGCCGGATCAGCAACTTCGTCCGCGGCGGAGACGCCGCCCACTACCGCAGCATGCGCACCAAGGTCAGCGAAGCCCAGGCCGCCGCGGCCGAGGCGTTTCAGCGGACCCATGGCGGCCGTGATATCGGGTTCGTCGTCCCGATGAGTGGCGTCAACGCCAGGTCGGTGGGCCGGCTACGGCTTCACCCCGGTACACCGCTGCTGGCTGACCCGGTCGTCGACTCCGGTGACGAGTTCGACATCGACCCCTCGGCGCTTGCCGGCCGCGAGGCGATCGACTGGGCGGCGCTACGCGCGGCGGCGCACGCGGCGATGGACGCGCACAGCGGGGTCGCCACCCTGCATGAGGTTTTGCAGTTCCTACCCCGGCCGCGGGCCGGCGACATCATCGGCCTGTGGTCGCTGGCGACGCGGTTCGGCGACGTGGACCCTGACGCCCGCGAGCTGGTGATGGCGCACACAGGCCGCGGTCTGCGCGAGATCAACGTCCCGTACCTGGTGTTCGGCGAGCCGATTCCCGATCCGTCGCCGCACCTGTCACGCCGGCGTCTGTTGTCTGCCCAGCCAGCCCTGATGGAAGGGATCGGCGATGCCTGATCGTTCACAGCCCCGTTTCGATGAGGTGTTCGGCGCCGGGCTGTTCCCCAACCCGGAACCGGCCAGTCCGCCGCTGCTGGACGCCGTGGCGGTGTTCGATGACGCGCCTGGCGAGGCTGTGGGCGTGCACGTGGACAGCGGTGAACGGCCGGCCCGATTCGATGGCGACACCAGCGAACTGCCTGCCGAGGCGTGCTGGGCGCTGCAGGAACTGGTCGCCGCGCCGCATCTGAGCGACCGCAACAAGCACCACTGGCCCGTGGTGCTGCAGTACGAGGGTCTTCTGCGCAGCCGGTTGTCCGAGCTGGGACTGATTTTGGAAGTCAACCGGGAATATCGATACGCCTTCACCCGGCAGGCGGAGGATCCGAGCCCAAGAAGCCGGACGATTTTGCGGTCCCGCACGCTGAGTCTCGCGGCGAGCGCGCTGGCCCTCTATCTCTATCAGCAGTATGTACTCGCACCGGACGAGCCCGTCGTCGAGACCGCAGACATGATCGATCACATGCTGGCCTACAAACGCACCGACGACACCGACGAGGCCGGCTTCGTCAAGAGGGTCCGCGCCGCGATCAACGCTCTCGACGAGGCGGCCATCATCAAACCGATCAAGGGAACCAGCCGCTACCTCATCTACGGCGTGATCACCTCCATCCTCAACGCCCAGCAGGTACAAGCCCTGCACGAGCGCTACACCGCGATCGCCCGCGGGGAGGCGCCGTCCGGCCCGGAGGACAGCGAGGCTGTCGATGCGTAACATCTCGAGTGCCCGGACGGTGTTCCTTGGACAGTTCCGGCTGGTCCGGCTACAAGTCGTCAACTGGGGCACGTTCTGCGGCTATAAGGATCTGCCGATCGACGAGCGCGGTGTGCTGCTGACCGGCCCGTCGGGCTCAGGCAAGTCGTCACTGATGGACGCCCACTCGATTGCTCTGCTGCCGACCCACGATCAGCGGTTCAACGCCTCAGCCGACCTGACCGCCCGCGGAGCCAAGCAGAGCACCCGCAGCGTGGCCGACTACGTGCGCGGCGCGTGGTCGCAGACCAGCGACGAGAACGACATGTCGCAGGTGCAATACCTGCGCGGAGGAAAACCGACCTGGTCGGCGGTCGCCGCCACCTACGACAACGGGCTCGGCGCCGTGACGACCGCGGTGGTCGTGCGCTGGTTCTCCGGGGTGGAGAACGACGGCTCCGCACTCAAGCCGATGTATCAACTGCACGACGGGCACTTCGACATCAGTCTGCTACGCGAGTGGGCGGACCGGGAGTTCGACACGAAGTGGCTCAAGACCGCCTACCCGGCGCACTACCCTCCCAGCCAGGCCTCGTACATGAACGCGCTGACGCAACGCGTCGGCCTCGGCGGGTCGCAGACCGGCCTGGCCCTGCTCGGCAAGGCCAAGGCGATGAAGAACGTGGGCGACCTCAACCTGTTCATCCGCGAGAACATGCTGGATGAGCCGGACACGTTCGCCGCCGCCCAACGGGTGGTGGAAGCCTTCACCCCGTTAAACGAGGCATACGAGACCGCGAGCCGGGCCCACGCGCAGGCGCAGATCCTGCGCGAGGTTCCGGCGAACTGGACGCTGTTCCACGAGTCCGGGACCATCAGCGAACGCGCCGCCCACCTGCTCGGGACCCCCGTCGATCACTACCTGCGAGGCGTGCACCTGCAGCTGCTCGACGCAGAACTCGAGCGTCTCGACCAGGTCATCACCGCCCTCGACCAGCAACTCTCGGAGCAAGAAGACGAACAAGGGCGCAAGTACGAGGCGTTCCGCTCCCTCGATGATCAATACCGGCAAAGCAGCACCGCCTTGCAAAACCTGCAATCGCAACTGCAGCTGGCCGGCGTCGAAGCGGCACACCGGCGCGACGCGTACCGCATCTACAGCGGATACGTGACCCGTCTGCAACGCCCCTGCCCCCACGACGACGACTCATTCACCACCCTCCGCGGCCAGCTCGATGCCATCAAGAGAACCGCCGCCGACGAGCTGCAACGCGACGAGCCTATCCGGACGCGTGCCCTCGGCGTCGCAGTGAAGACCACGGAAGCGCTCGAGGCGAAACAGAAAGAACTGCTCGCCCTGCAATCGGCCCGCACACTCATTCCACCGAACCCCATTCGCGTCCGGGAGGAAATCGCCGCCGGCACCGGCGTACCGGTCGCGGACCTAGCCTACGCAGCCGAGCTGATCGACATCGCCGACGGGCAGGAACGATGGCGGCCCGCCGCCGAAAAGGTGCTGCGCAACTTCGGGCTGCGGCTACTGGTACCGGAAGCCCACAAGGACGTCGTCGGCCGGTTCATCGACGAGCACAACATGCGCGCCATCGTGGAACACAGCACCGTGACCGCCGTATCGTCGCACCAGCCGCCACCAGGACCGCAAACCCTTGCTGGCAAGCTCACCGTCGACCGTGAACACCCCAGCGGCGAATGGTTGTCCGCGCAGCTCGTGCGGCAGTTCGATCACGTGTGCGTCGAGACGGCGAGCGATCTGGAACCGCACCGGCGTGCCGTGACGGTCCGCGGAACGGTCAAGCTGCCCGGCAACCACTACCGCAAGGACGATCGTCCCGAGGTCACCAGCCCGTCGGCGTACATCCTCGGGGCGAACACCGCCGCCAAACGCGCCGCACTTGAGGCAGAGGTCGACCAGCTCCAACAGGACACCAAGGAGGCCAACAGTCACGCGCGAAAGCTTGAGCGGCAGTACCGGCAACTCGACGCGATGATCGAGGCGGCGACCCAGCTCGCCGCATACACGATGTGGAGCCAGGTAGACCACGCCTCAGCGGTGCGGACAGTCCGCGAGCTGGAGGAACGCATTGAAGCGCTGAAAGCCGACAACGTCGACCTGCAACGACTCGAACGCCAGCGCGACGACGCGGAACGCGAATACAAGGCCGCCACCGACGCCTGCTCGCGGACCCGGACCGCCATCGAAGATCACGGCAGGAATCAGACCCGGCTGGTCGACATCTACGAGGCCGAGGACCGTAAGCCCCGCATCATCGACAATACCGACGATCATGCCTACCTCGACGAGGTACGAGCGAGCCTGGATGTCACGGCGACCGTGGACGCGATCAGCAACCTTCGCAGCGCTCTACGGTCGGAACTGAGCCACCGCAGAGACACCGCATTGCAGGACCGCAAGCTCGCGCTGTCCAAGGTCAGAAACGCGATCGAGCGGTTCCTCGAACGGTGGCCGGACAGCGCGCCGGATACCAGCGGTGACGCTGAACAATCCGGCGGATCATTCGCTGCCCTCTACGAGGAGATCGCCGAACGCCGCCTCCCGGACGCGATGACCAAGTTCCAGCAGATGATCAGCGAGGACATGGTGCCCTCCATCGGTCTGCTGCAACGCGCCATCGAGAAAGCCACCGAGGAAATCCGGCGCCGCATCGACATGGTCAACGCCGGGCTGCGCCGCGCCGAGTTCAACCCCGGCACCAACCTGCAGATCGCCTATAAAGCCAACCCGCCGGCCGAGGTCAAGGACTTCCGCAAAGCCGTCGACGACCTGCTCCGTCACGCCCCAGCCGCTCGCCGCGACCCCGCTGCCTCGATCGCGCAGTTTCGGCGCGTTCGCGAGCTTATGACCCGGTTCACCGCCTCCAGCAGCGAAGCACGTCGCTGGCGCACCAACGTCTTGGACGTGCGCATCAGCTACACCTTCTACGGACGCGAGGAGAACACCGACGGCATCACCATCTTCACCTACCACAACACCGCCTCCAACTCCGGCGGGGAACAGGAGAAACTGGTCGCGTTTTGCCTCGCCGCCGCGCTGAGCTACAACCTCGCCGATGACAACTCCGACGGCCGACCCCGGTTCGCACCGCTCATGCTGGACGAGGCGTTCAGCAAATCCGACGAAACCTACGCCGCGCAGGCCCTCGCCGTGTTCGAGGAGTTCGGCTTCCAAATGATCATCGCGGCGCCGATCCGCATGTCCGGCATCGTCGAACCGTTCATCGGTCAGGCCGTCCTGGTCGAGAAACGCATCATGCCCGACGGCGCCCACTCCAACGCCGCATACGCCACCTTCGGTGACCTCGCCGCCCGCCGCGACACCGAACTCGAAGGGGCGGTCCGTGCGGCAGCCTGACGAGATCACCGCACTGCTGCGGCGCCGGTTCGACCAGGACTACCCCCGTTGGGCCCGCGGCGACGGCACCTGGCCAATGCGCGTGTCCCTGCAGCCGCCCACGACCGCGGAACGATCCGCCGACCCGGTCGCCTGCCACGAATGGGCCAGTTTGTGGCAGGAATACCGCGGGCCGGGCACCGTCCACCACCAGAACGTAAGGTTTCCTACCGGCCTGCATTCCATGCCGCATGCCCTAATCCTCGATGGTCCGGCCGACGCTGCGGCGGCCTGCACCGAGACGGCCGAGACGTGGCGCCGCTGCGGGCACCGGTTGATCAACTTGCAGAGCCGGTTTCCCCTCGCGCGGTTCGACAGGCTGATCCGGCGCATCACCGACCTCGACCCACCGGACTTCGACCGCTTGGCCAATACTGTCGAGTGGCTCAACGCGAACCCGACCTCCGGCCTGCTGCTGCGCCAACTACCGATCAAGGGCATCAACACCAAGTGGCTCATGCGTCATGCCCACCTCGTCCTGGCCATGCTCGGCGACGACGACACCGAGCCGGCGCAGGACGACGGCGACGGTCAACGCAGACTGCGTCTGCACCGCCGGCTCGGCTTACGCATCCCGCCCGACCTCGTCCAGGTGGCCGTACTCGACCCTGATCTGCGCGCCCAAGTCGCCGGCATGCGGCACTTCGCCGCCGGCATCGACGACCTCAACACCTGGCCGCACCTGCCGCGCATCGTTGTCATCCTCGAGAACAAGGAGACCGGCTACGCACTGACCGACGACCTGCCCGACACCGTGGTACTGCACGGCGAGGGCTTCAGCGTCCTGCACTACGCCCGCGTCGACTGGGTACGAGCAGCCACCCGAGTGCTTTATTGGGGTGATATCGATGCGGCCGGCCTGCAGTTTGTCAACGACCTCCGCGGCTACGGCATCGCCGTGACGACGGTCATGATGAACCGCGAAACCCTCGACTTGTTCGCCGACCTCAGCGTCGACGGCGCCAGCCCGCAACGTCGAACCCTGCCGAACCTCGACGAAGATGAGCAGGACCTGTACACGCACTTGGTCGAGCATGCGGACGCCAATTCGTCCGGAATACTGCTCGAGCAGGAGCGCATCCCGTGGACTCACGCGTACCCACTCCTGCTGGGTGAGATTCATCGGCTTGTCTGCTGACCACCGTCGTAGCTAACGCGATCAGCGGGCATGACGAGGATGTCCAGGGCTACACCGATCGTCACGCCGGTGCGCCCCTACAGCCGAAGGCCCCGCCCGGGTACGAACTGCGGCAGTGGTCCACCGACGGACAGGCGCTCCTGCTCGGGCAAACCAGCGGCACCAGCGAGACGTACACGGCGTTCGCCCTGACCAGCGGAGAGCTACGCCCACTGGCGTTACCCGCGATGCCGGCCCGTCGAATGCTGGCATTCCTCGACGGGCGTGAACTCGCCACCGCGGAGTTCAACCTCGGCGCGAACCTCCGGCCGCGCCGACAGCTCACCACCGCCATCCAAGACGTCGACGGCCGCAACGCCCGCTCGGTGTCGATCCCCACCACCCAGCAGGTAAGCCCCGGCGACATCCGCAACGCGCTCGTCCCGATCATTCTCGGCGGAGGGGTGCCGTTGCATTATCTGATCGGGAGACGCATCAGGCTGGGGTCGGGTCTGCGGTCAGATCACCCGGGCGAGTTCGCTGAACGCCGTGGCGATGCGGAGCTTGGGTGCGGTGTCGAGTCCAAGTTCGTAGTGTCCGCGGCGGAGGTTCTGTATGAACGAGTGTCCGGCGATGATCACCTGTGCGGTTGAGTCGGTCCGGAGCCCACGCATGGGTCGTAACCGGTGCTTGAGCTGGCTGTGATCGGCCTCGATCGGATTGTTCGCGTGCCGTTCGATGTGGTGCCAGGCCGAGGGGATCAGGTCGTCGAGCACCGCGGGGTAGACCGGAGCGGCGTCGGTGACCACCTCGGTGGGCGTCACCTTCAGTACCCACAGTGCACGCTGGAAGAACCGCCGGGCTGCGGCGGCATCACGGCGGGCCGAGACGAGCACGTCGATGACCTGCCCGTGCTGGTCGACCGCCCGGTAGACGTACCGCCAAACCCCGTTGACCTTCACGTAGGTCTCGTCGACGAACCACCGGTCACCCGGGGAGTGGCGAGCGAACCGGGCCGCGTCGGCCAGCAACGGCGTGAACCGTTGCACCCACCGGAACACGGTGACGTGGTCGACCTCGACACCGCGCTCAGCCAGGAGTTCCTCCACGTCCCGGTAGGAGAGGTTGTAGCGCAGGTACCAGCGGACCGCGACGACGATCACCTCGGTGGGGAATCGGAACCCGCTGAACGCCGACTTCGGCGGCATCCAAGGGCGACGACGGCTCGACAGTTGCACCCGTCAAGCCTGCCTCGATCCCTGGACACGGGCAATGCAACAGACCCCGATAACCCAATCTGAATAGTTCGCCCTGCACCCGGCGGTGACCCCAGGTCGGGTTCTCCCGGGCCAGGCGCAGCACCAGGGCGCGGATCTCCGCCCGTATCGGTGGGCGCCCGGGCCGTCGTTTCGGGTAGGTCCACTTCCGGGCGACCAGCTCACGGTGCCACCGCAGCAAGGTGGCCGGGGTAACGAAGAACGTCGACCAGCGGGACCGAGGCAGCAGCCGAGACAGGGCTGACAGCACCAACCGGTCGACGGGCTCGAGGTCCGGGCGTGCGACCTGGCGGCGTAGCACCGCGACCTGATGACGTCGGACGACAATCTCGACGTCCTTGGACCGCTCGCCGCGCATGCCTTGGACCGCCAGCCGCAGGATCTGACACAAGATCAGGTACCCGAAGGACAGGAACATGCCCGCCACCATGTCCCTCGACCGGCTGGCTGGGCCGCACAAAACCGCACCTCAGAGGCCAGAACCGGGTTTCCGAGCGGTACATGCCATACCTTGGATCGTCGCCGCCCCGATTGGGCAGACCTCGCACAAAGCCGCACGTCACAGCCACCGAACCGAATTTACGAGCCCAACAGGCGTCTCAGCCAAGTCCATCGACGGCGAGGAGCCGAGCTTCTGGTCGGGCAGGAGCGGGGCTCACCAGTTGTAGAAACCCTTGCCTGTCTTGCGACCCAGTTGTCCTTCAGCAACCAGCCCGCGCAGGATGTTGGGAGGTTCGAAGCGATCTCCGAGTTCGCGAGCAAGGTGTTCGGCGATGGCGAGCCGAACGTCGAGCCCGACGACGTCGGTCGTTTTCAAGGGACCGAGGGGGTGCTTGTAGCCGAGCATCATGGCTGTGTCGATGTCGCTTGCCGACGCGACTCCCTCCTCCAGCATCCGCATCGCCTCCAGGGCAAGGGCCACCCCCAGTCGGCTGCTGGCAAACCCTGGCGAGTCCTGCACCGTGATCGCGATCTTGCCAAGGGCGGTCACCCAGTTTTGCGCATCCGCAACGAGGTCCGGTGAGGTCTTGGCGCCGACGACGACCTCCACCAACTCGCTGGCCGGCACAGGGTTGAAGAAATGTAGACCGACGAAGCGCTCCGGTCGGGCTAGGTCTCGAGCGAGATCATCGATCGGCAGGCTGGAGGTGTTGGTAGCGAGGACGGCATCCGTCGCCACGTGTTCCACATTGCGCAGCACTCGCCGCTTGAGGTCGATGTCCTCTGGGACTGCCTCGATCACGAGGGCACACGCCTGCAGCTGGGCGTCGTTCGTGGTGACGATCAGCCTCGAGAGGAGCTCGGTCGCGGGCGCAGGGAGCTTTCCGCGTTGCTCGGCTTTCGCCACACTGCTTTCCACGCGGTCGCGGGCGGTCTGGACGGTGTCGTCGGAGGTTTCGATGATCCGCACTGTCGCGCCGGCCAGCAGGAACGCGTGTGCGATGCCTGCGCCCATGCGTCCGCCTCCGTACACCCCCACCGTTGACGGGGCGCTGTTGGACTGCGTCATGACCACTCTCCTGCGCTGATGACATTTTCCAGTACGACGGCGAGGGCCTGTCCTACGCCGATGCAGATGGCTGCGACACCCCAGCGCTCCCCTTCGGAGGCAAGGCGTCGGGCAAGCGTGCCGAGAATGCGTGCACCGGAGGCCCCAAGCGGGTGCCCGATCGCGATCGCCCCGCCCTTGGTGTTGACGATGTCGGGGTCGATCTTCCAGGCGTCGATGCAAGCCAGCGACTGCACGGCGAAGGCCTCGTTGAGTTCGACCGCGCCGACATCGGACCAGCCGATCCCTGCCCTCGCCAAAGCGACATTGGCCGCTTCGACCGGTGCGAATCCAAAGTCCTGCGGATTCAGCGCATGGACTCCCCGGCCGGCGAAGCGGGCCACCGGGTCAGAACCGATGAGCGACCTGGCTCTCTCCGACCCGATGATCAGGGCGGCTGCCCCGTCGCTGAGAGGCGATGCATTGCCTGCCGTGATGGAACCATCGGGTCGAAACGAGGGTTTTAGCCCGGCCAACGTCTCGGAGGATGAATTAGATCTGATGCCTTCGTCCTTGTACAGCCCGGTGTTCTCGACCGGAAAGACCAGATCGTCGTAGAACCCGGCTTCCCAGGCGGCGTGGGCGAGCTGGTGCGAGCGCGCCGCAAACTCGTCTTGCCGCTGACGGGAGATGGCATACCTGTTAGCCAGCTGCTCGTTGCACTCACCTAGGGAGGCCGTCCACTCCTTCGGCATACGGTCGTTGACCAGCCGCCACCCCAGCGTGGTGGAGACGGCGCTGACATCACCCGCAGGATAACCGCGATTGGGCTTGGGGAGCACCCATGGCGCCCGTGTCATCGACTCGACACCGCCGGCCACGACAACCTCGGCGTCACGCGCCTCAACCATCCGGGACGCCGTCATCGCCGCGTCCAAAGACGAGCCACAAAGCCGATTTACTGTGGAGCCGGGCACCGACGTGGGCAGCCCGCCGAGTAACACTGCCATGCGCGCGACGTTGCGGTTGTCCTCGCCGGCGCCGTTGGCGTTGCCGTAGATCACATCGCTGATCAGTGCGGGGTCTAGCGCCGGCGCCGTGCCGAGTACCCCCGTGAGCGCGGCTGCGGCTAGGTCATCGGGACGCACCTCGGCGAGGGCGCCGCCGAAACGGCCAAACGGCGTACGGACGGCGGAATAGAGAAACGAGGCGGTCACCCGTGGAGTCCTTTCATGGTGCGGAACAGCGGCCGCACGGATCGTTTCGGCTAGGTCGCTGAATGAGGCTCAGCCCAGGCCCGTCGTCAATACGACCTTGCCTTTGACCCGGCCGTCCTTGACGTACTGCAGGGCATCGCTGGCCTTCTCAAGCGGGAACGTCGTGTCGACCGCTGCGTTGACCTTCCCCTCGACGAACAGATGGAACACCTCGGCCATCGTCGAGCGCATCAGGCCCGGCATCCGATCGCGGTAGTCACTGCTCTGGAGTCCCACGATGCTGATGCTCTTGACCAGGACATGTCCCGGCTTGATGGGGTCCTGACCGCCCGAGGCGAATCCGACGATGACGATGCGGCCTTCCCAGGCGGTCGCTCGGATGATCTGGGTGAGGAAGTCACCGCCGAG
The DNA here is from genome assembly GCF_040608515.1 of Micromonospora sp. NPDC005173. Taxonomy (NCBI): domain Bacteria; kingdom Bacillati; phylum Actinomycetota; class Actinomycetes; order Micromonosporales; family Micromonosporaceae; genus Micromonospora; species Micromonospora sp. NPDC005173. The sequence goes on from NZ_JBEXIK010000048.1 coordinate 15,325, forward strand.
CATCTCGAGGACCACATCGACGCCCTTGCCGTCGGTGGCCGCCAGAAGGTCATCGCGCAGCGTTTCCGGCGTGGAGGTGAGCACGACGTCCGCACCCTGCTGGCGGGCCAGCTCCGCCTTCGCGGCATCCTGGGCCAACGCGATCACCCGCGCGCCGTACGCCTTGGCGAGCTGAACGCCGGCAGAGCCGACGCCTCCTCCCGCGCCGGTGACCAGAACGGTCTCCCCCGGCTTCAGCTGGCCGCGGCGCAGCAGCCCGAAGTAGGCGGTGGAGTAGACCAGGCCAGAGGCGGCCGCCGACTCGTAGGACATGCCGTCAGGCAACTCCATGACCAGCTCCTCAGGGACGCGCAGCTGCTCGGCGTAGCCGCCGAACTCGACCAGCGCCAGGACACGCTGACCAATCCGGACCCGCTCGACGCCCTCCCCAACCGCCTTCACGCGTCCGGCCGCTTCCTTGCCGGGGCTGAATGGCCGCTCTGGAAGGTTCTGATAGGTGCCCTCGACGACGAGAATGTCGGGGAAGTTGACGCTGACCGCACCGACCTCAATCACGACCTCGCCCGGGCCTGGCACCAGATCGGGCACATCTTCGACGACGAGGCCGGACGGAGGGCCGAACTCCTTGACGAGTGCAGCACGCATGGATGTCTCCTTCGGTTGATCGTGCGTCAGGACCAGGGCGATTCGTCGCCCAGATCGACGAGTGCGGGGTACGGCACTGTGCCGGGAGGTTGGCGTAACGTCGGCGAGATGGGGCTGGGCAGGGTGCCGAACGAGTCCTGCGTGCCAGGTGCAGACACCCGCTCGGGCGCGTCGATGTCGACGAGATTCGCCTCAACCGCCTCGTCCCACGTCGCGACGACGACGGTGCACACGTCCTCAGCATCGAGTACGGACCGCCAGTGATCGGCAGGCTCGGAGGCGAACCGTTCGGCCAGCGCACTGATCACGGCCTGCTCCTGGCCGTGGTCGTCGTGGAGCTTCGGGTCGAGTTCCACCAGCTCGACGAGTCGGTCCCAGAACTTCTGCTCCAGCGCCGCGCAGGCAACATGACGGCCGTCTGCGGTCTCGTAGACGTGGTATCGCGGGCTGCCGCCGGTGAGCAGTTCGGCGCCGGGGCGAGGCCAGCCTCCGCCGGCTTGATGAGTGGCGAAGTAGCCGTACGCGAGAACCTGCAGGTTGTGGGTGATCGAGACCTGCAGGTGGACCGAGTCACCGGTGACGTCTCGCTGTCGCAGGGCAAGCAGGATGTTGACGACCGCGGGATAGGTGCCGCCGGCAATGTCGGCGAGCACGGTCATGGGCAGGCTGGGTGAGCCCGTGCTGTCGGTGACCACTCCTAGCAGGGCGGACTCAGCGAGATAGTTCAGGTCGTGGCCGGCGCGGGTGGCCCGAGGACCGGTCGGCCCATAGCCGCTGATGGAGCAGTAGATGACATCGGGGTTGACGGCGCGCACGTGCTGGTATCCCAAGCCGAGCCGGTCGGCGACGCCCGGCCGGAACTGCTCGAGCACAACGTCGGCCTCGGCGGCTAGCTCGAGTACACGGTCGCGCTGGGCGGGGTCCTTGAAGTCGACGGCGTATGCCCGCTTCCCACGGTTGAGTACCGCATAGTTCGCACTCGCTTCTCCGAAGCGCGGCTCGTAGGTGCGCATCTCGTCCCCGCGGCCCGGCCGTTCAAGCTTGACGACGTCGGCGCCTGCGTCGGCCAGCATCAAGGTGGCGAGGGGCCCGGGCAGCAGGGTGGAGAGGTCCAGGACCTTCACGCCGTGCAGGGGGAGCTGCGGGTGCGAGCCGGTCATGCTGCCTTGTCCTTATGGAGTGGACCCAGACCGACGAGGGTCCGGGCGGTGAGGGCGGCGGCCGCCTGGGTGTCTGTTGCCGCGCGAAGTGAGACCGCGTCTCGCAGGTACCGTTCAGCGGGGTACTCGGTCAGGTAGCCGTAGCCGCCATGAGACTGCAGAGCCGCGGCGGCTACCTCGATCGCGGCGTCGCAGGCGTGGCGCATCGCGGCCAATGTCTGCACTGAGCCCTCATCCGCGCCGAGCGCAGCCGCCAGCGCTACCGCGGTCCGCGTGGCCTGGTCCAGCAGCGACTGCCGCACGGTCGGCAAGTCGGTGAGGGGGCCGCCGAACTGGTGGCGGTCGGCGGCGTAGGCGGCCGCGGCGTCGGCAGCGCCCCCGGCAATCCCGGCGGCGACCGCCGCAGCACCTCGGCGCAGTCGTGTCCGCGCCGCGGCGACGTCGACATCGTTCAGTCGATGAACCGCATCTGCCGGCACCGCGACCTGCACCGATCGTGTCAGGGCGCCGCCCAGCCCGGTCCGCTCCACCGGCCGGGTGGTCATCGCCTCCGGTCCGACCAACACCGCGGTGTCGTCGTCGCCGAGCAGGAGCAGGTAGGGAGCCTCAGCGGCCGGGTCGATCCGGTCCACCGAACCGTTGATCGTCTCGGCGGAGCAGACTAGTCGCACCTGCCGCGACGTCGCGTCCACGACGGCGATCGCCGCGGCAGCTGTGTGCACAGCGGCGACGAGGTCGGAGAACCGGTCGTCGCCGCTCAGGACGTCGACCGCCACGTGTGCCTGGGTGGCCGCCCAGCCGAGGGCAGGCCACGCACGTCCCAGTCGCTCCATCGCCACAGCCGTGGTGACGCGGTCGGCTCCCCCGCCGCCGTGCCGCTCGTCGGTACCGAGCGTCCAGATACCCAGCTCAGCAAGCTCGTTCGCGAGCCCACTGACGATATCGGCATCGTCGGACAACACCACGTTTCGATCGAGGGCAAAGGCGTCCAGCATGGCCGCCAGGTCGCGCTGCTCCTCGTTGAGGGCGGGACCGAGCCAGCTCACGACCAGAAGCTTTCGGATTTCGGTTCGCGACGCTCGCTGAACGAGTCACTGAGCTCGTGGGCCTCGCGGGTCTGCAGGTAGAGACTCAGCTGCTGGTCATGGGCCATCCGCGCCTGGCCGGAAACGCCGTTGTGACGAGCCGAGAAGGCAGCCTTCAGACCGGCGATGGCCATCGGACTGCGGGAGGTGATTTCGCGCATCACCGTGGCGACCCGGTCACGGAACTCGTCGACGGGCACGACCTCGTTGACCAGACCCATCTCCAGTGCCTGGGCAGCGGAGTACTTCCGGTTGAGGTACCACATCTCCTTCGCGCGCTTGCGGCCGATGGTGTCCTCCAGGTACCAGGTCCCGTAGCCGGCGTCGAAGCTGCCCACCATGGGCCCGACCTGCCGAAAGACCGCGTTCTCCGAGGCGATCGTGAGGTCGCACACGGTGTGGAGCACGTTGCCGCCGCCGACCGCGAACCCGTTCACGGCAGCCACCACGGGCTTGGGGATGGTGTCGATCGCCTGGTAGACGTCGACGATCGGCAGGACCTGCGACTGGTCCAGCGCGGTGACCGGATCGTGCTCACCTCCGATGCAGAAGAACTTCTCTCCTGCCCCGGTAAGAACTGCGGCGCGCAGGCCGGGGTCGAGACGGAACCGCTGGAGAGCGTCGAACAGCTCAAGACAGGTCTGGTGGCGAAGCTTGTTCCCCGCGTCCGGCCGGTTGATGGTGAGCGTGAGAACCGGGCCGTCGCGGTCGATGAGGATGTCGTCGTAGTTGGGTGCGGTCATCGCGTGTTCTTCTCTCCGGTGCGGAAACCTTTGTCGTTCTTGGTGCCGAGGTGGCCGGCGGCAACCATCTGCCGCAGCAGCGGGGGTGGTGCGTAGCGGTCGTCCGACGTGGCGGCGTACGCGTTCTCGGTGGCGTGCAGGTGCACGTCGAGGCCGATCATGTCGAGCATCTCGAGCGGGCCGGACTTGTACCCCAGCCCCAGATTGAGCGCCAGGTCGATGTCCTCGGCGGTGGCGAGCCCGTCGTCGTACTCCTGGATGACGTCGTTGAGGTACGGAAGAAGCAGCGCGTTGATCAGGAACCCGGGACGGTCCTTCACGACGATGGGCTGCTTGCCGTCCATGCTGCCGACGAGCGTGACGAGCCGGTCGACGAGGTCTTGGCTCGTCTGCAGGGCGCGAACCACCTCGACGGTGCGCATCACCGGTGCGGGATTGAAGAAGTGCAGTCCGGCGACACGCGTGGGGTTGGGCAGGGAGGCGGCGAGTGCGGTCACCGAGAGCGCCGAGGTGTTGGTGACGATCGGAGTGTTGTCACCGACGGCGGCGGCGATGCCGGCGAGGACCTCGTTCTTGACCTCCAGGTTCTCGGTCACTGACTCGATGATGAGGTCGACGTCGGCCAGGTCGCTCAGCGACGTGCTGGTGGTGACGCGGGCGAGTGTGGCCTGCTTCTCGTCGTCACTGACCTTGCCGCGGGCCACGCTACCGTCGAGGAAGGCGCTGACGGCAGCGATGCCCGCTTCGGCTCGTGCCTGGTCGGCCTCCACGGCGACAACGTCGCGGCCGGACGCGGCGAACACTTGGGCGATGCCGCTGCCCATGGTTCCCAGGCCTACCACCGCGATCCTGTGGAACTGATTCATCGTCTGCCTCCTTCAGGATCCGAAGAGCCGGGTGTTGTCGTACTCGTAGAAGCCGCGACCGGTCTTGCGGCCGAGGTCGCCGGCTGCGACCATCCGGTCGACCATCGGCGGCGGGAAGAAACGCGGGTCGCGCAGTTGCTCGTACAGCCGCGTCGCGACCTGCTGGTGGATGTCGAGGCCGACGATGTCGAGCAGGCGGAAGGGCCCCATGGGGTGGCCGATGGCGCCGAGCACCGCGGCGTCGATGTCTTCCTTGGTGGCCACGCCGGCCTCAAGCGCGCGGATGCACGAGTTCTCCCAGGGGATCAGGAACCGGTTGACGATGAACCCCGGACGGTCCTTGGTGGCGACGCTTACCTTGCCAAGGGAGCGGAGGAACTCCTCGGTCGCCTTGTGCGCCCAGTCGGCGGTGTGCCGTCCGTCGGCCACCTCCACGAGTTTCATCAGCGGCGCCGGGTTGCAGTAGTGCGTGCCGACGACCCGTTCCGGCAGGCGCGACCCGGACGCGATGCCGGTGACCGACAGCGTCGAGGTGTTGGTGTGGAACAGCGTTGAGTTCGACACGATCTCGTCGAGGCGGCCGAACATGTCCTTCTTCAACTGCAGGTCTTCGAAGACCGCCTCGACCACCACATCGCAGGGCGCCAGGTCAGCGAGGTCGGTGGTGCCCACGAGGGCGTCCTTGGCCGCCTGCCCGGCTGTGGCGTCCAGCTTGCCGAGTTGGACGCTCTTGTCGAAGAAGCCGTGCACGGTGTCGATGCCGCGCTTGAGGTTGTTCTCGTTGACGTCGAAGAGGATGGTCCGGTGACCGGCGCGCGCCATCACGACGGCTATGCCGGAGCCCATGGTGCCGGCGCCGAGCACGCCGACGGTCTTGCTCTCGTTCCTCACGTGGTCTCCTTGCTGGGGCTGTGGCGTGGTCATCGGACGCTCTGGCCACCGTCGATGACGATGACCTCTCCTGTCATGAAGTCCGAGGCGCTGCTGGCCAGCAGCAGCAGCCACGGCTTGAGCTCCTCGGGCTCGCCGATGCGACGTGCCGGGATGGCTCGCACGACCTTCGCCATGGCATCGGCGTCCTCGCGCATCTCGGCGTTGAGCGGGGTGGCGAAGTAGCCTGGCGCGATCGCGTTGACCTGCACTCCTGAGCGCGCCCACTCCATCGCGATCGAGCGGGTGAACCCGATGACAGCCGCCTTGGAGGCTGAGTAGGCGGCATGGTTGGCGACGCCTTGGAGCGCGAAGTTGGAGGCGATGTTGATGACCTTGCCTGCCCCCTGGGCCACCATGTGGCGGCCGGCCGCCCGGGTGGCGAGGAAGGTGCCGCGCAGGTTCGTCGCCAGGACGCGGTCCCACTCGGCGGACGACTGGTCAAGCAAGGGCGTGGACGCGACGATCCCGGAGTTGTTGACGAGCACGTCGACGCGCCCGAAGGTCTCCACGGTCGCCGCGATCATACGCTCCACCGCCGCCTCGTCGGTGATGTCCGTCGGGCATGCGAGCGCCTGACCGCCGGCCTCTTTGGCTTCCTCGACGAACGCGTCAAGCTCCGAAGCGGTGCGCGCCGCGACCGTTACCGAGGCTCCGGCCTCAACGAGCGCTGCCGCCATCGACCGGCCGAGCCCGCGGCCGGCCCCCGTGACGATCGCGACTTTGCCGTGCAGGTTGGTCATGCCAGTCCTCCATCGCGCGGGTGATCTCGCGGCCGATCAGAATCCGCTGGATCTCATTCGTGCCGTCGTAGATCTGGGTCACCTTGGCGTCGCGCAGGCAGCGTTCGACGCCCAGGACTGCGAGGTCGCCGTAGGGACCCAGGATTCGGGTGGCCTCGACCGCCGCGGCGAAGCCCAGGTCGGTGCACGACTGCTTCATCATCCCGATCTGCCCGGTCGAGATGTCACCGGCGGCGTCCACCTGGCGGGCCACCGCGTGCAGGAGCAGCCTGCCTTGCAGGATGCGGCCGCGTAGGTCGGCTAGTGCGAAGAGGTGCTCGTCTGGTAGGCGCGTGCCGTGCATCCGGGTCAAGGTGGCCAGAGTCCGCGCGTAGGCCGCTCGGGCCAACCCGACGCCCTGGGCTGCTGCGCTGATCCGCGACTTCACGACCGAGCTCATGACCACGCGCCAGCCTTCGCCCTCCTTACCCAGGCGGTGGTCGGCCGGCACGCGCACGTCGTCGAAGAAGAGCTCGGCGGTGCTGGAGCCGTGCATGCCCATCTTGTCGAACGGCTGGCCTGGGCGGACGCCGTCCCAACTGCCGTTGACGACAAAGGCACTGACGCCGCCGCGACCGAGGGTCTTGTCGGTGGTCGCGAAGCAGATGATGACGCCGGCCCGGTCACCGGTGGTGATGAAGGTCTTGGACCCGTTGAGCCGGTAGCCGTCCTCCACGGATTGGGCAGTGGTGCGCAGGCTGGACACGTCGCTGCCGGCATTCGGTTCGGTGATGGCCAGCGAGCCGTACACCGATCCGTCGAGCAGGCCGGGAATGTACCGCCGTGCCAGGTCGCCGCTTCCGGCGATCATGATGGGGTACGCCGCATGCGTCTGCGTCATGAACACCAGCGACGTGGCAGCGCAGCCGGCGGTGATCTCCTCCATGGCGATGGCGTAGGCGACGTTGGTGTCTCCGGTTCCGCCGAGGCTCGGCGGGAAGATCAGACCCATCAGACCCGCCTGGGCGAGCGCTTGGACGCTGTCATGGGCGAAGGCGTGGGTGCGGTCGACGTCGTGCGCTCGCGGTGCCACCTCGCGGGAGACGACGTCTCGCGTGAGGGCGCGCACCTCCAGTTCCCTCCCGCTCAGTCCGGCGTCGACGACGGGTTCGTCGAGCAGCTCGTGGAGGGCTAGATAGGCCTTCGGGCAGCTGTCGATGTCGAGTCGCTCCACGCTCATGCGGACTCCCCGGGTACGGGTGCGGGGTCGGCAAATCGGGGCGGTCGTCGCTCGAGGAATGCGGCGATGCCTTCGTCGGACTCGGTGCCCGCGACGGCGAGTGCTGCCAGGCCAGTCTCCATCTGGAGTCCGGCGTCCAGCGCAGCGTCTCGGCTGCCTTCGAGGGCGGTGAGGATGGAGCGGACGGCGACCGGTCCCTGGGCGGCGATCTTCTCCGCCAGTGCCGACGCGGTGGCCATGAGGTCGGCGGGGGCGATCGGGGGTACCGGGGTGAGCCCTAGCTGGTGGGCGCGCTGTGCGTCCAGTCGCGCTCCGGTGAGCATGAGATGCGCGGCGGCGGGGGCGCCGACGACGCGGGGCAGGCGCTGAGTGCCGCCGTAGCCGGGGATCAGGCCGAGTCCGGACTCGGGCAGCCCGAGGGATGCTTGGGTCGACACCACGGGGAATGTCGAGGCGAGCACGAGCTCGAAGCCGCCGCCGAGTGCGACGCCGTTGACCGCGGCGATCACGGGTATTGCCGCCCGCTCGATGTCCCGCAGGACCCGCTGTCCGGTGCGAAGCGTCTCGTGGGCGCGGTCCGCGCTCATGCCGGCGAGTTCCTTGAGGTCGGCACCGGCACAAAATGCCTTCTCGCCGCTTCCGGTGATGATGACGGCGCGGATCGCGGGGTCGGCCTCGGCGTCGAGGACTGCGGCATGCAGCCGGCTCAGGACCTCGGCGTTGAGCGCGTTGTACGCCTGGGGCCGGTTGATGGTCAGGGTCATGACCGAGCCGGCCCGCTCGACGATGACGGTCTCAGGTGAGGTCATGATGCGATCTCCGCTGCCGCCAGACCGACGGCGCCCGCTGCCGCGAGCTCGTCGATCTGCTCCTCCGTGTACCCCAGATCTAGCAAAGTCGTCCGGGTGTCCGCCCCCAGGGCGGGGAACCGCTCGTTGCGCGGTGTCTCTTGCGAGGCCAGGCGGAACGGGCTGCGAATGCTGACGAGGTCGTCGTGGAACCCCGGGACAGGAAGGATCGCACCGCGTGCCACGACCTGGGGATCCTTGGTGACCTCGGAGAGGGTCTGCACGAAAGCAGCGGGCACCTCCACGTCGGCGAGAAGTCGGAGCCACTCCGCTGCGGGCCTCGTGGCGAGTCGTTGTGCCACCAGCTCGGTGATTCGCGAGCGGTCGGCACGGCGGCCGGCATTGTCCGACAACCTCGGGTCCGTACCCAGCTCAGGAAGTCGGATGGCGGTGCAGAACCGCTGCCACATGGAGTCATTGCCGATGGCGATCACAATGGTCCGGTCTTCGGCCTCGAACGGCTGATACACGGCCAAGACCGAATCGGTGCCGCCGCTGGGCGCCGGCTCCGGCTCGCCGGCGCAGAACGCGGCAACACGCGGCGCCATCAAGGCGAGGTCGGTGTCGAGCAAGGACACGTCGATGACTTCGCCCTGCCCGGTGCGGCACTGACGGACCAGTGCCGCGTTGACGGCGATTGCCGCAGCCATCCCGGTCGCCACGTCGGAAAGCGCGGTCGAGACTCGCTGGGGGGTCCCGCCTTTCTCCCCGGTGACGGACATCAGGCCGGACCGCGCCTGGGCGACGAGGTCATATCCGGGCAGGTCGCTGTCGGGACCGGTGAGGCCGAACCCGGACATGGCGCAGTACACCAGTCGCGGGTTGCGGCGCCGGAGGGTCTCGCCGTCGATTCCGATGCGGTTGAGCTTGGCGGGGTTCATGTTCTGCAGGAAGACGTCCGCGGTGTCGAGCAGCCGCAGGAGCGCCTCGCGCCCCTCGGGCGCGCTGAGGTTGAGGACGACCGACTGCTTGTTGCGATTGGCGGAGGCGAACCACGCCGAGGCCCCGTCGACGAACGGCGGGCCCCAGGACCGGGCGTCGTCCCCGCTGCCGGGGCGCTCCACCTTGATCACTGTGGCTCCGAGGTCGGCGAGGTACATCGCGGCGGTGGGGCCAGCGTAGGAGGTGGTCATGTCGACCACGCGTACGCCGGCGAGAGGCCCCGACGGCTCGACCGCAGATCCATTGCTAGTGTCCAAGGAAGTCACCCCCTAATAATGTTGGACATTTGCTGATTGGTCAACTCCGTCTGTCTTCACCAGGCTCAGGGTGCGTCGTGCGACCCGTCCGGCGTCAGAACGGCGACCCCGGACAGGACCGAGCGGTCCGACTGGCGAGCCTCGACTCGCACAGACTCCTGGGTGTCGCCGCGCTCGAACTGCACGTTGATGGGCGCTCCTGGGAGCATCGGCGCCTGGAACCGGCATTCGAATGAGGCGAGGCGGCCTCCATGGTCGACCGCGTGGCGCCCGAGATAGGTGGCCACGTATCCGTAGACGTACATGCCGTGGAGGATCACGCCGGGCAGGCCGACGCGGCTTGCCACTGCCTCATCGAGGTGCACAGCACTGCGGTCCCCCGAGACCTGAGCGTAGTCGCGAGGCACGCTGGCCGTCGGCTCCCACATAAGAGGGGCGGGCACAAGGACCTCACCCATGACGCAGAGCCTGGGTGCTGGTGCCGCGTAGACACATTTGGCCGTCTTCGGTGAGCGACTCGGTCTCCACATCGAAGAAGACGGCGCGGGCACCTTCCTTGATGCCGCCGATCCAGGCTCGGGTTTCGATCGAGGCACCTACGGTGATGGGCGCGTGCCATGCCAAGGATTGCGCTGCATGGACATTGTGGTCGAACGGCAGGTCGAGGCGGTGATCGTGCAGGACGCCGAGTACGGCGCGCATCGTGAGGGCTGCGGCCAGGCTGGGCAGCACGTCCTGGGCGTCGATGAAGCCTTCCCCCCTGGGGTCGCTTACGTCGGGTCGGTCGGCTGGTACGCCGCTGAGGCGGGTGTGGCCGAATACGCTGGCCGGCTCGATGATTTCGTGGGTCCGCCACAGTTCCTGCTGACCCTGCAGCGCGGCAAGTCGGGCGAGCACCGGGGCGGGGTCCCAGGTCCCTGTCATAGGGCTGCCGTCTCCACCGATGCCAACTGCTCGCGGAGTTCGACTTTACGGATCTTCCCGCTGGGCGTCTTGGGCAGGCTCGGCACCAGCACCAGTCGCTCCGGCAGGAAGTGCTTGGACACGCCGTTGTCGAGGAGGTGCTGGGTGAGATCGGCGAGGGCCAGACCATCAGTGCGGGAGTGCACCACAGCGCAGGCCCGCTCTCCGAGACGCTCGTCGGGAACACCGACGACGGCGACATCGACGACATCAGGGTGGGTGTAAAGCACGCTTTCCACGGCAACCACGGGGATGTTCTCCCCTCCGCGGATGATGATGTCTTTGCTGCGCCCCTCGAGGTAGACCAGCCGGTTCTCGTCGATGCGGGCGGTGTCGCCGGTGTCGAACCAGCCCTCCGCATTGATCTCCTCGCGGGTTCGGTCGGGCAGACTCTCGTAACCCAAAAAGAGTCCTGCGCTGCGAATCTGCATCCGTCCCGGCTTGTTGGCGTCTACAGGCTCGCCGTCCGCCCCGACGACGCGGACTTCGACGCCGGGCACTGCCCGGCCGTCACTGGCGAGCTCGAGCTCAGACATACCGGGTCGGCAGGATACCCCGATGCCGATCTCGGTCATTCCCCAGGCGGAGCCCACCCAGCAGCCGAAGGCATTGCGACCGGCGCTGGGGAGCGCACGTGGGACCGGCGATCCCGTCGTGATGACGGCGCGCAGCGCGCAGCGCGGGTCACCGACGAGATCGGTCGTGAGCAGATCCTGGAGGAACGTCGGGGCGCCGAAGAACACCGTGGCCCGTTCCTCACACAGGAAGGACGCGGCCGCTGCCGGGCTCCACTTCTCGAGGTAGGCGGCCGTCCCCCTGAGGTATGCGGTCATCAGGACTCCCCACAGGAAGCCACTGTGGTGGCCGACCGGTGAGACCACCGCGTTGACGATCGGGGCGCCAAGGTTCTCTGCTCCGAAGTAGGCCAACCAGTTCCGCAGCACGGCGATCAGGGTCTGGTTGGTGTTCATGACACCCTTGGGTGAACCCGTCGTGCCAGAGGTGAATCCGACGTGGCACAAAGCGCGAGGGTCCACGGTGGGGAGTTGCACGCCGGCGGCAGCGGACGGGTCGGCCAGGTCCCCGAGCGCGATCTCACCATCAACCCGGCCCGAGTCGCCACGCACCGCGATCAGCGGCGTCGCCTCTCCACACGAGGTTCGCACAACCGCCAACGGGGTGGCGCTGGCGACCTGCTCCTGCGTCACCACCACCTTCGCACCGGTCGAGGCCAGGATGTGCCCGACCTCCTTGGTGCCGTAGGCAACCGGGATACCGGTGTAGACAGCGCCAGCGCGGTTGATGGCGAAGATGAGTGCCGCGAACTCGATGCAGTTCGGCAGCATGACTACGACGGAGTCGCCCTCGGCGACTCCGCGAGCTCGCAGACCCACGGCGAGATCGGTGACGTAGGCGTCGAGCTCGGCGTAGGTCATCGCGCGGCGGCTTCCACCCGGTCCAGCGGAGTCAACCGCTGCGGTCAGGTCGGGATGTGCGGCAGCCGCGTCGGCGAGCAGGGAAGTCAGCGTCTGAGAGGTCCACTGGCCGCTGGACTCGTAGGCGGTCGCCAGCCCCGGGGTCAGCCTGCTGTCCGGGCGGATGCCCGGGTGCTCGCCCGCGGCGGGTGTATCCTGCAAACTCACGATGCGCTCCTCATTGGGTTGGTGTTGCTCGGCCGCTCAACGCGCGGTCTCTCCCCCATCGACTGTCAGCACAGCTCCGGTCAAAAACGTGCTGTGGGGGTCACACAGCGGTCCCATTGCAGCTACGACGTCATCGACTGCCCCAAACCGACGCGCGGGCACGGCCTTCACCACACGGGCGCTCCGTTCAGGGTCCGCGCGGATGCTCGCGTTGAAGTCGGTCGCGATGAACCCGGGGGCGATGGCGTTGACCTGGACGCCGTAGCGCGCCCATTCGACTGCCATGCTGCGCGTGAACGAGACGACGGCCGCCTTCGATGCGCAGTAGGCGGCGTGCTCGGAGACGCCTTTGAACGCGTAGTTCGAGGCGACGTTGACAACCCGACCGGAGCCCTGGGCTGTAAGGAAGGCCCCCGCGGCGCGTGTCACCCGCACCGTGCCGAGGACGTTGGTTCCCCACGCCAAGGCCCACGGCTCGTCACCGGCGTCCAGGAGAGAACCCGACGCAAGCACACCCGCACAGTTGACCAAGAGGTCCAATCCGCCGAGGTCGTCCACCGCCTCTGCAACGAAGCGCTGGATGGAGTCGTGATCCGAGACATCGACGACATGTGGGTGGGCGGTGCCACCATCAGCGGCGATGTCATCCGCTACTGCGCTCAGCGCTGCGGAGTCCCGGCCGCCGACTGCGACCGTTGCGCCGGCTGCTGCCAGCGCTTGCGCGATCGCTCGACCGATCCCCCTGCTGGCACCTGTGACTATGGCCCTTCGGCCGGCCAGATCCGGGAAACCCGACATGCTGTTGCTCCTCATCGCGCAGGGCGCCTCCGACGCCCTCCCTAGGGACGAGTCGACCACGCCCGCGACGCGGAGACCAGTACGCACGCCATAATGTCGAACATTCGGCGGATGGGCAAGTATGATCCAGGAGCGGTTTCGCCACCCTGCCGCCGGGCGTGTGGGAACCGCTAGACTTCCGCTTGGAAGGTTGACTGGTGTAGGACACTTGTCGACCCCCCGGAAACGAGAGGCCTGCGTTGGAGACCAGTGGTGAGGCCCGCACTCTCGGGCACGCGGTCGCGCGCCCGCGTCAGCAGGTGGAGGACCGCATCCGTCGGGCAATCCTTGATGGCGAGCTCAGGCGTGGTGAACGCCTTCCTTCGGAGGCCGAACTCGCGCGCCAGTTCAGCGTGAGTAGAACGACGGTGCGCGAAGCGCTGCGCTCGCTGTCGACGCAGAACTTGATCGAGAAGGTCCCGGGAGCGGGCGGCGGCAGCTTCGTCCGGGCGGTGGACCACGAAGCACTCGGCGAGATCCTGTCCGAGTCCATGAAGAACCTGCTCAGCCTCGGCAGCATCGGAGCCGACGAGGTGCAGTCTGTGCGTGAGTACCTCGAGGTCCCGGCAGTCCGACTGGCCGCCGGCCGCCGTAGCCCGGGGGACCTGGCCCAGCTGCACGAGATCATCGAGCGCCAGAAGTTGGTCCGCGTGACGGACCCGTCTGTGCCCCAGCTCGACGTCGACTTCCATTCGGCGATTGCCCGCGCGTCCGGCAATCGGGTGCTGGGGTCGTTCGTCCAGGCCCTGCATGAGCAGACGATGCCTGTGCGGTTTCTCGATCTCTCGGAGGAGGTCGGCGCCGAGACCGTGCTTCAGCACTTGCAGATCGTGAAGGCGATCGAGGCGGGTGACGCGGACGCGGCCCAGGACGCAATGGTGACGCACCTTCGCTACCTGCAGGCTCACCGCGCGGTCGCCGCGGATCGCCCTTGAGCCGGCAGCTCTCGCTCCGGCCCCCACGATCCGAATTACCCCGCCCTGACCTCCCCCGCCCACCCCTTGCCGCGACGTGAACTGTCGGACAATAATCGGACAGTCCTCAAGTAGTCGATGCAGGGAGCGCGCACGGTGGCTGGTTTCGAGGGGCAGGTAGCGGTTGTGACCGGCGCGGCAGGAGGCCTGGGGCGGTCGATCGCAGGCGAGTTCCTCGAAGCCGGCGCGAATGTGGTGCTCGTGGATTTGGAAACCGACCGTCTGAGGGAGGTTTCCAAGCGGCTCGGCTTCCCCGACCGCGTCATGGTCTACGCCGGGGATCTGACCGACGAGGATGACGTCATGTGCCTCGCAGAGGCGACGGCCGGCAGGTTCGGGACTTGCGACGTGCTGGTGAACAACGCCGGCATCTTGGGCGCTCCTGGACCGTTGGCGTCGCTCTCGACGGCGGCGTGGAATGAGACGATCGCGGTGAATCTGACAGCTGCGATGCTCTGCACTCGCGAACTGGGCCGCCTCATGATTGGCAACGGCCACGGCGCCGTCGTGAACATTGCCTCGGTGGGTGCGCATTCGCCGAACACCTCCCCCACCTATGGCGTCTCCAAGGCGGGTTTGGTCGCGCTGACGCGACACACCGCCGTGGAGTGGGGCCCGCTGGGGGTAAGGGCGAACGCGGTCAGTCCCGGGTTTGTGCGCACGGAGATGTCGGCAGCTCACTACGCCGACCCTGATCTGCTTGCGTTGCGCACCCAACTCACCCCTGTGCGTCGCATCGGCGTCGCGTCCGACATCGCGAGCGTGGTGGCCTATCTGGCGAGCGACGCTGCTGCGTTCGTCAATGGTCAGGAACTGGTGGTCGACGGCGGGTTCCTGTCCGCCCCGCTGATGCATGTGCAGCGTCACGCGGATCAGTACGGCGGCCATTCGGCTCCGCAGCCTGCACTTTTTGCGGATCACCTGCGTTCCACGGAGGCCCACCGATAGCCTCGGCCCTTCGGTAAGGGCTGTCCGCGTCGTGGATCATGAAAGAGGAAGTGCCTTCTGATCTGGGAGGATCTGACTTGTTGAAGGTCCAGATTGCCCGTCACGGAAGGCACTTGCTGGGGGAAGGCTACCGGAACGCGTCCGAAGATCGTTGTCGGCGGTGACGGGCGCGGCGTTGTCGGTCATGCCGGTACGCGCCTGCTCGCCGATGTCGCTGATGCCACCGGGTTGACCAGGGAGTTCAGCGACGTTCTGGCTGGGTCGCGCCAGCGGGGGCCGGCCATGACCCCGGCCGGGCCGTGGGCGAGGCAATGCTCGCCCAGTCGGGTGCCAATCCGAAGCCGCGGGCGATCGGCTGGCTCGACGCACTCAGTGGCCCGGGGCGAGCCTCCGCCGCCCCGGGCCGCTGTGTCGGTCTGTCTTCACCGGCTGATTGTCAGCCGCCGGCATTCATCTGGAGCGAGTCACCGCTCTGCGCCTGCCGGTTCGAGGATTTCCCGCGTGCGTACGACCCCTTCGGGCCACCGGGAGTCGAACTCGTCGAGCAGCGGTTGAAGCTTCGGCGACCCGACCATCTGCACCAGAGAGTCGAGGTCGTCGAACTCGTACTCGGCGAAGTGGATTCCAGGGCTGGTGACGCTCCAACAGCGCCGTCCCGACTTCGCCCCGAGCGTCTTGATCACCAGCGGGAGGTGGTCGGTTTCGTACCAGTGGTCGAAGTCGTCACGCAGATCGTCACGAACATCGGCTCGCACCAGGAACACTCCCGGCTTCGCGTTGGCCTCAGACATTGTTCAGGTCCTCCTCCTTGTGGGACAGCCCATGACGCGTGAACAGGATGGTGAGGAACGCAATCACCGAGATGCAGGCGGCGAACACCGAGATCGGGATCGTGCTGTCGTAGCGGTCCATCAGCGCGACGGCCAGCGCCGGCGTGATGCCTCCACCGATAACGGCTGCGATGGTGTACCCAAACGACACGCCGGTGTAGCGGACCTGCGTTCCGAACAGCTCAGCAAGCCATGTGCTCATCGGGCCGAAGAGGGACCCGAGGAAGATCAGGCCGACCGAGAAGGCCAGGCAAGCCAGCAGGGCGTTTCGGGTAGCGATCAGCGGGAACAGTGCAAAGACCCAGATGGCGAAGCCGGCGACGCCGACGAGCATCGGAGTCCTGCGGCCCACCTTGTCCGAAATGTGTCCGGAACCCAGAATCGCGAAGAAGTAGAAGACGGATGCGATCAGGACCATCACCAGGCTGGACGTCGCGCTGAAGCCCACGTCGTTACGGGCGTACGCCAGGGCGAAGATGATGGACAGGTAGTAGCCGGCATGGATGCCGAGAGCGGCACCGATGGAGGAGAACACACTGCGCGGGTAGCGCTTGAACATCTCCACGAAGGGGATCTTGACGACCTCCGGAGTCTTCGACTCCTCGACGACCTCCTTGAAGGCCTGCGACTCCTCAAGCGACATGCGGATGTAGAGGCCGACGATGACCATCACGGCGCTCAGCAGGAACGGGACACGCCAACCCCACGAGTTGAAGGCGCCCTCCGGCATGAACGCCGACGTGATGGCGATCAGTCCCGCGGCGAGTATGTACCCGATCGGCGATGCGCTGCCCAGCCAAGCTCCGAGGAGACCGCGGCGCCTGGCTGCCCCTTCGTGCTCGACCACCATCAGCACCGCACCGCCGTACTCGCCGCCGAGTGCCAGGCCCTGAAGCAGACGGAGGGTGACGAGGAGGATCGGCGCTGCGATTCCGATCGAGGCGTAGGTGGGGAGCAAGCCGATGGCGAACGTGCCGACACCCATCATGAGCAGGGCGAGGACCAGCGCCTTCTTACGACCGTACTTGTCGCCGAAGTGACCGAACACGACACCACCGAAGGGGCGCGCGACGAACGCGACGCCGAACGTCGCTAGGGAGAGCAGTGTGCTGGTCAGCGGGTTGTCCGAGGGGAAGAAGAGCGGCCCGAGAACTAGCGCCGCCATGGCACCGAAGAGATTGAAGTCGAACCACTCGATCACGGTGCCGACCATGGAGGCGACAGTGACCTTGCGGACGGAGTCCTTGTTGGCTGGAGGGGGGACCGTGTCGGTGGTGGCGGCGACGGTGTGTGTCATACCGGCTTCCTAATGTTCGACATTCGACGTGACGGTCGGACGATACCGCTGGGTCGTGATGAAGGCAACAGTCCTGCCAGACCGCCCGCCTGGTTTCGACATCACCAGCTACTCGCTGTGGCGACATAGTCGCCCTGTCACCGGTCTTCGCCGACCTACAGGCCCGCACCGAACGCGAGTTCCCGATCATCGTGATCCACCCGTGGCGAGAGCAGGAAATGACCGGCGGGTGGCTATGTCAGGCATGACCCGAAGCGTGCCCGCGCGCCATATGCGGCACCAGCACTGAGCCGGCCACGAACAGCAGCCCGGCGACCGACAGCACCGCGCCGACCCACGCGGTTGCCAGGTAGCCGTGGCCGCCCGCGATCACGACGCCGCCCAGCCACGCCCCGATCGCGTTGGCCAGGTTGAGCGCGGAGTGGTTTGACGATGCCGCCAGCGCGGGCGCGTCCGGCGACGCTTCCATGAGCCGGATTGTGAGACCGGCGCCGAGCACCTGGGCAACCAGCCCGATCGCGAAGATGAGCAGCACGGCGGCGATCGGTGACGAGGCAGTGAGCGCGTAGAGCGCTAGGACTGCGGTCATCGCGACGAGCGAGCCGATGAGCGTGCCCAGCGCCGACCGGTCCGCCAGCCGCCCGCCGAGCAGCGCGCCGACGGTCATCCCCAGGCCGAAAACGGCGAGGACCCACGGCACCGCCCGGGTCGGCATCCCGGCGACGTCGGTGAGGGTCGGCGCGACGTAGCTGTAGACGGCGAACAGGCCACCGAAGCCGACGGTACCGGTGAGCAGCGCGATCCACACGTGCACCCGGCGGAACGCACCGAGCTCTCGGGTGATGCTGGCCCCGTGTGCGGCGGCCACGGGCGGCACCCACTGCCGGACGGCGAGGATCGTTACGACGCCGATCCCGGCCACCAGCGCGTACGAGGCGCGCCAGCCGAAGACTTGTCCGGTGAGCGTGACAAACGGTACGCCGACGATGTTGGCCACGGTTAGCCCGACGATGACGCGCCCCACTGCTCGGCCTTTGCGGTCCGGCGGGACGAGCCCGGCCGCCACGACGGAGGCGATGCCGAAGTAGGCGCCGTGCGGCAGACCGGTCAGGAACCGGGCGCCGACCAGCGACCAGATGTCCGGCGCGAGAGCGGTCAGCGCGTTGCCCGCCACGAAGGCGAGCATGAGCACCAGCAACAGCCCGCGCCGGGGCACCCGGGCCGCGAGGGCCGCGATGACCGGTGCGCCAACGACGACGCCCAGCGCGTACGCAGTGATGCCGTGCCCCATCACCGGGATGGGGACGTGCAACTCCTCGGCCATCTGGGGCAGCAGGCCCATGGTGGCGAACTCCGTGGTGCCGATGCCGAAGCCGCCGATCGCCAGCGCGAACAGCGCCGCCCCGGCCGGAGGGCGTGCGCCGAGTGCGTTCTGTCGCGTGGGTAGGACCTCGGTGGTGCTCACGATGGTGTCTCCGCTCGTCATGGCGTCGCCGCCCTGCAACGGGACCGACACTCCACGACGGTATGGAGGCGGGGCTCGGGCCATCGTGCCCCTCGCGTGTTTCCACCGACTCAACGAGAGGTGGCGGGGTGACGCGAATTACCTGCCGAAACGCCTCGACGACCCGGGCGGAACGCCACGATTCCGCCGGCCGGAAGTCTCAACCGGGCCGCGAATGCGCGCAAAGTTCCCACACGCTGTCACCAGTCGCTGCCGTCACACACGCCGTCCGCGTCGGCCGGCTCCGCCTGCAACGTGGCGTGCTCGATGTCGAAGCGGTCCTGCAGCACCTGCCGGGAGGCCGCGAGCACCCCGGCGAGGTCCGCGCCGTGGTCGAGGATCAGGTGCGCCGAGGCCACCTCCATCCCCGAGGTCAGCGTCCAGACGTGCAGGTCGTGCACGTCGGTGACGCCGTCGACCGCGCGCAGCGCGTCCCGCACGACGGCCACATCCAGATGCGGCGGCGCGGCCTGCACCAGCACGGACTACCAACATATGTGTAACAATTGCAAGTGTTGGGTGGTTGTCGTCATCGACCCACCCCTTGCAGCCCTCTCCTCGGCTCAGCGATCTCGCCTCGGCACCCCGGCGGCCATTACGCCAGCCAACCACGATTGGGTGGTGCGAGCTTCGGGATCCCGTTATGCGACGGGATCGGGCTCAGCTTCCCGGTGCTGTTGCCTGCTCTGCGGCAGCGCTCTTGCCGTGCCTCCCCCGTCGAGCGCGGGGGGACGCCTGTCCACACGTGGCGGTGGCACATCGGGAACCGCGACGGGACAACCACCGTCGTAGCGCTGACGGCAACCCAGGTAACGGTCATCTGACGCTCTCTGGCCGCTTCCAGGTTCGCTTCCGAGCAGTATCCGGCGTCGACGAGAGAGCCTGCTTGGGGTGGACACCGGTGTTGGCGGCGGACTGGTCGAGCATGGTGGTGTAGTTCAGCGTGTCCGAGGGGTTGGTTGTCACGTCGGCGGCGGTGATGACCTGGTGCGCGTCGTCGACGACGGCTTGGGCGTTGTAGGCCTGGATGTACGCGCCGTCGCTGTTCTTCATGATCCGCGAGTCGGGGTCGGTGAAGTTGGCCTGGGCCTTGGGCTTGGGCCTCGCCGTGGCGACGGCCTTCTCGCCGGCGTCGGCCACCTCAGCTCGTCGCTGGGCCGGTCCGCTGTTGGCGGCGGCGTTCTTTGTCCTCGGCGATCTTGCGGGTCTTGGCGGCGGCCTCGGCCTCGATCTGCGCGCGGGCGGCCTGCATCCTGGCCAGGCGCTTCTCGCGGCGGTCCAGCTCGGCGGGCAGATCGACCTCCTTGACGTCGACGCCGAAGGTCTGGTCCTCGGCGGTGTCGGTGGCCTCGGCAGCGGCCAGCAGCGCCCTCGCCTTGGCCTCCAACTCGGCGATCTCGGCCTCGACTCGCTCTTCCCTTCGCGATCAGCCGGCCATAGCTCATCGCCTTGTGCTTGGGAGGCGTTCGCCTCCAGTTTCGTACCGTCCAAGGCGACGCCGCCATCTTGACCATGCCCAGCTTCTGCGCGAGATACAGGGACTGCGTCGGAGCCTGCAGCGACAACGCCGCCATGGAGTCGTTCTTCGCTCTGCTGCAACGCAACGTCCTGGACCGGCAACGCTGGCACACCCGCCACGAACTGCGCCTGGCGATCGTGACCTGGATCGAACGCACCTACCACCGCCGCCGACGCCAACCACGCCTTGGCCGGCTCACCCTGATCGAGTTTGAGACAATCAACAGGCCCGCACACACGGCCTGAACTGCTCAACCCCGCGAGTCAACCAACCCCGGGGCAGTCCCTACCTGGGTGTGACGAACGTGTTCGCCATGCTGCGCCTGCTGCCGATGAGCGATCGAGATAAGGACGTGGAGATCCTGGCGCTGCGCCATCAGATCACGATGCTGGAACGGCAGCTGGGCAAAGAGAAGGTGCGGTTCGACCCGAGTGATCGGGCGTTCCTGGCGGCGCTGCTGCATCGGCTGCCAATGGACGCGCTGCGCAGGGTGCGGCTGCTGGTACGTCCGGACTCGGTGCTGCGCTGGCATCGCAACATGGTCGCCCACCGCCACGCAGCAGCGTCCCGGCCGAAACGGCCGGGCCGGCCGCGGATCGTCCGTTCCGTCCGCGCCCTTGTGCTGCGCCTGGCGGGAGAGAACCCAGCTGGGGCTACCGGCGCCTGCACGGCGAACTGCTGGTGCTCGGCGTGCACGTGGCCGCGTCCACGGTCTGGGAGATCTTGAAGGAGGCCGGGATCGACCCGGCGCCCGAGCGGGCCTCCAGCACCTGGGCCGACTTCCTGCGCTCCCAGGCAGACGCACTGCTGGCCTGCGACATCTTCGAGACGGTCACCCTGTCCGGAGCGCGGCTGTACGTGTTCGCGGTCATCGAACACGCCAACCGCCAGATCCGGATCCTGGGCGCAACCGCACACCCGACCGCAACCTGGGTGATGCAGGCCGCCAAGAACCTCGTCATGGACCTCGAGGACGCCGGTTGCCGGACGCGGTTCCTCATCCGGGACCGGGACGCAAAGTTCCCCGAGATGTTCGACGCTGTCCTCGCAGACGCGGGCATCGCAGTCGTGCTGAGCGGCGTCCGCGTGCCGCGCATGAACTCGATCAGATCAATCATGGAAAGGTGGGTACAGACGTGTCGGCGCGAGCTGCTGGACCGGACCTTGATCTGGAACCTGCGGCACCTGCTCCACGCCCTGCGCGAGTTCGAACAGTTCTACAACTCCCACCGCCCACACCAGGGCATTGCGAACGCCCGACCGCTGTACCCGTTGCCCGCACCGATCGCCGATCCGGACAAGATGGCCCGCCTCGACATCCGAAGAGGCGACCGCCTCGGCGGAACACTTCACGAATACGAACATGCCGCCTGACCAGCACGGACAAGGTTTTCGGCAAGGGCAGCGCCAACCTGCGCCCGTCGCTCCAGTCGATGAAGGACGCACGGCCTCGTAGCCTGTGATGTCGGCTGGCATAAGCGTGCATAGCACGCTTCCCGCAAGGTCACCGACCGCAGCGCCATCACACTCGCCACTTCTGGCATGCCGCCGAACACGACGAGAGTCGGCCACTGCCACTTAGAGACGATTATCGATGAGCTCCGCAGTGGTCCTCCGTCTGGCTGGCAATAACGGCCAAGCGGTCTGCCTCCGCTCTACCGATGACGGGAATCGATAGACACCACTCTCCGAATGGCGGTATGGCCGCGCCACTCCGCGCGACGTTCTGGTCACTTCGGGCGATCCGTCGGTCAGGACGCGGAAGCTAGGCTGTGGGCCATCGATGTCTGGGGGTCGGCATAACCATGGTCATAGTGCCGCGCGTGAAGCGTCGTTTCGCGATGGTTCTGTTCTCGCTGCTGTTGCTGATTCCGTTGACGTACATCTCAACCGCGGAAGCGGCGACGACCACTCCTGGTGCGTTCGTGCCTTTGTCGCCGTCGCGGCTTCTCGATACCCGCGACGGGACCGGCGGGCCGAAAGCAGCAGTTGCCGCGCATGGCACCGTCAGCCTCACTGTTGCCGGACATGGTGGCGTACCCGCTACGGGAGTCGGTGCTGTCGTCCTCAACGTCACCGTCACGGGCCCGACGACGGCGGGCTTCGTCACGGTCTACCCGACCGGGTCAACCCGGCCCACCGCGTCCAACTTGAACTTCACAGCAAAGCAGACCATCCCCAACCTCGTCGTGGCCAAGGTCGGCACCGGAGGTGCCATCAACCTCTACAACGGCTCCTCCGGCACCGTCCACCTCGTCGCAGACGTTGCCGGCTACTACCTCGGCGGCACCCCTTCCACTCCTGGTGCATTTGTTCCTTTGTCGCCGTCGCGGCTTCTCGATACCCGCGACGGGACCGGCGGGCCGAAAGCAGCAGTTGCCGCGCATGGCACCGTCAGCCTCACTGTTGCC
>NZ_JBEXIK010000048.1:37786-50307 GCF_040608515.1 Micromonospora sp. NPDC005173
GGCCAAGGTCGGCACCGGAGGTGCCATCAACCTCTACAACGGCTCCTCCGGCACCGTCCACCTCGTCGCAGACGTTGCCGGCTACTACCTCGGCGGTTCTCCATCCTCGGACAACACCGCGCCCGGCCCGGTGACCGCGCTTGCCGCTACCCCGGCCGCCACGACGGTCGCGCTGTCCTGGACAAACCCCGCCGACGCCGATTTCGCCGGCGTGATGATCCGACGCGCCTCCGGTGCGACGCCGCCGCAGTCGGCGACAGCCGGATCGCTGGTCACCGACACGGCCCATACCGTGACCTCGTTCACCGACACCGGTCTGAGTGCTGGCACCCAGTACTCCTATGCCCTGTTCGCCCACGACGATGTCCCCAACTACGCCACCGCCGCCACCAAGACCGTCTCCACCACCGCCACCGGACCCGGCCCGGTGACCAGTGCCGCCGTCGACGGGGTCACCACCAGCGGCGTGACGTTAACGTGGACCAACCCCGCCGACGCCGATTTCGCCGGCGTGATGATCCGCCGTGCCCCCGGGGCGGCCCCGCCCTCGTCGCCAACCGGTGGGACGCTCGCGGTGCAGACCACGGGTGCGGTGAATCTGTGGTCGGACACCGGTCTGACACCGGGGCAGAGCTACAGTTACGCCCTCTTCGCCGTCGACGGGTCCCGCTATGGCCCGGCGGATACGGTCACGGTCACGATCCCGACGAGCCCCAGCCTGACCGGCACGGTCACCAATACCGCAGCGTCAGGCATCGGCGATGTCAGGGTGCGGGTCTTCGCCGCCGACGGCACCGGTGTCGCCAAGACCAGCACAGCCGCGAACGGCACGTACTCGGTCGCCGGCGTGCCCGCGGGTGCGTACACGGTGTGTTTCGACCCCGCCGGAAGCACCGCAGGCACCTACGGATACCTGCCGCAATGCTGGAAAGCTATCGCTCCCGGTGGCGTCCCGTACACCGTGACCGTGCCGGACAGCGGCGCGACCGTCACCGGGATCGACGCCATCCTGGCCACCGCAGGATCGGTCTCCGGACATGTGACTGGATCAGGTCAGCCACTCGCCGATGTCCTAGTGACCGTTTACGAATCCAACGGCGAAGTCGGCTTCGCCACCACCGATACCTCCGGGGCCTGGGCCGTGACGGGACTGCCAACCGGCACCTACACGGCCTGCTTCGACCCCAGCGACGTCACAGGGTCGATCAGCTACGCTTCGCAGTGCTACAACGGCGTGTCCACCACATCGAGCCGCACCCCGATAACAGTCACGACAGCAGCGGCAACCACAGGCATCGACGCCGCCCTCGCCCCCGCCACGCCCAGGACACAAAGCATACCCACGCCCCAGGGCGCACCCCCGGCGAACTGGTCCAGCGCGACCCAAATCATCCGGTCCGACCAACTTGGCAGCGTGCCCTGCCGGAACGTTCTCTTCCTAGCGGCCCGAGGCTCCGGCGAGTCCGGACCGGGTGGCGACAAGTTGGACCCGAACGACAAGAATCATGGCATCGGACCGAGCGTCATGACCGCGTACACCGAGTTCAAGGCCGGCCTTGCCGTCGACAACACCGTCACCGTCACCGACGCGGTCTCCGTGGTCTATCCCGCCGACTCAATCGGCACGCTTTTCAAAGGTCACGTGGCCGAATACATCTCGGGCCTCTGGACCGGGGTGATCGAGACCCGCCGTGCGCTCAATGAGCGTGCTAGTCAGTGCCCGACCGAGCATTTCGTGCTCTCCGGCTACTCGCAGGGCGCCATGGTCATGCACCGGGTGCTCAGCAACACGCCGGGACCAGGTCTGCGCACGTTGGACAATGAGGTCCTCGGGCGCATCGACGCGGCGATCCTCATCGCGGACGGCGACCGCGTCGCCGGCGACACGACGCAGGACTACGGGACCGCAAAGACCACTGCCCAAGGCATCGGGACCCAGATGGACGTTAGCGTCTCGCCGAGGAAGCTCCCATCTAACATCGGCGCCAAGACGTTCAGTATCTGCAATTTCGGGGATGCCGTCTGCGACTTCCGGGTGCCGTACTTGTGTGCTCCCTGCGCGTTAACCCTCGACATTGTCGGGGCTTCCGTCCATACGCGCTACGCGGGTAAACCGGAAGTCCGTAACGGAGCGCGTGCTGCCAGCATCCTTGTACAGACCGGCCACGCGCCACCGAAACCGCCCGTGATCACGACCCGCGATCTCCCGGCGGGACTCGTCGGAGGGTCCTACAGCACCGACTTGACCACCGCCGACCACCGACAGGGCACCTGGACGATCACCGGTGGCGCGCTACCCGCAGGCCTGAACCTGACCGGGTTCAGCATCACCGGTGCGCCCACCACGGTCGGCATCAGCGTTTTCGTCCTGACGTTCGCCGACACCAACGGATTTGTCGTCTCCGCATCGGCTTCGATCGGTATCCAGGACGGGACCGCCCAACCCCTCACATGGACGCCGGGACTGCCCGCCGATCCTCTTTCCGGACCCACCCAGGCGGTCAGCTGCGCCGACGCGTCGCTGTGCATCGCCGCCGACCAGATCGGGTATCTCCAAAGCTTCGACGGTACCTCGTGGACCCGCGCCTCAGCCGTCAAGCCGCTGACCATCGACTCCGGCGGCCCCTGGCTGACGTCGGTCTCCTGCGCACCGCGGACCACACCGAACACGGCCGGATTCTGCATGGCGGTCGGAGGAAACCAGTGGGCCGCCTTCGACGGCACGACGTGGTCCTCCGTCAAGACGGTCGCCCCCGACGGGTTGGCGCTGTCCACACCACCGCTGTCCTGCACGAGCCCGACATTCTGCATGCTGACGCTGAGCACGAACGCGTACCGCTTCACCGGCACCGCATGGTCGCAGGTGGCCGCCGTCAACGCGACCGGCATCGCGCCGACGACTTTGAGCTGCACGTCTTCGATCTTCTGTATGGCCAGCACCACCCACGCGAGCGTCGCCTGGGTCTACAACGGCTCCGCGTGGGCAGCCGTGGGGACAACGTCGGAATCTCAGGTAGCTTGCACCGCCGTCAACAGCTGTTTCGGCATCAACTCGACCGCGAACACCATCGACAGGTGGAATGGAAGCACCTGGCAGACCAGCACCACCGGCAGCGCGACAGCCCTGTCCTGCGCGACGTCTCAGTTCTGTATCGCCGTCGACACCTACGGCAACGGCAAACGCTTTGACGGGACCACCTGGACAGCCGACAACTGGGTAGGAGCCTGGTTCGTCATCAGGGCCCATAGCGGCCACGTCCTCTCCTGCGCCCGGGACCAGTCCTGCTATCTCCTGGACGCCACGGGTGGCGGGTACCAGTACTCGAACGGTTCCTGGGGCGGCCACACCTGGGTCGGCCCGTACACGGGAAACGCCAGTTCGATCTCCTGTGTCAAGACCCACTGCACGGCGGCCGACCGCTATGGGAATGTCTGGACCACCGACGACGCCAGCCTCACCTCCGCCCCACAGGTCGCGGACAGAAAAGCCCAGGGCAGCCTCTGGGGTCGGACATCGGTGTCCTGCGTCTCCGCCACGTTCTGCGCCATGACCGACATGCTCGGCGGCGCCGCCACGTTCAACGGGTCGTACTGGTCGGACGGCTACCAGGGCGATACCGGGGACAGCAGAACAGACGGACCGGTCATATCCTGCGTCTCCGCCACGTTCTGCGCCGGAGTCGACGACGCCGGGCACGCCTTCTTCTACCGAGGCTCCAACAGCTGGTCAGCTCCGGTGACCATCGACAGCCACTCCAGTTCGAGCAACGGCCTCGGTGCGATCTCGTGCGCGTCCCCCACCTTCTGCGTGGCGGGCAGCAGGTATCCGACCGCCTACGTCTGGAACGGGACCAGTTGGACCGCGACTCCCACGCCACCAGCAGGTATCAACTCCATCTCGTGCCCGAAGGTGAACTTCTGCGTCGCGGTCGGATACCAGGCGGCGATGTATTTCGACGGAACGACGTGGAGCGCCGCGAACACCATCGCCTTGGAGCAGGACGTCGTATCGGTCTCCTGCGCGACCGCGCTGTCGTGTGCCGCCCTAACCAGGCCATCGTCGAACTTCACGGGCACCGGCGGGTCCGTACTCGCGTTCAACGGCGCCAGCTGGACAGCGCCCACCCGATTGGCCACCGTGGGCGACCCGGTCCAGATATCGTGCGGGGAACCGTCCTTCTGCGCCGTGATCGACTACCAGGGCAGGGAATACTTCGGCTACACCCTCTGACGGGTTCGACAGCCGCGGGCTTCGCTTCCTCTCCTACTCACAAACCAGCACCGTCGACGCTTGGTCAATTGCCCGGCGTTTCGGCGCTGGAGCACTCAACCCGCCTGACACTGCTGCTGCACCTGCACACCGTGAGGAGGATCGAGTAGGTCGAGGCCGCGATGCGTCGCACGATCAACTCGCTACCCGCCCCGTGGCACGAACGATCACCGGACTGGGGCGCAGAAATGTCCAAGCATGCCGAGTCCACCGCAGTCACAGGCATCCCGATTTACCTCTGCGACCCCCACTCGCCCTGGCAGCGCGGCACCATTGAGACCGTTGTGACAGGCGCGCTCGCGGCAAGCCTAGGTCTCGACGGGAAAGCTGAGTAGGTCGGCGAGGCCACCTCCGGGCGCTGGCCACGGCCACGTTCAGGTGGAGCAGCACCGGCCGCAGGCCACCGACCACCGGTCCCCGGGTCGACCAGCCGGGCGCGGAGACCGGCTGCCCCTCGGTCCCAGCACCAGACCAACATCGTCGAGGCCTGCAAGCCGTAGCGTGGTTGCGGCCTTGGCAATGACCTGCCGTTCCGCGGTCAGTCGCCTGGCCCCGTGCACCCCCTGTTGCTCCGACCACCCCTGACGGCGACCTGAGCCCGGCAGACCCCGCCGGACGACGGTGAACACTGACGGCGGCGTTAGCCAGGCGGCCGACACGAGCCCGGGGTGAGGCAGCTGCGGTCGGTCTCGGTGAGGGACGAATGCGGTGCTGGTTCGGCTGCGCAAGGAGAACGCCAAGCCGACGATGTAGCGCGATCGGTCTACTTCGATGGGTGGCCATCGTCGCTGCCCGCTCAGCGCGGGGACAACACCGCGACCATGTCGCGCAGGGGTGTTCACCACCAGCGGCGCCTGACCTTGATCTCGCGTACGGGTATCTCGGAGGGGTGTAGGGGGCGTTCGACGACGGGTCGGATCGTGTGGGGTGTGATGCGGTCGCGTTCGTGTTCCTCGGCGAACCGGGCGGCCTCTTCGTGTTCGCCGAGGTTGTCCAGGGCCTTGAGGAGGTCGGTTATCAGGATGTCGAGGCGGTGGGTTTCGGCTTCGGCGGCGAGGAACCGTTCGTGGTGGGTGACTGCCCGGTGGCCGCACCACTGGCGTAGTAGTTCGTGACGGGGCCGGTCGTGGCGGCGGTACCAGTCGTACTCCCGTTCCGGTGTCGTCGACCGGCTGTCGCGGCCGACGCGGTAGTCGTCGCCGAACTTGCATTTGTGGCGGGACTGGGCTTCCTGCTCTATGACGAGGTCGAGGACCTGGGTCGGATGGGCACGGCACGCGGCCTCGACCAGTTGGAGGGTGCCGGCCGGCGACAGGATGGTCCGGCCGTCGTGGTCGAACCATTCAGCCGAGGCGAGGATGTCGTCGATCGGGCCGCCGATGATCTCGCTCAGCCGGGCCCTGTCGTGGATGTCGGTGGCGCATGACACCGGGGACCAGAGCAGTTCGGCTACGTCATCGCTGATCAAGAGGCCGAAGATCTCCTCGATGCAGGCTTCCTCTGTGCGATCGAGGCTCAGATCGTTGATGCGTTGCCAGTTCGCCATCAGCGCGTCGAAGGTCCCGACCTCGCTCCACGGCACCCGCAGCCGCGACCCGGGGACCTTCTCCACCCGTTCGTCGGGGTCGTCGAGGAATCTGATCTCGAGGCGGGCGCTGTTCTTCTTCGGCTCGACGGCCAGGATGCGGACGCGTTCGGACGGTCCGTGGTCCGATTGCCGGTACGCCCATTCGTCGCCGACGGTGAAGCGGGAGGGGTCGATTCTCATCCAGCCGTCCTTCGGGTAAGCGTCGCTTGTTGCGTGGTACCGGGTCGTGCTGGCGGTTCGCGCGGCGATGGCGGCAGGTCCCGGCGCAGGCTCGTGCGCATCCGGCCGGAGTGTGGTGGCGGTTGAGGTGTCGACGCACTTCAGGCGCCGCGGTCGAGCAGCCCGTGGTGCCACGATTCGGCCTGTCGGCGGATGCCGGCGTGGGCCTGACGGTCGTGATCAGGGCGGTGCTCCTTGCGTGGTCCGTGGGGGCTCCAGTCACCGAGGAACGGGCGCAGGTCGTCGGGTCCGGGTTCGGGGTTGTAGTCGATGTCAGCCAGCACACGGGGACTGCGGATGGGGTCGATCCGGTCGGCGGCGGCCCTGCCCCACGCGACCCAGCTGGCGAGGTACCCGCCGGCGCCGGTCCGCCCCTCCGCCGCTTGTTCAAGGGCGGTGCAGAACGCGCGGATGTCAGCTGCGGTGGTCCAAGCCTGGTAGGCGTTGCGGAAGGTTTCCGCGCGGATGTTGTCCGCGGCCCGGACGCGGGCGTCGGCCATCGCGGCGTGCCATTGCGCGAGGGTGGCCTCCTCCTGCCGTCTGCGCTCGGCCGCGGCTTCCTCCTGCCGCCGCCGGTGCTCGGCCGTGGCCTTCTCCCGCGCGGCTTCGGCTGCCCGCCGTTGCTGTTCGTCGGCGGTGACGCCAGCCTCGAACCCTTGGATGATCTGCGCGACGCGCTGTTCCAGACGTACGCGTGCGGTGTCGGTCCAGGTGTCCCGGTTGTCGTGTCCGGCCCGGGCGTTCTCCAAGCGGAGCCTGCCGGAGTCGACGACGTCGAACTCCGCGGGTTTCATCCACGGCCGCAGGCGCAGCACCTTCAGCTCCTCGGCGGTGGGTTCGTGCGGGACTTGGTCGCGTTCCTCGGTCAGGGTGACCGTGCGTCGGACCTGCCCGGCCTGGAGGAACATCCGCGGGTGTTTCGTCTTGGTGTTGACCCCGAGCCGGTGCCCACGCCGGGCCGCCTCGCCGGCGAGCTGCCGGATCAGCAGCAACGCCCGGGGCAGTAGGTCCGAGCTGACGGCGAGGTTAGTCGGATCGGCTTCGAGGGCGCTGAACGCCAGATGCGGGTCGGTGGTGACACGTCGGGTGTTGAGCCGGATCCGGTTCCAGTCGGTCTCGTCCGGACCGGCATCGGTGTAGAGGCGGATGACGATGTCCCCGGCGTCGCGGCCAGTGTGGCGCAGATGGTGACCCGATGGCACAAGTCCCTGCTGCTTGAACGCGTGAATGATCCGGCGGTACCGGGCCCGCGTTCCACTGTCGGGACTCTCGATACGGACCATGCCGCCCTCGTGCTGTAGGCGCTCGAGCAGTTCGCGAGCCGATCGCAGCAGGTCCGCCGACGAAGCGTCGCCGGCGATGCCGCCGGGCGCCGGCGTCTCGGACCGCGGGAGGGAAGCACGGTGGTCGGGATCATCAGGATGGTGGCCATGCTCAAGGTAGAAGCGCCCGGCGTCGGTCGAGCACGCCCTCCACACCCCTGCCTTGCGTGTCACCGTCACCAGGTTCCGGTCCTGGAGCGCACGCGCCGACCGCCGGTACTCGACGCCGTCCGGGCCGCTGAGGTCATCGCCGCCGTGGATCCGGCGAAGCAGGTCGAGCTGCCGCTCATTGAGCGAATCCCATCGCCGCATCTCCAGACAGTAAGGGGCCAGGCATGCTAGATGAAGCTGACACGGCTGCACGTGGCGTTCCGTACCGGCAGAGCCGCCGAACCGGCCCACTGCGCCTCGTCCTGCAAGGGCACTCCCAAACCAATTGGTGCTCGGGTTGCGCACCTACGCCGTACAAGCAGAACAACCACGGTGGACCCTTCAGCCCGCGCATCGATCCGGCAGGGGCTCGAGGACGCCGCTAAACTAAAGGAAACGGGCCTCAAGACAAGACTCGACTCAGGCCGCCCGTTGTGGGATTGCCTCAAGGACAGCTTCGCCGAGGCCTTCGACGCGAATATCGACAAGGTCGGCTTCGCCCGCGAAGTTGTCAGTCATCTCAACGACATCCCACGTGACGGCCGACGCCCAGCAGAGGTTAAGACCCTGGAGGACAATTTCATTGCGCTCTTGAGCGACCTGACCGACCTGCTCGAAGACGCCGCGGTCAGCGAAACCCAACGCCGTCGCGAGAAGCGCATGGGACGCATCGTCCGCGGATTTCTCGACGACTATCAAGACGGCGCAAGTCGCACTGTCGCCGACAGCCGCCTGCGCGAGATCGAGAGCAGCCTCGACGACTCCGCCGCCCACGACGACCTCAGAATCAAGATCGCGGCGCTTCGGCGAGACTTCTCACTCCGGACTGACCCGACGAGGACCATCAGCGATTTCCCGACTTTCCGGCAACGGCCTGAAGACCTCACTCGCCAGGAACGCCTCGCCAACCAGGACCCCGACATTGACATCGGCCCCGGCTATTAGCCCCAATGCCGCTCAGTTAGTTGCCTGGGTCGGTCAGCACCACCCGGCACGCGCAGTCAAGCTCGCCACGCTGCTGGCCCGAACTCTTGCGGCACCGTAAACTGACGCAGCGCGGCAACTTCACGGGATCTCGGCAAGGGACGCATCGCACGACCGAAGAAGGTCCTGAGCAGGACTTACGCTTGTTCTGCTGATCTTCGGCAAGCGAGCACAGCAACGCCCATGTGCGACCCACTAATGTGAACACGGAATAGGAAGCCGCAGGTAGTGAGCCTCGGGGTACAGATAGAGCGTCGTCTTAGGAAACCGATGCTCTATCCCCTGAGCTACGAGGGCGCGAGGGACTAGTCTAGCGACCTGGGGGTTCACCTGGGGTGGCAGGGAGTGGCCCACGTTCACCCACGTCACCCGGACCCCTGTTCTCCCAGCCCAGGACCACACCCCGAGCACACGAACCCGGTTTGCGACCGCGGTTGGCTGCGGTGACCCGCGTTGGCACCGGCTCACCCGGGTTGGCACCCGCTGGAGAGCGCACACCGCGCACATCATCGAAGATCACGATGTGCACTCCCTCGGCCCGGGACCCCGTTCGGCCGGCCCGCAGGTTCCCGCCCTCCCCCGGCTCCCCGCCGCGGTGGTCCGCGGGGATCGATTCGCGCTGCAGGCGCTCCGACCGACGAACACGCCGAACGGCGGTCCTGCCCGGTCAGGAAGTGGCCGTATCCTGACAGGCGTGGATCCGGCTTGGAGGGCACGAGCGGACGGCCTTCGTGACGTGGCCGTCACTCGTTGGAGAAACCTCGACCCGCTGTTGCCGAAGCGTCCCGAATTCCGCGTGGAAACCACAATGATTCCCATCAGCGACAGGCACGGCAAGCTGACCGGTCTGGCAGACGTACGAGAGACAATTCGAGACGCTGGCTCTCTGGATGCCACCTGGGGTCCCCTCGAACAACTGAAGGTGCGCGCCCTTGTCGCACCCCCCGAGGCGCCAACCGCCCTGGACGCGATACTCCGAGAGTTGAAGCAGACAGCCGGCCACGACGAACGGCACTTCTCGACCGATTCCTGCGTCACCTTGACCTGGCCTAGCAGGGACGACGGCTGCGCACCGGTCCTGGCCGCCCACGGCTTCCATCCCTACACCGTTCTGGCCGTCCGGCCGAAGGGGCGCTCCACGCAGTGCGAGTCGCTCACCGAATGCGACGTATCGATCAGAAGAGCCGAGCAGCGGGACGGTCAACGAGTCGCAGACATGTGGACCGAACTGATGACATACGACGCCTCGTTCGGATCAGTAGTCCTCCGGCCTCGCACGGCGGCGCTCCTCAGAGAGGAGATCGCGAGGGTCCTGGAGACCGGCAGCGCCTGGATATGGCTGGCCGAGCGCGGTGGAGAGGCGGTTGGATTCGTCAAGGTGTCGAGCCTGCAGGCGAGCGGGTGGATCGAGTCCTATGTCGACGCCCACCGGCCGGTCTACCTGGGGTCGATGGGCGTCGTGTCGAAAGAGCGGGGCGGCGGCATCGGAACGATGCTGGCGCGCGCGGCACACGCCCACCTCGACCGGGAGGGCATAGGGGCCACTTTGCTGCACTACGCGGTGGCCAACCCTCTGGCCGCCCCCTTCTGGAGCCGAATGGGTTATCGACCCCTGTGGACCACGTGGCGGGCGCAACCGATCTCTAACCTGACGTGAGCCGGTGACCCGAGGGAGAAGCCACCTCGTCGGTCACACGGGTGTTCTCCTCCGCCGCCGGCGGTGCGACAGGCATCATCGCGAAGAGTTCGCCGGAATACCAGCTCCGCCTGTGCGACAGCACGAACCTGAGCCCGGGCAGCTCGACGAAGAGATCCTTGATCCAGTCGTTCAGCGACGGCAATCCGTCTGCCCACGCATCAGGCATGGCCCTCCGTCGGAGAAGCTCGGTGTCCAGGATGTCGAGATACGCCTCGGCTAGGAGCTTGGAACCCAGTGACGGTTCGCCGTCACGATGAAGTTCGGCGTACTCCTCCTTGAACTGGAGTGAGAGTCGGGTGATCTCCAGAATTCGCGAGGCCGTAGCCTCGAAAGCACTGCTTCCCAACGATCGCCGGACATCCGAGATCTGGATACCGACGAACACGATGCTCGCGAGTGCGACGATACCCACTATCGACTGCGAAGCCCAGTTCAGCTGCTCCAAGGTCGAGGTTTCCTCGCGCTGGAAGGCGAGCACCAAGCCGACAACGGCGGCAGCGAAGGCAGCCGCTGACAGCAGCACGTAGACGGCCAGCAGAAGAGTACGGCGTGTCGTTCTTTTCGGCAGCAATCGGCGGACACTCTGCGTCACCACGCCCTGCTCCTATCTGTAAAGGTTCTCCCCGCCTCGCATCGGCTCCTCGAGAACACGGCTCGGATCGATCCGTCGTATGTGCAGGTTCTGAGACCGCATTCCCTCGTCGTTGGTGCCGTCGTAGGTCTGCAGCTGGTCTTCGCCGACAGACAGGATCCGGCATCCGTTGTCGGACACGAACCTCTGCACCGACACCCAGTTGTGATTGACCCAGTCGAGGTCTTCGTTAGCGGGCATGACGACGATGCCCTCACAGGTAGGCGTACACAACTGGAGGGCCTTGCTCACCCAGTACCGCAGCCCGTGCCCACCGTTCTTCGAGGAGAACGGGGGGTTGATGTAAAACGCCTCGGCCGGCTGGCCGGCCTCTCGCTCGATAGACCGGATGTCCGAGACGACAACCCGGTAGTTCCGCAGGCTCAACCTGCTCGCCCAACCGCGCAGGCTGTCGGCGACTCGCGGGTCGACCTCATAGACGATCACCGCGAGGTCAAAGAAGGCTGCGGCGATGACCGAGACGTGGTCGTCGTCGCCGAGGAAGAGGACGCTCCTCCCCTCGAAGATCCTGCCGACGGTCGCGCCCTGATAGGCGAGGCTCCCAGATTGCATCAGGAACTGTTCGAGCGACGGATCGTTCTCCGGCCGACGAGGCGCGATGTGATCGGCGAGCCTCGCGGCCGTCGCATATCGCACCGCATCGGTCCCCGCGCTCAACCTGCCCTCGCCCGGCATGTGGCGCTCAAAAGTAAATCTTGTGACAGCGGAGGCTGGTGGGGTTGAACAACTCGACGAAAAGGTCAGCAAGCCGCACCGGATCAACTCCGCGCTTGTGGCAGGTGACGATGTCGATGTTGATATAGCCCTTCTCCGGCCAGGAATGGAAAGCCAGGTGGCTTTCCCCGAGGATGTACACGCCGGAGATCCCGGGGTCGAACGTGTGAAAGTGTGATTCGACGAGCGTCAGCTGGAACGTCCGGCACAGCTCGTCACACAGCCTCTCGAGGACTTCCTTGTCGCTGAGGGTGTCGGCGCTGATTCCGACTCCCTCTATGATCGTCTGCTGGACGAGCGGGATGTTCTCGTCCCACACCCCTTCGACCCGATCCGAGAGGTTGAGGTCGAAGATCCGCTTGCCGTGGGGAAGGCTACGCCGAGGTGCGAGGTGGGCCTGGGGTCGCGGTTCGGCCGACTCGGGCCTGCGGGCTCTCGGCGTCACTGGCGATCCTCCCTGATCTGCGCGACCTTCCGAAGCTGCATCGCCAGTGTTGCACGCCTCCCCAAAGCAATGAAACAGCTCAGTGGACGGGCCGCGGCGGCCTTGGGCCAGCGAACTGCCAATGATCGGCCACTCTTTCGGCAGGTCGGGCAGATGTCGGTGGCTCAGCCCAAGAGGGCAGTTCTGGAGCACCCCCTCATCGGGCTCGCTGGTCCGGGCGCTCCTGGCTGAGAGACGTCACGCACCAACGAGGGGTCGAATCCGTCGCCATACCGCTCGCTCCAGACGAGGTCGCGGATAGCGCCGGCGCCGATCCATGCGTCCGGCAGGCCGGAGTCCCGAACGACGCCCAGCGCGCGGATCAGCCATGAGCTGCGCTGGACGGGTCTGTTGCGTTGCCCGTGTTCAAGGACCGAGGCAGGCTTGACGGGTGAAGCGGTCGAGTCCTCGTCGTCCCTGGTCGCCGCCGCCGAAGTCG
>NZ_JBEXIK010000049.1:0-49414 GCF_040608515.1 Micromonospora sp. NPDC005173
TCGAACGGCTGCGCCGCGTCGCGACGGAACCGGATCGGTTTGCCCTCGGCGGCCTGACGCCTCTTCGAGGCTGGCTTGCCGAGGTTGCCGGCCTGGATGTTGGCCTTCAGGGTGGCGTACGCGCCGGATACCTTCCGGGCGACGTGGATGGCGGGCTGCGCGGACAGACCCATGTCCTTCAACTGGCCGTAGGTGAGCCGCTGCAACGACTGCTTGGCGAACACCCGCCGCTGGTACGCCAACCCGGAAGCGACGTTCGCGGCGTCGTTGCACAGGTCCAGAGTGGCCCTCAACGCCGCCTGCGCAGCGGCGTCCGGGAACAGCCGGACCTGCACGACAATCTTCACCAGGCGTCTTCGTCGTCCGCGTAGTCCTCTTCGGCTGCCATCGACGTCGGCCAGCGGCGCCACGCGGCCCGGTCAGCTTCGTCCTCGGAGCAGCGTGTCTCGATCATCAGGTGGGTCAGGGCGCCGTCGATGTACAGCACCGCCTGGTCGACGGTGCCGAGGTCCGGCGCGTCGTACCCGAGACGTGCCAGTGCGACGTCCAGCTCCGCTGCCCGCGCCTCGCTGGCCTGCTGTACGCTGGCCGCGTGGCGGCGTCGCGCATCGGTCAGCCAGTCCGGCCTGCTGTCACGCAGCGACCGCACGTCCCGTTGGGTCCAGGGGCGGTCGAGTTTCGGCAGGTCCGCGTAGTCGATGCCGAGGACCTTGGCCGCCCATCTCGGCTTCACGACCTTGTCCAGTTTCGCAGGCACGCCCACACCATATCATCTTATCTATGTCACCACGATGGACCCCGGACCCGAATATTCGCAGAGGTAGAAGCGTTGTCTACAACCTGCACGTACACCTTGTCTTCGTCACCAAGTATCGGCGGGACGTCCTCAACGACACGATGCTCACCCACTGCGAACAGATCATGCGGCAGGTCTGC
This sequence comes from Micromonospora sp. NPDC005173, assembly GCF_040608515.1. Taxonomy (NCBI): domain Bacteria; kingdom Bacillati; phylum Actinomycetota; class Actinomycetes; order Micromonosporales; family Micromonosporaceae; genus Micromonospora; species Micromonospora sp. NPDC005173. The sequence continues at coordinate 937 of NZ_JBEXIK010000049.1, forward strand.
GCCGACCTGGGCGCCGAGCTGCGCGAGTTCAACGGCGAGGACGACCACGTCCACCTGCTCGTGCACTACCCACCCAAGCTGCCGATCTCCACGCTCGTCAACCGACTCAAGGCCGTCTCGACGCACTACCTACGCAAGGAGTTCACCGACCGGATCAACCGGCACATCATCCACGGGCACCTATGGTCCCCTTCGTACTTCGCCGCGTCCTGCGGCGGCGCCCCACTGGAAATGATCAAGGACTACATCAAAGGGCAGAAACATCCCGGTCCGTGACGCCATTCCTCCCGGCCCTGAAGGGCCAGGATTCCTCGCTAATCCAGTTGAACTGGAGTTGCTCGTAGGGACTGATGGCTGCGGTACGGAAGCCGGCTGCCCAGATCATGGTCGTTCCAATGGTCCGTGCCGCTCAGGCGGCGATTGGGTAGTGCAGGTCACCGGCGACCAGCGCGGCTGTCAGTTCGGTCGCGGCCGCCTCGTTCGCCGGTCCCGGGAAGTCATCGTTGCTGAGGGACCGGACCGTGATGTTCTTGAAGCCGAGCGGCCAGTACGGAATGCGTGGCTCGGCCGCACCGGTGGCGTAGGTGGCGATCACACCGCCGTACCGGAGGATTTCCAGGTTGGTCGCCAGGTTGACGTCGAACGCCAGCTCGGCCACCCGGTCGATCGGTTCCCCGCCGGTGTGTTCGAGTATTCGGGCGACCAGGTCGCCGCCAGCGGCGTCGACCGCGTGGTGCGCTCCTGCGGCCAGTGCCTGTTCGACCTGGTCCGGGGTGCGTACCGTTGCGATCACGGTGGCGCCGCCCCGGCGGGCCACCGCCAACCCGGCCCGGCCGACCGCGCCGAGGGCTCCGGTGACGAGTACCCGCTGGCCGGTCACCGGCCCGTCGGCGAAGATCGCCCGGTGGGCGGTGATGCCCGGGATGCCGAGTCCGGCCGCCTGTTCGTACGGCACGTCGGCGGGCAGCGTTACCGCGTGCCGAGCGGGCACCACGGTGTATTCGGCGGCGGTGCCGAATGGGCGGTACGACTGGGCGAGGTAGACCCACACCCGTTCGCCGATCCGGGACGGATCGACGTCCGGTCCGACGGCGTCGATCACTCCCGCACCCTCGCCGTGCGGGACGACCCGGGGGAATGCCATGGTGGATCCCCCCACCAGCCCTGCCGTTTGCCCAGGTCGCCGACGTGGATCCCGGAAACCGACACCCGGACCCGGACCTCGCCCTCACCCGGCCAGGGATCGGGCAACTGGCCGACCTGGAGCACCTCGCGCGCCGGGCCCTGTCGGTCGTACCAGGCCGCGCGCATCACGCACCTACCGGTTCGGTGGTGGTGCCCTCCTCGACGCTGATCACCTCGTCGATCAGCGAGAAGAACGCCTGGATGGCGGGCAGGTTGCCGCCCCGCCGCCGGGACTCGGCGAAGTCGTCGGGCGAGCGCCAGAAGACGATGTCCAGCCATTCGTCGGCGGTCAGCCGGATGAGTCGGGCGCCGAGGAAGCCGGTGCGATCGGTCTCGAAGTCGCGCAGCATCGCGGGCCGCGCGGCCAGGAGAGCGTCGGCGCGTGCCGCGGGCAGGCGGAACCGGGTGATTTCGACGGTGGTCATGCTCCTCGATCTTCGTTCGGGTGTTGGAAATCAGTCACTGACGCCCAGCATCAGCCTGAGCTGGGTCAGCAGGACCTCGCGGTACTCCGTCGGCGACGGCGTGGGATGGTGCTGGACGCGAGAGATGATGAGCCCGGCCAGGGCCGACAGGAGGAAATCCGTTACGGCCCCGGCGTCGTGGGCCATCGTGAACTCACCTCGCTCACTGCCTTCCCGTACGGCGGCCACAAAAGGCGCCCGGTAACGCGTCTGCACTTCCGCGCTGTAGTTACGGAGATCGTCGTCGCGCATGGCGGATCGCCAGAATTCGACGAGGATCTGCCGAGTGCTCTCCGTGTTGTGCAGACTCCGGTCCACCAGCGCGACCAGTCGTCGCCACGGATCGGCTTCGGCGGCGGCCGCCGTTCCCAGGGCATCCACTTCCCGGTCGGTGAAAACCTCCATGGCCTCGATGATCATGTCCGCGCGCGAACCGAAGTAGTTCTGCAGCGTGCTGATCGCGACGCCGCTGGCCGCCGACACGTCCGCGAACCGCGTGTTCTCGTATCCGCGAGCGGCGAGCACATCTGCCACGGCTTCCAGAACGGCAGCCCGCTTCGCCCCGCCCGCACGTCTTCTCCGAATCGCCATGGCGTTATACCCGGGCCGGGATGTTGTCGGTCCTGGTGGCGGGCGCACCGGGCGGGACGACGGCCAGCACGGACGGGATGCGTGCAGGGTGAGACATGCGAAGGCTTCCCTCGACCTGGTTACGGCGCTGGACACCGGCCGGATGCCGTCAACGGCAGCGACGTTGCCCACCGCACCCTGACGGGTCGACGGCAGCCGCTGCCCGAGTTCCACGCAGGCGGCCGGTACGGAAATACGGTACCGCCATACCGACGCGGCCGAGCAACTCTCGACCCTCAAGTGTTGGGCAGAACACCCTGCTGGGCCTTGCGACCGAGGGGTGGACCTGCGGTGGTCGGAAAGCGCTACTCGGCTGCGGGGGCCGCCAGCAGATTGCCCTCCAGCCGCTCCATGGCGCGGATAGCTTCGCGCTGTTCCTCGGCGGCCATTCCGCCGACGGTGAACTGTTCCAGGTCCGTCCAAATCTGCTCCACCTGACTGCGCAGGGCGAGGCTGGCCGGCGTGGGTTCGACCTGGGTAGCCCGGCGGTCATCAGGATCCGGCACACGGCGTACGTAGCCGGCACGTTCGAGACGCTGCACGATCCGGGTCATGCCTGCCGAGTCGGTGCCAAACTCGACGGCGAGGTCGACCTGCCGCTGCGGGCCGGACTCCCACAGTCGCATCATCAGCAACTCCTGTCCGAGGTGCAGGCCAACCTGGCGGAGCAGTTGAGCGGCGCGTATCCGGTGGATCCGGGCGAGCCGGAGGATGGCGTAGCTGACCGGCCCGCCTGCGGCAGCGCTCGGTGGCCTGCGACCGGCTGGTATGTCATCCCTGTCCACGACCGCCAGATTACCTGTCGGGGTCAGTGGTGACTGTAGTCATCGGTAGCCGGGAAATATCGGCTTTCGATAGTGCGCTTACCTGTCGCAGACAGCTAATTCTCGAAGAGGGTCGTCCAGGCCCTCAGGCAGAACAAGGAGCCGATCATGAAGGCGATCACATTCAACGCGTTCGGCGGACCTGAGGTCCTGGGTCTCACCGAGGTGCCGCTGCCGGTGCCCGGGCCGGGCCAGATCCGGGTCCAGGTCCGCGCCGCCGGGGTCAACCCAATCGACGGCAAGATCCGCAGCGGTGCGATGGAGGCGATCTTCCCGACCCCGCTGCCCGCCGTGCTCGGGTCCGACGTGGCCGGCATCGTAGACGCCCTCGGCGACGGGGTAACCGACGTCGTGGTCGGCGATCGGGTGGTCGGTTGGGCCGACTCCCCGGCCGGCGCGTACGGCGAGTCCGCGCTCGCCAGCACCTACAGCAAGCTGCCGGACGGTCTGGAGTTCTCGGCGGCCGCGGCGCTGCCGGTCGCTGTGGAGACCGCGACCCGCGCCCTCAACCTGCTCGGCGTCGGCGCCGGGGACACCCTGCTCATCCACGGCGCGAGCGGCGGGGTCGGCCAACTCGCCGTTCAGCTCGCGGCTGACCGCGGTGCCACCGTGATCGGCACGGCCAGCGAAGCGAACCAGGATCGAGTCCGTAACCTCGGCGCCACCCCCACCACCTATGGCCCGGGGCTGGTCGACCGGGTACGCGCCCTCGCCCCCAACGGCGTCGACGCCGTGCTGGACGTGGCGGGCAAGGACGCGCTGCCAGCTTCCATCGAACTGCGCGGCGGCACCGACCGCATCGTCACCATCGCCGACGGCGCAGCTCAGCAGCTCGGCGTTGTGTTCACCGCCGGCCCGGAGCAGCGATCCGCAGCCGACCTCGCGGCGGCCGTCGACCGGCTCGTCCGCGGTGAGCTGACCGCCACCGTCGCCGCCATCTTCCCGTTCGCGGAGGCCGCGGCGGCGCATCGGCTCAGCGACGGCGGTCACGCCGGCGGCAAGGTGGTGCTGGTTCCCTGAGCCCGCGCCCGGCCGCGCCTGCCGGGTGAGTGACCACACCTGCCGCGACGCCGCCTGGCTGCGGCGCTCGCCTGGCCGGCTCGCGATGGCCAAAGTCGCATCTGCACGATCGGCGGGTCAGGCGCAGGGTGACGGGGTTGTGGAGCGTACGAGGGGGTGGGTGCGGTGGCGGCGGAGGATGGCGCGGAGCCGGTCGGCGTCGGGATGGCCCAGCGCGCCGAGAATGTCCAACGCCCGCATCCAGGCGAGCCGGGCGGCCTCCGGGTCGCCCGCCGCCTGGTGGCTCTCCCCCGCGTGGGTGAGCGTGTCGGCCTCGTAGTAGCGGTCACCAAGGTCGCGGAACAGCTCCACCGCCCGCTGGTAACAGGCGGTGGCCTGCTGGTAGTCGCCGAGGTGGTGGTGGGCATAGCCGAGGCTGTCCCAGGTGTTGGCCTCGCCGAACCGGTCGCCCACCTCGCGCACCAGACGCAGCGCCCGCCGACAGTGGTGCAGGGCCGCACCGTGGTCGCCGAGCTGGGCGAACTGCCAGCCGACCGAGTTGAGGGCGCGGGCCTGCAGGGCGCGGTCGCCGACGGCTTCGAACAGCTCGAGTGCGTGCTGGGCGTGGGCCAACGCCTCCCGATGACGCCCCTGCCGGGAACAGACCCAGGCGATGCTCCGGGCAACGTGCGCCTGGCCGGTCACGTCGCCCAGTAGGGCGTACAGGTGGGCCGCCTGCCGGAGCTGGGCGTGCGCCTCGGCGAACTGGCCCAGTTGGGCGCGGGCACGGCCGAGGCCACGGCGTACGCTCGCGGCAGCCCGACGGTCGACCAGCAGGTCGGCGGCGGTGAGCGCGGTCTCGTGAGTCGCCGCCCAGTCTTGCCAGTGACCCTTGCGGTCGAAGAAGTCGGCCATGGTCCAGGCCAGCCGCCAGGCGTGCGCGTACAGCCCGTCGTCGGCCGCGCGAGTGACGGCGTTGAGCAGCACCGGATGCTCCGCGATGAACCAGGCCATCGCCTGCTCGGCATCGACCGGCGCCACCGCTGCGACGCCACGGCGGGCTGGCTCCAGGTCGATCGGATCGCGAAACGGTTGGAGTAGCCGGGCACCGGCATACGCGACGTGCAGGTAGGAGTCGAGCACCCGGCGCACAGCAACCTGACGCTCACTGTCGCTGTCGAGGTCGTGGGTCAGCTCGGTCGCGTAGACGCGTAACAGATCGTGGATCGCGTGCCGGCCGGGCGCGTGCTCGTAGAGCAGGTGGGCGCGGGCCAGCTCGGCCAGCAGCATCCGGGCCTGGCGCAGCGAAATGCCGGCCAGGCTGGCCGCCGCGGGTACCGCGATGTCCGGACCGGGGTGCAACCCCAGCAGCCGGAACAACCTGCCGGCCGCCGGGCTCAGCGCCTGGTAGGACCAGGAGAAGACGGCGCGTACGTCGGTGGCCGGGTCGCCGCCGTCGAAGGCGTCCAACGCGTCGGCCGCGTCGCGTAGCTCGCTGGCCAGTGCCGCCAGCGGGAAGCCGGGGCGGGTGGCGGCCCGCGAGGTGGCGACGGCCAGCGCGAGGGGCAGCCGGGCGCAGCTCGCGATGATCTGGTCGACGGCGGTCGGCTCGCCGGCCACCCGGTCGCTGCCCAGCCGGCTGGCCAGCAGGTCCCGGGCCTCGGCCGCGGGCAGCAGGTCGAGAGCGAGCGGCTGGGCGCCTTCGCTGGCGACCAGGGAGGTGAGCTGGTTGCGGCTGGTCACCACGGCAAGGCAGCAGGCCGAGCCGGGTAGCAGTGGGCGGACCTGCTCAGCGTCGCGGGCGTTGTCGATCAGGACGAGGACCCGCCGGCCGGCCAGCAGGCTGCGGTACAGCGCGGCCTGGGCGGGCAGGCCAGCCGGAATGCACTCCACCGGTACGCCGAGAGCGTCCAGGAATCCGCGGATCGCGTCGGCGGGATCCAGCACCGCCCCACCGGCGTCGAAGCCGCGCAGGTTGACATAGAGCTGGCCGTCCGGAAAGCGGTCGGCGACCTGGTGAGCCCAGTGCACGGCCAGCGTGGTCTTGCCCACCCCCGGCGTGCCGGAGACGGCCGAGATGACCATCGCCTGCGGATCGGGCTCACCCGGCCGGCCGAGTCGTTCGTCGAGCCAGCGCAGTTCGTCGCGACGACCTGCGAAGGCGCGTACCGCCGGGGGTAGTTGGGCTGGCGCGGACGCCCGGACCGCGACCGCGACCACCTCGCCGGCCGGCGCGGACCAGGCGAGCGCCGGGTCCTGCGACAGGATGGCGCTCTCCCGGTTGCGCAACGCCGGGCTCGGCTCGATGCCCAGGTCGTCGCGGAGCGTGCGGCGCAACCGCCGGTACGTCGCGAGTGCGTCGGACTGCCGGCCGGCCCGGTAGAGCGCCACCATGAGTTGGTCGTGGATGTGCTCGTCGAGGGGATGTTCCTGGGTCAACAGCTCCAGCTCCGGTACGAGCTGCGCGTGCTCACCGAGCGCCAGTCGGCTGTCGACCAGTGCCCGGACCGCGACCAGCCGCAGGTGTTCCAGGCGTTCGGCCTGCTCGTGCAGCCAGTCGAAGCTGGCGACGTCGACCAACGATCGACCCCGCCACAGCTCAAGGGCGCTGGCCAGCACCGTGCGGGCGTGCCCGTGGTCGGTCGACCGGGTGCCTTCGCGGATGAGCCGCTCGGCCACCTCCACGTCGGTGGCCTCGCCCGGCAGATCCAGCACGTACCCCGGAGAGCGACCCACGATCGCGCTCCGGGCGCCGATGATGCGCCGTAGGTAGGAAACGTGGCTCTGCAGGCTGTTCGGCGCGGTCGCGGGAGCCTGGTCGCCCCAGATCACGTCGATCAGGCGGTCGGTGCTGACGATCACGCCCGGGTGCAGGGCGAGCACCGCGAGGACGCCTTTGCGCCGGATTCCGGAGACCGAACCGGCCGTGGTGCCTTCGGCCACGTCGACCGGTCCGAGAAGCCTGACTCGCATTGGTCCGCCCCCGCCTCAACCACTGTATTCGGCTCAGGTTATCGACGGGACAAGTGCTCTGGACGGCTCAGTCGGACACCGGACGGTGCCGGCATTTCAGCGCCACGTCAGCCGCGCAACAGCGGCCGCTGTCAGAGTTCGTCAACTGCAACAGCAGAAATCATCCACACTTTTCAGCAGGAGGAAGTCAGCATGAGATTTCGGATCCCAATCGCGGTCGGGGGCGCGCTCGTCATGATGATGATGGCGCTGGGTGGCGGTACCGCCGCCAGCGCGGCCCCGGCCGCCAAGGCCGGCGGCATCGGCATCAACGCTGTTCAGAAGTACACGATCTTCGTGCACACCGCGAACATCGACGGGGCCGGCACCGACGCCACCGTGCGGATGAAGGTGTACGGCACGCTCGCCGAGTCTCCCGGCTACGTCAACCTCGACAACTCGGCGGACAACTTCGAGCGCAACAGCAACGACTATTTCGGGCCATTCTCGTGGTTCGACATCGGACGCCCTGATTTCATCGGCGTCTACAAGGGCAGTAATGGTTCCGAGTGGTACCCGGAGTACGCGCAGATCTACGCGCACGCCACCGGGACCTGGTACCGCTGCCCGATGAACGCCTACTACGGCGACGGCGAGGAAACCCGCTGGTTCGACTGCCCGTGAGGTCGAATCCGATCCAGTGATCGCGGTGCAACCTCAGCTACGAAGGTGTCCCCGGCCGACTGACGGCCGGGGACGCCGCCGTGCTCCTGCCCGAGATTGATGTAAAGCTCTCTAGACACGAAGTCAAAGATTCGCTACCTTGCTGGTGTCAAAGATTCTAGACACCGAAGGGGCTGATCATGACGCACGACGAGAAACGCGCGTGGATCGGGCTGTTCGTCGCCGTGCTCGGCTACTCCGCCTACGTGGCCGTCATCGCGAGCCGCGCGGACGGACGCTCGCTGCCTGATGTGCCGTACGCGAGCACCCTGTTGTGGACGGTCGGCGCGGCCATCGTCGCGTCGATCGTGGCCGAGATCGGCATGGCCATCGTGAATCCAGGCGCGTCCCGCACCAGGGACGTGCGGGACCGCGACATCGGGCGGCTCGGCGACCACGTCGGCCAGTCGTTCGTCGTCGTCGGCGCGGTCGCGGCGATGCTCATGGCGATGGCGGACTGGGACCGGTTCTGGATCGCCAACGTGGTCTACCTCTGCTTCGTGCTGTCGGCGGTACTCGGCGGCATCACGAAGGTCATCGTGTACCGCAGGGGCTTCCCCCAGTGGTGAAGCCGACGCAGGTGACCAACTGCATCCGCGCGCTGCGCTTCGCGCACGGCGAGATGACCCAGGCCGAACTCGCCGAGAGCATCGGCGTCACCCGACAGACCCTCATCGCCATCGAGCAGGGCCGCTACTCGCCTTCGCTGGAGATGGCCTTCCGGATCGCCCGGGTGTTCCGCGTTCCGCTCGACGACGTGTTCCAGTACCCCGACTCCCCCGAGGAGAAGTCATGAAAGCGATCGCCCGCGACCGGTACGGCCCGGCCGACGTGCTCGACCTCCGCGACATCGACACGCCCTCGATCGGCGAGGACGAGGTGCTCGTCAAGGTGCGCGCCGCCGGCGTGGACCCGGGCGTGTGGATCCTCATGACCGGCCGACCCATGGCCGTGCGCCTCGCGGTCGGGCTGCGCCGACCCAAGGTGGCGGTGCTCGGCCGGGACGTCGCCGGTGTGGTGGCGGCGGTCGGCGCCGGCGTGACCCGCCTGCGTCCCGGCGACGAGGTGTTCGGCACCTGCGGGAGCGGCTCGTTCGCCGAGTACGCGACGGCGCGGCAGCACCGGCTGGCGCCCAAGCCGGCCAACCTCACCTTCGTGCAGGCGGCGGCGACGCCCATCTCCGCGGTGACGGCGCTGCAGAGCGTCCGCGACGCCCGGGTGCAGCCCGGGCAGCGGGTGCTGGTCACCGGCGCGGCCGGAGGGGTCGGGTCGTTCGCCGTCCAGCTTGTCAAGGTGTACGGGGCACGCGTGACCGGCGTCTGCAGCACCTCGAAGATCGAGCTGGTGCGTTCCATCGGTGCCGAGGACGTCATCGACTACACCCAGCACGAGATCGACCGCGGCGGTGCGCAGTACGACATCATCATCGACACCGCGGGCAACCGGCCGTTGTCGTTGCTCCGGCGCGCACTCACGCCGCGTGGGACGATCGCCCTCGTCGGCGGCGGACACGCCAAGGGCTGGCTGCTCGGCGGCTTCCAGCGCCAGATGGCTGCGCCGTTGCTCTCACTGTTCGGCGGTCAGCGGGTATGTGGCGTGACCGCTCGGGAGCGCTACGAGGACCTCGAGGAACTGACCCCGCTCATCGAGTCGGGCTCGGTCACCCCGGTCATCGACCGCACCTACGCTCTCGCCGACGCGCCCGACGCGATCCGTTACCTCGCCCAGGGTCACCCGGCGGGCAAGGTCGTCGTCACCGTGTAGCGCGCCGGCCGCCCGCCGATGGTGGATGCTGTCGGTGTTCTGCTCTTGAATGTCCTGTATGGAGATCGTGTGAGGACGATGTCGGGCAAGACCTGCCTGGTAACCGGCGCGACCAGCGGGATCGGCAAGGAGACGGCGCTGCGGTTGGCCATGCTCGGCGCTACCGTGATCATTGTCGCCCGCGACGCGGCACGCGGTGAGACGACCCGCGACGAGATCCGCCGGTACGTACCGCTCGCGCAGATCGAGACCGTGACCGCGGACCTGTCGAGCCTGGCGCAGGTACGCCGGCTGGCCGACGAGGTCATGGCTCGGTACGACCGGCTCGATGTCCTGGTCAACAACGCTGGCGTGATCTCGATGCGCCGGCAGCTGACCGCCGATGGGTTGGAGACTACGTTCGCGACCAACCATCTGGGGCCGTTCCTGCTCACCAACCTGGTGCGTGGGCTGTTGGAGCGCAGCGCTCCCGCACGGGTGGTCACGGTCTCGTCCGCCGCCCACAAGCAGGCCCGGACAATCCCGTGGGATGACCTGCCCCACGGCGCGCAGGCCGGGCATGCGCAGACCTATCCCCTCTCGAAACTGCTGAACATCCTGTTCACCGTCGAGTTGGCCAGGCGTCTGACCGGCACCGGAGTCACCGCAAACTGTCTGCATCCCGGCTTCGTGCGTACCGCCCTCGGCCGCGACGTCACCGGCGCGCTCGGCGCGGTTGTGCGGCTCGTCCTGCGTATTCAGCCCGGCCCCGCAACCGGTGCCGAGACCTCGGTATACCTTGCCAGTTCGCCGGAGATCGCCGACGTAACCGGCGGCTACTTCGTCAAGTGCAAGCCTGCCGAGCCGAGCGCTCTGGCCAGAGACGCCCGGGCTGCCGCGAGGTTGTGGGCGCTCAGCGAAGAACTTGCTGGCCTTGGCCCAGGCCGGTAACCAACAAAGACGACCGGAAGCCGGACCAAGGGACGGGCCGCGACGTCAACGGTGCACGACCGGGTCGGTGCGCCTTGGCTGGCCAGCCCTCTGATGATCGAGCCGTGGAGCACAGCGGCCGTCGCCCGGCGTAGCAAGTTCCTCGGGTCACGATCCATCCGGCGGGTTGGCCGGCTGTTGTCCCGGCCAGAACGGCCACTCCTCGAACGACCGGCAACGTCCGTCGTCGGCGAATCGCATGATCCACAGGTCGCGGTACTCCTGGTCGACCGGGTCGCCGTAGCGGACCTCCTGGCGTGACACCGCGGTGTCGCCGTCAACCGCGACTATCTCGCTGGTCATCTGGAACACCTCGTCGGGACCTTTGCGCTGCTGTTCCCACATCCGGGCGATGGCCGGCAGGCCGACGACGGGCGTCCAGTACGGCCCCTGCTGGTAGCTCGCGTCCTCGGTGAAGATCGTTGCCAGCGCGTCCGTGCCCGGCGTCCGCCAAATCTGCTCATAGGCGGCGAGCCAATCGGCGACGTGCTTCCTGTCCATGGACATCCACCTTGCCATCGGCGGGGCGGGCAGGCGGCGAGAACCGGCTAGCTGCGGGCATGCACTCGTCAACCAGCCGCCGGTGTCAAGCGTGACGGCCGCGGAGCGGACCTGCGCGCCGCAGTGGATCTCAGCACGCCCCGTGGGGTAATAGTGCGGAACGCGCGAGAGGGTGGCTGACCACGAATCGGCCCAAACTTGACAATTCCTCGCTTAGGTTACTGCGCAGGAGGTGTGTCGAGACCTGGGGGCGACGTGGAGAGCTATCCGGCGATCGAGGATCACGGGCTCATCGGAGACCTGCAGACCGCCGCGCTGGTGACGTGCGACGGGACGATCGACTGGTTCTGCGCGCCGCGCTTCGACTCGCCGAGCATCTTCGCCGCGCTGCTGGACCACGAGCGGGGTGGCTACTTTCGCATCGCCCCGCACGATGTCCGGTACGTCACCAAGCAGCTCTACCTGCCTGGCACTCCGATCCTGATCACCCGATTCATCAGCGCGGACGGCGTCGCCGAGGTGATGGACTTCATGCCGGTCACCGGCGATCAGGCCGTTGACGCGCACCGCCTGGTCCGCATGGTCAACATGGTCCGGGGCAGCATGCGGTTTCGGGTGGAGTGCCGGCCCCGGTTCGACTACGCCCGGGAGAAGCACCAACTGGAGCGCCACCGCAATGGGTACGTCTTCCGCAGCCGGTCGGCGGTGCTCACCTTCAACCCGGTTGACCCGGTGCGGCAGTTGATGTCGCAGGGAGGCGACATCCACCTGGAGGACGACGACCTGGTCGTGTACGGCACCCTGAACGAGGGTGACACCGGTGGGGTGGTCCTGGAGACGGCCGGCACGGAGCCACGGATCATCGCGCCGGCAGAGGTCCAGGGGATGTTCGAGTGGACCCGGGACTACTGGCGGCGCTGGGTCGAGCGCTCCCGCTACACCGGGCGGTGGCGGGAGATGGTCGAGCGCTCGGCCATCACGCTGAAGCTCATGACGTACGCGCCGACCGGCGCGATGATCGCCGCGCCCACCGCCGCGCTGCCCGAGCTGGTCGGCGGCACCCGCAACTGGGACTACCGCTACACGTGGGTACGCGACACGTCGTTCTCGGTGCACGCGCTGCTCGGCCTCGGCTTCACCGAAGAGGTCAGCCGGTACATGAACTGGCTGGACGAGCGGATCCGCGAGGCCGGTGACCACCAGGACCCACTGAAGATCATGTATCGGGTGGACGGCTCCTCCGATCTGCACGAGGAGATCCTCGACCACCTGGAGGGCTACCGCGGCTCCCGACCGGTGCGGATCGGCAACGGCGCCGCCGACCAGCTCCAACTCGACATCCACGGCGAGGCCCTCTACGCCATGCATCTCGCCGACGAGCAGGGCATCCGCGTCTCGCACCAGGTGTGGAAGAGCACCGTCCGGCTCGTCGACTGGCTGTGCCAACACTGGGACCAGGCCGACGCCGGCATCTGGGAGAGCCGCCACCACCCCCGCAACTACACCTTCGGCCGGGTCATGTCCTGGGTGGCGCTGGACCGGGCCATCCGCCTCGCCACCCGCACCGGCCGCCCCGGCGACATCACCGGCTGGGCCGAGCAACGCAACCGGATCTACAACCAGGTCATGGCCCGCGGATACAACCGGGAACGGGGCAGCTTCGTGCAGGCGTACGACGAGAACGTGCTGGACGCGGCGCTGCTCTCCATGCCGGCGGTCGGCTTCGTGACGCCGAGCGACCCCCTCTGGCAGTCCACCCTGAACGCGATCGAGCGCGAACTGGTCTCCGACAGCCTGGTCCACCGGTACGACCCGATCCACTCCCCCGACGGCCTTCCCGGCCACGAGGGCACCTTCAACATGTGCACGTTCTGGTATGTCGAGGCGCTGGCCCGCTCCGGCCGTCTGGACGACGCCCGGCTCACCTTCGAGAAGATGTTCACCTTCAGCAACCATCTCGGCCTGTACGCCGAGGAGATCGCCGCGACCGGTGAGCAGATCGGCAACTACCCGCAGGCGTTCAGCCACCTCTCCCTGATCAACTCGGCGCTGGCGCTGAACGACCTGCTCGACGCCCAGGCCGACGCCCGGCGCCGCCAGTAGAGCGTCCTCAGCCCCAGACGCGCTCGCCCCCGAAAGAGGGCTGATCAGAGTGGCGGGTGACCTGCGGTCGTGCTGACCTACTTCGGCAGTTCCGGGTCAGGTGCCTGGTCGCCGCCGTCTCGCAGGCGGATGGAATGCCACGCCGCGCGCACGTGACTGCGCATGACCGACTCCGCCCAGTCGGGGTCGGGCGCGGCCAGGGCTGCCACCAGTTCGTGGTGGTGAGCCAGGCTACGGCGCAGCGCGTCCGGGGTGTACCGGGAGAAGGTGCGCCAGACGAGCGGCATCTGGATCACCGAGGAGACGACGCCGGCCAGTCGGCTGTTGTCGGACGCCTCGAGGATCATCCGGTGGAACCGGTTGTTCAGCTCGGTGAGCTCGTCCACGTCGGTCGGTCGTCCGTCCGGCGCGACCTCGTCCATCCGGTGGGCCAGCGCGTCTAGCGCGTCCACGTCGATGGTGCCCCTGGTGGCCGCCAGTCGGCAGCCCCACGGCTCGAGCACGGACCGCAGGCTGAAGATCTCGTCGAGATCGTGGATGCTCCATGCCTGGACCTGCACGCCGCGGTTGCGTTCGTGGCGGACCAGTCCCTCCGCGGTCAGGCGTCTGAGCGCCTCCCGGACGGGCGTCCGGCTCACCCCGATCGACTCGGCCAGCTCGCCCTCACGGAGCCACTCACCGGCCGACCGCTGCCCGGACAGGATCTGTTCCCGGATCAGCCGATAGGCATCGTCGGCTGCGTGGCCGTTGTCGGCCTCCCGCAGCTGCGTGTGGTCACTCATGATGCTCGGCACCGTAGCAACACGGCTGGTTGTATGCAATCAACCCGCCAGGCATTGACACCGGATGAGCAGAAGCCTACTTTCCCAGCACAACGTGCTGTAACGACAGTCACAGACCTGCTGATTGCATGCAAAGAGACGCTGATTGAGGGGCGCATGACCACTCCACTGCCGCTTGACGACATCCGGGTGATCGAACTCGGCCAGCTGCTGGCGGGGCCGTTCTGCGGTCAACTCCTGGGTGATTTCGGCGCCGAGGTGATCAAGGTCGAGGACCCGGGTCAGGGTGACCCCATGCGGCAATGGGGGCGCGAGAAGCCGTACGGCAAGTCGCTCTGGTGGCCGGTGGTGGCGCGGAACAAGAAGTCCGTGACCGCGAACCTGCGGACCGAGCAGGGTCAGGACCTGGTACGCCGGCTCATCGCGCGGGCGGACGTGCTGATCGAGAACTTCCGGCCCGGCACGCTGGAGCGCTGGGGGTTGGCCCCGGAACAGCTGTGGGAGATCAACCCCGGCCTGATCGTCACCCGCGTGACCGGCTTCGGGCAGACGGGCCCGTACTCGTCACGTGCCGGATACGGATCGATCGGTGAGGCGATGGGCGGAATCCGGTACGTGACCGGCGACCCCGACCGCCCCCCGGCCCGGGCCGGCGTCTCCCTGGGCGACTCGCTGGCGGCGACGTTCGCCTGCCTGGGCACCCTGGTGGCGCTGCACCAGCGCGGACGTACCGGTCGAGGCCAGGTGGTGGACTCGGCCATCTACGAGGCCGTGCTGGCGATGATGGAGTCGCTCATCCCCGAATACCAGATCGCCGGCTACCAGCGGGAGCGGACCGGAACGACCCTTCCGAACGTGTCCCCGAGCAACGTCTACCCGACGGCCGACGGCGAGATGGTGCTGATCGCGGCGAACCAGGACACGGTGTTCCGCCGGCTCGCCGAGGCGATGGGGCGAGCGGAGCTGGCCACCGACGAGAAGTACGCCACCCACAGCGCCCGAGGGCGGTGGATGGAGCAATTGGACGGCCTGATCGCCGAATGGAGCTCGACGTGCGCGTCCGACGAGCTGCTCGAGCGGCTGCACGCCCATGGCGTTCCGGCAGGCCGCATCTTCAGGGCCAGGGACATGCTCGAGGACCCACACTTCGCCTCGCGCGAGGCGATCGTCCGACTGACCCACCCCGGTCTGGGGGAGTTCGCCATGCACAACGTCGTACCCAAGCTTTCTGACAGCCCTGGACGGGTCCGGCACGTCGGCCCCGAGCTCGGCGAGCACAACGACGACATCTATCGCGACCTGCTGGAGCTCGACGACGACGCGATGGCGTCGCTGCGTTCTGCCGGCGTCATCTGAGGAGGAACCATGACCTACCGACTCGGCGTGGACGTGGGGGGAACGTTCACCGACATCCTGCTGATCGACGAGGCGACCGGAGAGACCTACCGCGCCAAGACCTCCTCCACGCCCGAGGACCAGTCCATCGGGGTGCTGCGTGGCATCGAGCGGGCCTGCGAGGCCGCCGGCGTGCCCATGTCGGAGATCACTGAAGTGTTCCACGGCACCACGGTCGCCACGAACGCGATCCTTGAGGGCAAGGGCGCCCGGGTCGGGCTGGTCACCACCGACGGCTTCCGGCAGGTGCTGCAGATCGCCCGGTCCTTCGTGCCGGGTGGCCTGGCCGGCTGGATCATCTGGCCGAAGCCGGAGCCGCTGGCGGCCCTGGAGGACACCGTGGAGGTCGTCGGCAGGATCGGCGCCGACGGCGCGGTGGTGACCGAACTCGACGAGGCTGACGTCCGTGCGAAGTTGCGCAAGCTACGCGCGCAGGGCATCGAGGCATTGAGCGTCAGCCTGATCAACTCCTACGCCAATCCGCAGCACGAGCGCCGCGTGGCCGAACTGTCCGCCGAGGAGCTTCCGGGCGTACCGGTGTCGCTGTCGACCTCGGTGTTGCCGGAGCTTCGCGAGTACGAGCGGACCATCACCACCGTGGCGAACGCGGCCGTGCAGCCGCAGGTGGCGCGCTACGTGGCGAACCTCGAGGCGCAGTTGCGCGAGTCCGGGGTGGACGGCCGGCTGTGCATCCTGCGCAGTGACGGTGGTCTGGTCTCCGCGGCCGTCGCCGCGGACAACCCGGTGAACCTGCTGCTGTCCGGTCCCGCCGGCGGGGTGACCGGCGCGACCTGGGTGGCGGAGCAGGCCGGCTACCCGGACTTCCTGACCTTCGACATGGGCGGCACCTCCACCGACGTCGCCCTTGTTCAGGGGCTCACGCCGCGGGTGGGTCGGGAGACCACCGTCGGGAGCCTCAAGGTCCGCGCCACCTCCGTCGACGTACGAACCGTGGGTGCCGGGGGCGGATCCATCGCCCACGTACCACCGCTGACCCAGGCGCTGCGGGTAGGGCCGCAGTCGGCCGGCGCCGCACCCGGTCCGGCCGCGTACGCGGCGGGCGGTGACCAGCCGACGGTGACCGACGCGAACGTGGTGCTCGGCTACCTGCCCACCGACCTGGCCGGAGGCGAGATCAGGCTGGACCGTGCGGCGGCACGAGCCGCGGTGAAGTCGATCGCTGACGCCACCGGGCTGGAGTCGGTCGAGGCCGCCGCCGCAGGCATCGTCGACATCGTCAACGAGAACATGTTCGGGGCGTTGCGGCTGGTGTCGGTGCAGCAGGGCTTCGACCCGCGCGACTACGCGCTGGTGGCCTTCGGTGGGGCCGGCCCGCTCCATGCCAACGCGCTCGGCAAACTGACCGGGGCCTGGCCGGTGATCATCCCGCCGTCGCCGGGAGTGCTGTGCGCCTACGGCGACGCGACGACCAACCTGCGCGACGAGTCGGTGCGGACGTTGGTGCGCCGCTTCAACGACCTCACCGACGAGCGCCTGCACGCGATACTCACCGAACTCGCGAGCAAGGCGTGCTCCACACTCACCGAGCAGGGCGTCCCCGAGCATGAGCAGCGCGTGGTCTACTCCGCCGACCTGCGGTACCACGGACAGGGCTTCGAGATCCCGGTGGCCATCGACATCGACACCTTCGACGGGACCGGCGGTGGGCTCGCGGCCCTGCGGTCGGCGTTCGACGCCGATCACCAGCGACTGTTCTCCTTCGTTCTCGATGCCGAACACGAGCTGGTGACCGTCCGGGCCACCGCTCACGGTCCCCGACCCGAGGTCGCCGCGCCCGAACTGGAGCACGGTGACGCGGACCCGAGCCCCGCGCTGCGGGCCCACCACCGCATCTGGGTCGAGGGCGCCGAAGTGGAGGCCGGGGGCTACGACCGGGCCCTGCTGCGAGCGGGCAACGTCGTGCCCGGTCCGGCGATCATCACCGAGATGGACTCCACCACCCTCGTGCTGCCCGGACACACGGCGGCGGTGCACCCGAGCGGCAGCCTCCTCATCCGCCCCGTCGACAGCCACAGGGAGAACTGACCATGGCACGCCTCATCGAGACCGCTACCGGACCACTTCGCTCCGTGGATGTCGACGTCGTCACCCTCGACCTGATCGAGAACGGGCTGCGCAACGCCCGCTACGAGATGGACGAGGTGCTCTTCCGGACCGCGCTGTCACCGGGGATCCGTGAACAGCACGACGAGTTCCCGCTGATCGCCAACCCCGAAGGCAAGATGATGGTGGGACAGTTCGGGCTGTCCATCCCCGACTTCCTGGAGAACTTCGATGGCGACATCGAGGAGGGCGACGTCCTGCTGACGTCGGACCCGTACTCTTGCGGCGCGGCGATCAGCCACGCGAACGACTGGCTCGTGGTGCTGCCCATCTTCTTCGAGGGCCGGATCGTGGGCTGGGCGGCGATGTTCGGGCACATGTCCGACGTCGGCGGCAAGTCGCCGGCGTCGATGCCGACCGACGCCCGCACCATCTTCGAGGAGGGCGTGGTGATCCCGCCCTTCAAGCTGTACAAGAAGGGCGAGCTCGCCGAGGACGCCCTGCGGATCATCCTCAACCAGGTGCGTAAGCCCGACTGGAACCGCGCCGACCTGAACGGAATCGTCGCGGCGTGCCGGACCGCTTCCCGGCGGGTCCAGGAGATGTGCGCCCGGTTCGGGGTGGACACCTACAACTCCGCGCTCGACCAGCTCCTGGACCGCAACTACCGGGCGATGAAGACCCTGCTCGGGGCGGTCTTCAAGGAGGGCGAGACGCTGTCGTTCACCGACTACATCTGCGACGACGGCCTCGGCTACGGCCCCTACGAGCTCAAGCTCAGCCTGACCCGTACCGGTGACAAGGTGCTGCTGGACTTCACCGGCAGCAGCCCACAGGCGCAGGGTCCGATCAACTACTACATCAACGAGAACCTCGTCCGGATGTTCTTCGGGATCTACATGATCACCGTCGCCGACCCGCAGATCCTCTGGAACGACGGCTTCTACCCGCTGGTCGACGTCACGATCCCCGACGACTCGTTTTGGAAGCCCAAGTACCCCGCCGCCCTCAACGCGCGAAACCACGGCATCGGTCGCGTCTTCGACCTGTTCGGCGGCCTGCTCGGTCAGACGAACCCGGGGCTGCTCAACGCGGCCGGCTTCTCGTCATCGCCGCACTTCATGTATTCGGGCACCTACGGGCCCGGTGAGCGCAAGGGCGAGTGGTTCCAGCTGTACTCGATCGGATTCGGCGGGATTCCCGGCCGGCCGGTGGGAGACGGCCCGGACGGCCACTCGCTGTGGCCGTCGTTCGTCAACATCCCGTGCGAGTACCTGGAGTCGTACTACCCCCTACGGATCGAACGCTGGGAGACCATCGCTGACACCGGCGGTGCTGGGCTCCATCGCGGCGGGAACGGCGTCGACGTGGCCTACCGGTTCCTGGAGGCCGGCACGATCGCGATCCACGACGACCGCTGGCTCACCTATCCGTGGGGGGTCAACGGTGGCGAGCCCGGTGCCCGCGGCCGTAAGTGGCTCGTACGCGCCGACGGCGGCACCGAGATCCTGGGCAGCAAGGTGCACGACGTGCCCGTGGCTCCCGGAGACGTGCTGCACTTCGTCACCTGGGGTGGCGGCGGCTGGGGTGACCCACTCGCCCGCGACCCGGAACTCGTCGGCCTCGAGGTCCGCCGGGGCCTGGTCACCCCCTCGGGTGCCCGCCGCTTCGGCGTGGTCTGCGACGAGGCCGGCACCGTCGACGTCGCGGCCACCGAGGAGGTACGGGCCGAACGGCGCCACGGACGCCCGGACCCACTGCCCACCTTCGACATGGGGCCGCCGATGGAGACCATCCTGGACCGGTGCCTGGAGGAGACCGGTCTTCCTGCTCCTCGGCCGCCTGTCGCCCGATGAGCCCCGTGCCGGACAGCAGCGACGACGGATTCGGGGGCGCGCTCCTGCCCGGGGCCCGTCCCGCCGTGCTCGTCATCGACCTGATGCGGGCCTACTTCGACCCGGCCAGCCCACTGTGCCTGCCGTCAGCGGACTGCCTGCAGTCGGCTGGCCGGGTCATCGCCGCGGCCCGCGACCACCGGCTTCCCGTGCTGCACACCCGCGTCGCGTACGGGCCCGGCGGTGTCGACGGAGGCCTGTTCGTCCGGAAGGTCACCGCCCTTCGGCAGCTCTTCTCCGGCGGTGGCGCGATGGGAGAGCTGATGCCGCAGGTCTCCCCCGCCGAGGATGAACTGGTGCTGGTCAAGCAGTACGCCAGCGCCTTCTTCGGCACGTCGCTGGCTTCCACCCTGCGGGCGGAGCGCATCGACACCGTCGTGCTGGTCGGCGTGAGCACGAGCGGTTGTGTCCGCGCTACCGCGGTGGACGCGATGCAGCACGGGCTCGTCCCGCTGGTGGTCCGGGAGGCGGTGGCGGACCGCGCCACCGGCCCGCACGAGGCGAGCCTGTCCGACCTGCAGGCCAAGTACGCCGAGGTGATCAGCGAGGCCAGTGCCGTCGCGTACCTGTCGGAGGAACGATGACAGCCATGATCGACATTATCGAGGTCTCGCCCCGCGACGGCCTGCAGAACGAGGCGACGCTACTCACCACCGCCGACAAGATCGAGCTCATCGAGCGGGCGGTACGAGCGGGTGCCCGGCGAGTGGAGGTGACCAGCTTCGTCAACCCCGCCCGCGTTCCGCAGATGGCGGACGCGGACGAGCTGATGGCCGCGGTTCCCCGCCACGACGGCGTCCGGTACGCGGGCCTGGTGATGAACCGCCGCGGCCTGGACCGAGCTCTGGCCGCGGGCGTCGACGAGATCAACGTCGTCGTCGTGGCCACGGACACCTTCTGTGGCCGCAACCAGGGCATGACCACGGCACAGGCCTGTGACACGGCGGCGGCGCTGGTGCAGGCGGCCCGCGTGGCAGGGGTGTTCGCGACGGTGACCATCGGCGCCTCGTTCGGATGCCCGTTCGAAGGTGAGGTCCCGCTGAGCCGGCTGCGGGAGGTGCTCACCCGGGTGCGGGACGCAGGCCCGGATGAGCTGGCTCTCGCCGACACCATCGGGGTGGCCGTACCCTCCGATGTCACCGATCGGCTGGCGCTCGCCCGGGAGGTCACGGAATCCCGGACACCGCTGCGGTTGCACCTGCACGACACCCGGCACACCGGCGTGGCCAACGCGGTCGCGGCGGTCCAGGCAGGCGTCACGACCCTCGACGCCAGCATCGGCGGAGCAGGCGGTTGCCCGTTCGCGCCGGCGGCGACCGGAAACGTCGCCACCGAGGACCTCGTCTACCTCTTCGACCGGATGGGGCAGCCCACCGGCCTGAACCTGGAGGAGGTCACCTCGGCCGCGTCCTGGCTGGAACGGAGGCTCGGCAATCAACTCCCGGGCGCTCTGCTCCGGGCGGGCGGTTTTCCCGCCTGAGCCTGCGCCGAGGGCACCTGCCCGACGAGGTCTGACCATCCAGCGTCACCTACGGTCAGGCCCGTGGACCAAGCTGGGCCAGGATCGTCGGGTCGGTGATCTTCTCGTCCTCGTTGAGCAGAAGCACCTTGCTGAGAATGATGCTGGTGATCCGGTCCTCGTCGGCGAACGGCAGGAACAGGCTGGGATGGGCCGTACCGCCGAACGAGGCTGGTACCACGCACAGGTAGCCACCGGGCTCGACGTGAATGCTGCCGCTGTTGAGGTGCACTCGATAGGTGGCCCGGGAGCCACGGACCACGGCCGACGTGCCGTCGACGGTCACCCGGGCCAGCCCGATATCATCGACCAGGCTGGCCAGCAAATGGGCCCGGCTCGCCCCGTGTAGCGGTGAGGCGTACCCGGCCGGGTCGATCCCGGCGACCGACACGACGAGGTCCAGATCCCGCATGACCTCGGAGAACGCCACCGGCGGCACGTCGGCCAGGGGGACGACCGAGCCTGCGGCCAGGAAACGCAACTCGCCGACGACCACCTCTCCCCCACCGAAATAGCCGGGCAGGTCGCAGACCAGCGCGGCGGTGATCTCGGTGGTGACCGGCCGGGTTGCCTGGTGCTCCTGATACTGGCCATGAGTCGACCAGCCGCGCCCGGACAGCAGCTGACCCGACACCTTGCCGTCGACCGTGTGTCCGGCGAACCGTCGCGACACGTCGACAGCGTCGCGTTCGGCCGGAGTCAACAGATACAGCTCCCGGAAGGCCTGCTTCACGGGTTGTCGGATCCGGTGCCGGACGACCTCCGCCTGCCAGTGGGCGAGCAGGCCCCGCTCGTACAACAGCGACGGATGCACCACGGTGACCGGACCGTCGAGGTCGACCTGGTCGAGCAAGCCAATCGTGCCCACCTGGTCCTGCCAGATCAGCGCGGGGAGCATCACCGCGCCGGCTGGCAGGCTCCGCAGGCGGGCGAGCTCGTCAGGCGCGAGGGTGCCGCCGGTGGCGACGAGTCGCTCGATCAGCCCGGTACGTATGCGGCGGGCCTGATCGCGCAGCCGTTCCTGGTGTTCGCGGACCTCGGCGTACCGCGGGTCGGTGCGTACGGCAGCCGGCACCGACGTCAGCTGCCTGCCTGCCTTGCTGATGGTGATGAGCGGCTCGGCATCGGACAGCCGCAGCGCGACGGTGTAGTCGCCGAGGTGCCACTCGCCGGGCGTCTCAGTGGCGATGCGGGCCTCGCAGTCCCACTCCAGGCGCTCAGCGTTTGGGAAAGCGGTCACCTGGGCGAGATGGTCGAGGGCGACGGCGACCGCGGCGGCGTGGCTGTGCCTGCGGTTCGGACCCAGCTTCGGACCCCGCTTCGCCACCTCCCGCAACGCCATGTAGCGGTCGAGCACCGTCTCCCCGTCGGCCAGCGGCAGCAGGCCGAAAGCGGCGATGCCCGCCAGCGCGTTGTGTTTGACGCGCTTGGAGACGGCTGCGCGGTTCCAGCCCAGCGCAGCGGAGACGATCTCGCTCGGGCAGATCCGCAGCAGCCGGCGCGCACCGTCGACGCCGGCCTGCCGCACGGCAGCGAGGATGGCGATCCTGTCCTGCCGCACAGCCTCCGTTGTGGAGGTCGCCCGCACCAGCCGCAGCAGCGGCTCCGCGCCGGGCAGCCCGAGCAGTGGCAGCAGCACCCCGGCGTCACCCGCCGGCAGCCGTAGGTCGAAGGCGTACCGCCGCTCCTCTGCCGGCCGATCGCGCAGGTGTTCCACCAGCGCCGTCCGCTCGCCATCGGTCAGCTCGGCGGCGCCGAGGCGCACGGCCATCCGGCGATCCGTTGGTCGCTCCATGGCCCGGAGCACGAACCGCAGGCCTCGTGGCACCAGCACCTCGGGTAGCGCGGCCCACTCGGGCTCGGGTGGCGAGGTCAGGCGCCAGGCCACCTCGTCGAAGTAGTCGCGCACAGCGGGCGTGCACGCGTGGGGCATCGACCGTTCGGCGCCGTCCGCCGGGGAGCGTCCGACGATGGCGTTGCCCAGGTACTCGTCGTCGGTGAACGCCTGCTCGATGATCTCGACATCGAGCGCGCCCACCTCGTGCAGAGCGTCCAGGACCCGGACCACGGTCTCCCGACTCGCGCGGCCCAGCGGAGTGAGGACCAGCAGCCGCAGCAGGTGAACGTCGTTGGCGGCGATTGCGCGGTCGGCCAGGGGCTCAAGCGGTGGTTTCGGCCAGCCCACGTGATCCACGATGGAGGCGAGCAGGGCCGTACGGCTGGCGGTCGGCCACGACGTTTCCAGGACGTCTGCCGGATCGTCGGGGTTCTGCACCGGAAACGCCGCATCGTAGATGCCGTCCAGCGCCGCGTAGATGTCACCGACGTTCGAGTCCAGATGTCCACCGGTACGGTCAATGCTGTTGCCGGCTTCCAACCCACGCCGGATCTCCTTGGCGTGGGCCCCCAGACCCGGCAGGTCATCGGCCTTCGCCAAGGCCGAGGCCTCGTCGACCATCCCCCACAGGGCGTCTCGCTGGCGACGGACCTCGTCGGCGTACATCTCCGGTACGTCCACCACGGGTCACCCACCGACCAGCGCGGTCAGCCGCAGGAACACGACCGGCTCGTCGGGGCGGAGCACGATCTCCTCGTCGAGCCGCTCGACCTGGCGTCCTCCCACGAACAACACGAACACGCTCCGCTCGAACGCCCGACACGCCCGAGCCACATGCTCGGCGACATCCGGCGAATCGAGCTGCGGTGAGGGCATCCGGACCATGCCGGTGGATGCCTGTGCCCGGATCTCCGCCGCGGAAAGATACTGGCGATCGAGCACGGTCTGGCAACGCGTGGCGTCGACGCCCAACGACCGGATCTGCTCCTCAACCGCCCTGCGAATCAGCTCCCGCACCGTCGCACGCTCGCTCGCGAGCTCGACCAGCACGTCCGGCATGCCGGACCGATCCGCGCCGGACACCACTGCACGCACCTTCACCTGCAACACCGACATGCGTCCATCCTGTCAGCCGCAACTCAGCAGTGGCGCATCGTGCCGGCGCTGCTGCCACACCGGTGTCCAGGGACCATCGACTGTGAGCGATAACATCCCGTACGTCAAGTCGTAATGTTCGGGGTTCACCAGCCGGTGGCGCACCGCAGCCGACGTCAGCGGGCGGGATCGACGAGGACGCCGGGGTTGAGGATCCAGGACGGGTCGAGGGCGCTCTTGGCGGCGCGCAGTGCGAGCGCGATCGGGTCCGGACGCTGCCGGTCGTACCACGGTCGGTGGTCGCGGCCGACGGCGTGGTGGTGGGTGATGGTCCCGCCGGCGGCGAGCAGCGCGTCGGAGACGGCATGCTTGACCTGGTCCCACTGTGCGAGGGTGGCGCCCCAGCGGCCGGTGGCGTACACACCAAAGTAGGGAGCGGGGCCGTCCGGGTATACATGCGTGAAGCGGCAGGTGACCACACCGGTCGCGGCGACGGCGCGCAGCGCCTCGCCGGCCGCGGCGAGCACGGCGGCGCGCAAGGCGGGGAATCGGTCCCAGGTGCAGGCGGTCTCGAACGTCTCCACGATCATCGACCGGGCGGCGAGCGCGTCACGCTGGTACGGCATCCGCAGGAACGCTGACCGCCAGGCGTCGGCGGCGGCGGTCCGCTGCCGTGGGCCGGACGAGTCGTCGCTGCGGGATGGCTCCGGCAGGGTTCCGCCGTGGTCGCGGCACAGCTCGACGGCGCGGTCCAACCATGGTGTGACCGGATGGTCCGCGGACTCGAATCCCAGAACGAGCACGCCGCCGGTGGTGGCGGCGCCCGCGTTGAGGAGCGCCTCCACCGGGTCGAGCAGTCGGCAGTTGCTCGGGTGCAGACCGGACTGGGCGATGGCCCGGGTGGCGGTGACCGCCCCGTCGTAGTCGGTGAAGTGCACCGAGGCGCCCGCCCGCCAGCGGGGCCGGTCCTGCAGCCGCATCCACGCCTCGGTGATGACGCCGAGCGCGCCCTCGGAGCCGAGGAACAGACGGTCCGGGGACGGCCCGGCACCGGAGCCGGGCAGCCGGCGCGACTGGCTGGTGCCCGCCGGGGTGACCACCCGCATCGACTCCACCAGGTCGTCGAGGTGGGTGAGGACGGTGGCGTAGTGACCGCCGGCGCGGGTGGCTAACCAGCCGCCCAGGGTGGAGAACTCGAACGACTGCGGGAAGTGCCGCAGGGTGAGGTCGTACCGCCGGAGTTGGTCCTCCAGCGCCGGGCCGAACACTCCGGCCTGGATGCGGGCCGCCCGGCTGGTCGGGTCCACCTCCAGCACCCGGTCGAGGCGCCCAAGGTCGAGACTGACTGCCGCCGGATACGCGTCACCCAGCCGCGCCTCCACACCGCCGACCACTGACGAGCCGCCGCCGTAGGGGATTACCGCGATGTCCCGGCCCGCGCACCAGTCCAGCACGTCGACGACGTCCTGCTCGGTCACCGGCCGGACCACCAGGTCCGGCGGGTCGTGGACATCCCCGTGCAGGTTGCGGACGACGTCCCGGAACGCCTTGCCATGGGTGTGCGCCGCCCTGTCGGCCGGGTCCGTCGAACACAGCCGGGCGAGTGACGTCGGCGGATCGACCCGCGCCGGGCGCAGGCCGAGTTCGTCCACCGGCGGCGCAACGTGCTCGGTCAGGTCGACGTCGGGCAGCAGGATACGCACCCGGGCTGCCAACGCCGTGGCCTCCGCGCCGGTCACTGCGTCCTCGACGTTCCCCCAACCCCACCACGAACGGCCTTTCCCGGCCATGCGGCCTCCCCGCCGTCCACCATCGCCAGATCGACTCGCCGGTAACGTACATCGACGGCCAGCACCGCGTCGATGCTGTCGTGCTGGTCAACGCCGCCTTCCAGCCCCGGATCGCCCGGTTGCCACCGCCGCTGCCCCTACTCCTCCTCGGCGAACACGACCTCGCGGCGCTTGCGAATCGTCGGGAGGACGGCGACGACGAGCGCTGCCACGGCCAGGGCCAGGAGCACTGCGGAGATCGGTCGGGTCAGGAAGACCGACGGGTCGCCGCGGGAGATGATGAGCGCCCGCCGCAGGTTCTCCTCAAGCAAGGGACCGAGGACGAAGCCGAGCAGCAGTGGCGCCGGCTCGCAGCCACACTTGATCAGGATGTAGCCCAGGATCCCGAAGAACGCGATGGAGTAGACGTCGTACGCGTTGAAGGCCAGGGAGTACGTGCCGATCGCGGCGAACAGGATGATCATCGGGAACAGCACCTGGTACGGGATGCGCAGCATGCGCACCCACAAGCCGATCAGCGGCAGGTTCAGCAGCAGGAGCAGCACGTTGCCGATCCACATCGACGCGATCAGGCCCCAGAACAGCGCCGGTTCGTCATTGATGACGTTCGGGCCGGGGGTGATGCCGTGGACGATGAACGCGCCGACCATCAGTGCCATGACCGGGTGGGCGGGCAGACCCAGGGTGAGCAGCGGGATGAACGACGTCTGTGCGGCGGCGTTGTTCGCCGACTCGGGGCCGGCGACGCCCTCGATCGCACCACGCCCGAACTCCTGCGGCCGCTTCGAGATCCGCTTCTCGACGGCGTACGAGGTGAACGAGGCCAGCACGTGGCCACCGCCGGGCAGGACGCCGAGCGCGGCGCCGAGACCGGTGCCCCGCAGAATCGGGGCGACGATCCGGCGCCGGTCCTCGCGGGTCGGCCAGAGGTTCTTCACCTTGCTGACGACCGCCGTTCGGGTCTGCTCGTTCTCCAGGTTGCGCAGGATCTCGGCCACCCCGAACATGCCGACGGCGACCGACACGAAGTCGATGCCGCCGTACAGCTCGCGCTGCTCGAACACGAACCGGGGCGTGCCGGTGTAGATGTCCTGGCCGACCGTGCCGAGCAGCACGCCGAGCGCGATCATCGCCAGCGCCTTGAGCGCCGTGCCACGCGCCAGCGCGATCGACACGATCAGGCCGAACAGCACGAGCGAGAAGTATTCGGCCGGGCCGAACTTCAACGCGACGCTGGCCAGCGGTGGGGCCGCCACGGCCAGCGCGACGGTGGCCACCGTACCCGCGATGAAGGACCCGACCGCAGCGGTGGCCAGGGCAGGGCCGGCCCTGCCCTGGCGGGCCATCTCGTGCCCGTCCAGCGCGGTGACCGCCGCCGACGACTCACCGGGCAGGTTGATCAGGATGGCGGTCGTCGAGCCGCCGTACTGTGCGCCGTAATAGATACCGGCCAGCATGATCAACGCCGTCACCGGCTCGAAGCTGAACGTGATCGGCAGCAGCATCGCCACCGTCGCCGTTGGCCCGATGCCGGGCAGCACGCCGACCGCGGTCCCGAGCAGCACTCCCACGAAGCAGTAGAGGACGTTCTGGACCAGGAAGGCGGTCGAGAAGCCCAGCGCGAGGTTGTCGAGAAGTTCCATGCCTCAATCCGGATGCCGCGTCAGAACCCCAGCCAAGGGCCCCATAGCGGGATCCGCAGCTGAAGTCCGACGACGAAGATGAGCGTGCTGGCCACGGTCAGCCCGGCGGCCACGGCCAAGGCCGTGAGCAGCCGTACGCGTGAGCTGGCCAGCGTGGTGAGCAGGGCGGTCACCGCCGACGTCGGTACGAATCCGAGGCGCCGGACGGTGAATCCGAAGAACACGACCGCGAGCACGATGGCGGCGACCGCACGCCACGGGATCGGTCCGAACGAGATCACCTCGCCGGCGATCAGTCCCTTGATGACGATCGCCAGGCCCAGGACGGCCACCGTCGCGCCGACCAGCAGCGGGAAGGCGCCGGGGCCCATCCGCAGTGGGGTGCCCAGCTCATAGCCGAGCGACCCCACCACGAATGCACCACCGATCAGGACGAAGACTCCCCCGGCGAGGACGTCCGGAAACGACCGACGGCGCTCCACCTCAGGAGACCTTGACCCCGGCGTCCGCGATGATCTTCCCCCAGGTGCCGAGCTGCTCCTCGAGCTTGGCCCGGTGCGCCTGCGGGGTCGCGTCCTGGGCCGGGACCGGCGCGGTGCCGAGCTTGGCCATCTGGTCGATGACCCCTTGGTCGGCCAGTGCCACCTTCAGCGCCTCGGACAGCTTCTCGACGATCTCCTGCGGCGTGTCGGCCGGGACGTAGAGACCGTGCCACACGCTGACCTGAAGCTGGGGCAGCCCGGCCTCGACCGTGGTGGGCAGGTCGGGAAGGCTCTTCACCCGCTTGGGCGTGGTGACCGCGTACGCCTTCACCTTCCCCGCGGCGATCTGGCCGCTGGTGTTGGTCGTCTGGTCACACATGAAGTCGACCTGGCCACCGACGAGGTCGGTCAGCGCGGGGCCGGTGCCCTGGTACGGAACCTCTTGGAGCTTCACACCAGTGGCGGTCTGGAACAGTAGGCCGCACAGGTGGGACGCGGCGCCGATGCCGGCGTTGGCCAGCGTGACCTTGTTGGCGTTCGCCTTCACGTGGGTCACGAGGTCCTGGAGTGTCGTGGGCGCGAAGTCCTTCCGGGCGACGACCGTCATCGGCACCTCGGTGACGAGCCCGACCATCTCGAAGTCCTCGAGCGGCTTGTAGCCCAGGTCCTTGTACAGGGCGGGTGCCGTCGACATGCCGATGTGGTGCATGAGCACGGTGTAGCCGTCCGGTTCGGCCCGCGCGACCTCGCCGGCGCCGACCGTACCGCCCGCGCCCTCGACGTTCTGGACGACGACCTTGCCACCGAGTTTGGCGGCCATCGGGTCGGCGATCATTCGGGTGACCGTGTCCGTCGGGCCGCCCGCACTGAACGGCACGACGATCGTGATGTTCTGGTCCGGGTAGCCTGCGGCGTCGCCTCCGCCGTTGGCGCCTCCGTTGCCGGAACAGGCGGCTACGAGCGTGACGACGCCGATCGCGGCGATCATCCGCGCGGCGGCCCGGTACCTGCTGGTCTCTCTCACAGCGGCCTCCTCATCAGCGCATGCACATACCTCGGTGAATGAGCGGTCCCCAGTCTCGACTGGCCGGGGCGCGGATGGTGTCAGAGAAATCCCAAGAACTCGCGGGCTGACACGAGGGCCGGCCCGGGCCGTAGAATCCGCTGGTATGCGGATAACCGTCATCGAGGATGACGACCGCGTGGCGCTGGGTCTGGTGACCGTCCTGACCCAGGCGGGCTTCGAGGTCCACCGCATCGCCACCGCCGCGGAGGCCGCGCGTGCCGCACCGGCCGACGTGGTCCTCGTCGACCTGGGTCTGCCCGACGGCGACGGGCTCGACGTGATCCGGAAGCTGCGTGACCACCCGGAGACCGCCGTCATCGCGGTCACCGCACGGTCCGAGGAGCACGAGCGGGTCCGTGGGCTGCGCGCCGGCGCCGACGACTACATCGTCAAGCCGTTCGGCATCGCCGAGTTGCTCGCCCGGATCGACGCCGTCCTGCGGCGTACCCGGGCGGCTCGTGCCCTGAGCCACTCGGACGAGCCGCTCCTGCTCGGCCCGATGCGGATCGGCGTCGGCACCCGCGAGGTCACCGTCGACGGCACGCCCGTGGCGTTGACCCGCAAGGAGTTCGAACTACTCCTGCTGCTGGCCCGGCGGGCACCCAACGTGGTCAGCCGTGACATCATCCTCGACCAGATCTGGGGCGCGACGTGGGAGTCGTCGAGTCGCACCCTGGACACCCACATCGCGGCGTTACGGCACAAGCTCGGGACAGACGTGGTCATCCGCACGATCCACGGCGTCGGCTATCGGCTCCTGGCCGACCAGCCGGAGCTGATCGGCTGACGCGCCGTGCACCGCCGCCTGCTCGTCGTCCTGGTTCCCCTCGCGGTGCTGCTCGTCGCGGCGCTCGGGGTGCCGCTCAGCATCACTGTGGCCGAGCGGGAGATGCAGGAGACCTACGTCAACCGGCTCAACGACGTCGGGCGGTTCGCCTCGCTGGCCGAGACCGCGCTGGCGACCGGGCGGACCGAGGCGCTGCAACAGGAGCTGACGCGCTACCACGAGCTCTACGACATCCCGGTCGCGCTGGTCGACACGTCGGGCAATGTGTTGCTCGGACCGGCCGATGCGTACCGGGAGGCGGCGCGGACCGAGCCGACGTTGCCCCGGATCGTGACCGCGGCGCTGGCCGGGGCGCGGTCCGAACCGTCCTGGGAATGGGCGCCGTGGGACGACTCCGCACTCGTTGTGGCCGAGCCGGTGGGCCGGGACAGCGAGGTCGTCGGCGCCGTCGTGACGATCTCCGACCTGTCCAAGACCCGTGAACTCATCCTCGTCCGCTGGGCCCGGCTCGCCGGGCTCGGGCTGCTGCCGTTGATCGCATTGGCGGCCGTCGCCTGGCCGGTATCGGCGTGGGTGCTGCGGCCGGTGCGGAAGCTGGATGCGGCGACCTCGCGGATCTCGGAGGGCGACCTGACGATCCGCGCCGGCGCCGAGGCCGGCCCGATCGAGCTGCGGCGGCTGGCGGCGTCGTTCAACACGATGATGGACGCCGTCGAGAACGCCGCGCAGCGGCAGCGGGCGTTTGTGTCCGACGCGTCGCACCAGTTGCGCAACCCGTTGACCAGCCTCCGGCTCGCGGTGGAGAGCCTCGCGCCGCACCTGCGGCCGGAAGGCAACGGGCACCAGGTGTACGACGTCGCCGTCGACGAGCTGAAGGCGATGCAGCGGATGCTGAACTCGCTGCAGGCCAGTGCGCGGATGGAGAGCCTGCGGACGGCGTCGCCGGTGGATCTCGACGAGGTGCTGGCGACCCGGGTGGACCGGTGGCGGGCGTTGACGGCGACGGCGGGGCAGACACTGGCGGTCGACGTGCCGTCGGGGCTGCGGCTGCTGGAGCCGCCGGGCGGACTGGGCAGCATCCTGGACGAGCTGATCAGCAACGCGTTACGGCTGTCGGGCGCGCAGGCGGTGGAGGTGACCGCCCGCGTTGTTCCCGCTGGTGCGAGCGCCGGAAACCGCAACGGCTCCGCGGCCGGAGGCGTGGTCACCGTCGCTGTCCGCGACGACGGGCAGGGGATCGACGTTTCCGAGCGTGCCCAGGCGCTACGACGGTTCTGGCGGTCGCCGCGGCACCAGAACGTGTCCGGAACCGGCCTGGGACTGGCGATCTGCGCCGACCTGGTCGGGGCTGCCGGGGGCGAGCTGCGGCTGGAGGAGGGCCTGCCGCGTCCAGACGGGTCCGGGCACGGGTTCGCCGCGGTGGTCGCGTTGCCGGTCGTTCCGCAGGTGGCGTCGTCGTCCGGTGCCCCGACTCCGTCGCCGGTCTGAGGACCCGGTCGCGTCGCTGGCTCTGGTCAGCGTTTGCGGTCGCGGAACCAGGCCGCCGCGCCCGGATGGAGTGGAACCGATGCGGTGGAGATCCCGGTACGTACGTTGATCTGCCACGCTTCGGGAACGGCCGCGGCGTCACCGCGACTGGCGGAGGTGATCGTGCCGGTGTGCGTGAAGATCGTGTCGGTGATCGCGTAGACCAGGTCGTCGGGCAGGTCGTTGCGCGCTAGCAGCACGTTCGGTACGGCGACGGTGCGGGTGGCCGGGACGCCGGCGTAGGCCGTCGCGTGGATCATGGCGGGAGCGTAGGGACCCGGGTACGCCCCGAAGAGCGCGTCCGCCTGTGCGTCCAACGGGATCAGCCGGATCGGGTGCCGCTGCGCCAGCTCCGTGATGGCGGGTGTCGGGACGCCGGTCAGGGAGAACATCGCGTCGATCTTGCCGTCGCGCAGTGCCGCCGCCGATTCCGCCTGGCTGAGGTACCGACCGTCGGCGTTCACCGGGCCCAGCTGCAGAACCCGCAGCGACGTGAACTCGGTGCCCGAATTGCGGGCACCGAGGGATATGCGCTTGCCCTCAAGATCCCGGAACTCTTCGATCGCTGAACCGGCCATGACCACGAGATGCAGATGACTGTCGTAGAGCCGGCATACCGCCGAGAGCCCTTCGGGCGCGCTGCCGTCGGTCGTGATCAGCGCATCCAGGCTCGTCAGTCCGAGGTGCGCCTCGCCGGCCCGCAGCATCCGGATGTTGTCGGTGGAAGCCCCGCTCGGCACGGTGGTCACCGTGGCACCCGGCACCTGCTCGGAGATGTGTTCGGCCAGCGCACCGCCGATGCGCCGGTATACCGCACCCGCCGGCCCGGTGGCCAGTCGCAGGTGGACCTCGTCGGCCTCGGGCTGCGGGGAGCAACCGACGAGCAACCCTCCGGCGGCCAGGAGCACCGCCCGTCGGCTGATCCGTGGCTCCAGGTTCAGCACCATGCCGAGATGATACGGACGGTGACCGTCGGTCGCCGATGATCTCAGGGCGTCATCAATGCATCGCAGCCACGTCACCCTGCGCCGCCCTCCGGCAAGGTCTCATCGCCGTCAATCCGGCGCACTGGTGCAGCCCGCCGGGACTCCCCCAGCTCGCCTCCCGACGGGCATTCCGGCGCGACCGGTTACCGCGTCACGGGCAGGGCGTCCGTGCGCAGACGTCGATGACCTTGCCAGTGAGTAGGAACATCGCCTTCTGTTTCTGGGCTCCGGCCTGGGCGCGCGGGAACTCGTGCGGATCGTCGCCGTACTCCGGCCCGGCCGGGGCGAGGTTGGTCGGCGGTGGCGCGTAGGCCGCGCCGCTGTTCCAGATCACGATCGCCGAGCCGGTGTACGGGTACCTGCGGATGGGCGTGATGCCCCAGTACGGGCGCACGTCCAGTGACCAGCCGTCGGCGAGCGCGGGGGTGTGCAGGCGGGCGCCGATGGTGCGCGCCTGGACCTCCGCCGCGGCGGGCGACACCTGCTGGTCGCCGAAGGCCACGTGCATCAGCACCTGGTGCGCTGGGGTGCCCGGCAACGGCCGGTCGGTCATGTGCTGGGCGTACCCGTTGGCCTCGGACCGGTCCCACAGCATCTGCAGCAGCGCGAGGATCAGCTGCTGGTCGACCTTGTCCGGGTAGTAGCCGTCCATGATGGTCTGGAACGGGGCGAAGTCCACGCTGCGTTGCAGCAGCGTGGAGTAGTTCATCGCCGGTACGCCGAGCACCGACCGGGTCCAGTCCTGGGCGATGGCGGTGAGCGCGCCGCCGTTGATGCCGCCCTGGCTGTTGCCGTCGTAGTGCAGCCCGCCGGCCACGTTGATCAGCGGCCGTGTGCTGGCGTCCCGGAACGCCGGGTGGGCGGCGAACCCGCCCGGGTGGATCATCGCGCGGCCCAGGAAGAGGAAGTTCAGGTAGCTCTGCTGCAACCGGTCCGCCACTGCGGGGAAGGCACTGAGGTCGGTGAAGGCGCCTGCCACGTAGGGGACGTCGGCGGCGGCCATGCCGATCCAACTGGTCGCGCAGAAGGTGAAGTCGTACGTGTTCGACATCGTCTTGACGTTGCCGGCGTTGATCTCGGTCGGCCTGCCGAGCAGGCCGTGGCCGTAGAGCGAGAGGTGCGCCGGCTTCGCGGCCGAGGCACTGCGCGGGATGTTGCAGACGAAGTCCGCCGCCACCGTCGCACCGGACGGCGTGGGCAGGGCGTTCGGCGTCAGCGGCGTCCCACCGCCGCCGGCCGGCCCGTAGTGCAGCCGGGAGCCGGGCCCGCCGTCGCCGGTCAGATAGGACGGTACGCCGATGGTGCCGGTCACCTGCCGAGCGATCAGCGGATCCTGCTCGGGCGAATAGTCGGTCACCTGGGTGACGGTGAACGACGGTGCGGCCCGGCGGAGGGCGGCGAACGCGCCGTCCCGGACCGCCAGCATCCGCCCGGTCAGACCGTGCCGGCTGGCCACGGTGAAGTCCCAGGCGAGGTAGAGGCTGTGCCGCTTGACGCCGGTCCTGGACAGGTCGGCGATGATCCGCTTCATCTGCGGGACGCGACTGTCCCGATGGCCGAGGCCGGCACCGGTCACGTACGACGTGAACGCCTTCGGCGCCGGGATCAGCGCCCCGTTGCCGTCGCGCAGGCCGCGCAGGCCGACGACGTACCGGGTGCCCTCGGTCAGCGCCACCGCCGGCCGGATGATCAGCAGCTGCCGGTCCGGCTGGCCGGCAGCGTGCGCGTCCAGCTCGGCCCAGTACGGCGTGCGCTTGCCGGTCCGGGCGTCGAGCAGCACGATCGGCGCGTCCGGCGCCAGCGAGCGGCCGATGTCGGTGACCGGCGCGATCCCGGTCGCCGCAGCGTCGAGGCCGGGTACGCGCACCAGGATCGGTGAGCCGGGGCTGAACCCGTCCTGCCGGTTCCATTCCGTCGGGTCGATCGGCGTCCCCTGCACGTTGGCGGGCATCGCGGAGGCCGCGATCCGCACCCGCTTGCCGGTGGGGCTGGTCCGATCCGGCACGGTGAAGTAGTCGTTCGGGAACGGCAGCAGGCAGGCCGTCGGGTCGATCGGGTCGCAGCTCCGGTGCCCGGCCGATGCGGGAGTCGCGGGCGGCGCCGCGGCGGCGGCCGGGCTGAGCAGGACGGCGCCTGCGGTCACCAGCACGGACACGGCGAGACGGAACCGTCTGGGTGTGGTCACGCGCATCTCCCTCGACACAGGACGGTGATTCGACGCAGGGGTCGACGGTGGTGGGTGGATCGTCGTGTTCTTCCTACGCTCGTGAAACGATCTCGGCAAGAGGGTCACGGAGAGGACCGAGCACCCGCCGCGTTGAGGTAGGTGAGGACGGCGAGGACGCGGCGGTGGCCGCTGTCGGTCACGGCGAGGCCGAGCTTGGCGAAGATGTTGCCGATGTGCTTGTGTACGGCGTTGTCGGTGATGACAAGCTGCTGAGCGATCGTGTCGTTGTCGTGTCCCTGTGCCATCAACGCGAGTACCTCGCGTTCGCGGGGGGTGAGCGCGGCGATCGGGTCGCCGGCGCGTTGGACGAGCTGCGCGATGACCTCGGGGTCCATGGCGGTGCCACCGGCGGCGACGCGGCGCAGCGCGTCGACGAACTCGTCCACTCGGCTGACGCGGTCCTTGAGGAGGTAGCCGACGCCGCCGCCGGTGGTGGAGAGTAGTTCGGCGGCGTACTGCTGCTCGACGTACTGGGACAGCACCAGGACCGGCAGGCCGCGTTGTTCTCGTCGAGCCTGCAGGGCGGCTCGGATGCCCTCGTCGCGAAACGATGGCGGCAGCCGGACGTCGACGATGGTGACGTCGGGTTGGTGGTCCCGCACGGCGGTGAGGAAGCCCGCCGCATTGTCAGCGATGGCGGCGATGTGGAATCCCACGCGGTTGAGCAGCAGTTCCAGTCCGGTGGACAGCAGCACGTTGTCTTCGGCGATCACTACCCGCACAGCAGCTCCATGGTGATGGTCGTCGGCCCGCCGGCCGGGCTGTCGACGTCGACGGTGCCGTCGAGCGCGAGCACCCGACGACGGATCCCGGCCAGGCCGGTGCCCCGCCGATCGTCGGCGCCGCCGGTGCCGTTGTCAGTGATCATTACCGACAACCGGTCTGCCGTGCGGCTGACCCCGACGCCGGCCGCGGTCGCGTGGCTGTGCCTGACGACGTTGGTCAGTGCCTCGGCGACGGCGAAGTAGACGACGGCCTCCACTGCCGCCGGGACCCTTCCCAGGTCACCGATGTCCAGTCGGGTCGGCACGCCGCAGCGGGCTGTCACGGCGGTCAGAGCGCCGTCGAGGCCCCGGTCGGCGAGAATCGGCGGATAGACGGTGCGGATCACCTCGCGTAGCTCTGTCATCGCCTCTTCGGTTCCCTCATGTGCGTCCCGCAGAAGTCCTTCCACGAACTGCTCGTCCCGCGGATTGTCGGACAGCGCCTGCCGGGCCACGGCCAGCCGCATCGCGATGGCCACCAGCCGGGCCTGGGTACCGTCGTGCAGGTCGCGCTCGATCCGGCGCAGCTCCGCACCGTGTGCGTCGAGCACGTCCGCCCGGGTGCGGGTCAACACGGCGACCCGGTCGGCGAGCTGTTCGACCGTCGAGTGCGACAGCACTCCCAGGCAGATCCGGGCGTGCGCGCGAGCGATCGGCGGGAAGACCAGGTACGCCAGCGCGGCGAGCAGCAGGATCTGCAGTGGCCCGAGGGTGAGCGCCGTCGCCCAGCCGGTCACCGGAATATCGATGAACAGCCGTGGCCGGTCCTCCAGCCGGAAAGCCCACCAGAGTGGTGTCGCGATCGTGGCGAGCAGGACGTTGCCCGCGCACAGCAGCGCGGGCAGGCCGAGCGCCACCCCGGTCATGGCGTTAACTGGTAGCCAGAGCAGGTCGCGGCGCGTGGTCGGATCGGCCCAGGCCCGGCGTCCCGTCGCGCGCAGGGCGGGACGCGATGCCGACGGCGTACCGAGCAGCCGGCCGGCGCGGTCACGGTGCCGATCCGCCCAACGCCGGGCGAACCGCGGATGGCACAGCAGCGGCAGCACGAGCACCGTGGCGATCCCGGAGGCCAGCGATCCCAGCAGGTAGACCCCGCCGCGCCACACCTGCACCCACCGCCGACCCGACGTCACAGGATGCCCTTTCTGCGCACCCACGGAGGCAGCGTCCCTTCGAGTTCCCGACACGGCGTGAAGTCTGCCCTGTGGCCGCCGCCCGCGGCACTACAGCCAGCTGTACCTCAGATCCGGTGGTAAGGGGTAGCGGTTCGCGCCGACATGACTCGTAGCGTCGGACGGCATGAGGTTGAACAGCAGAAACCCATCGAGACGACGCGTGGCACTGGCCGAGGCCACCGCGACCGACTCGCTACACCCGGGTGCAAGGACATCGTGTACGTACGCGGTGCAGTTGGATTCGGTGTCCAAAACATACGGGTCGGGGAAGAACGAGGTACGCGCTCTCGACGGGGTGACGGTCGGATTCCGGCGCGGTACGTTCACCGCCGTCATGGGCCCGTCCGGCTCCGGCAAGAGCACGTTTCTGAACTGCGCGGCCGGTCTGGACCAGCCGACGTCGGGCCGGGTCGTGCTGGGTGACACGGAGCTGTCCGGCCGGTCGGAGACAGAGCTGACCGAGCTGCGCAGGGACCGGATCGGGTTCGTCTTCCAGGCGTACAACCTGCTCGGTGCACTGACCGTGGCGGACAACGTCACGTTGCCCGTCCGGTTGGCCGAGAAACCGGTCGATCCCGAGCAACTGGCGAGCGTCCTCGCCGCGGTCGGGCTCGCCGAGCATCACGACCGCCGCCCGAGCCAGCTCTCCGGTGGACAGCAACAGCGGGTGGCGATCGCCAGGGCGCTCATCAACCGGCCCGACCTGGTGTGCGCCGACGAGCCGACGGGCGCGCTGGACAGCCGCAGCGGTCGCCAGGTCCTGGCACTGCTCAGGAAGATCGTCGACGACCTGGGGCAGACCGTGCTGATGGTGACGCACGATCCGGTCGCGGCCGCGCAGGCCGACACCGTGGTGTTCCTCGCGGACGGCCGGTTGGCTGGCGAGATGCCCCGACCGTCCGCCGAGCAGATCGCCGAGCGGATGACTCACCTGGGGGAGGCGTGAACCGCCGAATGCTGGCATTGGCCTGGAGCACGATCAAGGGACGGAAGGGCGGGTTCGTCGCGGCGTTCGTCGCGGTGCTGTTCGGCTCGGCGGTGATCACGGCCTGCGGGATCCTGCTGGAGAGCAGCGAGCGCTCGGGCGTGCCGACCGAGCGCTACCAGGCTGCCGACCTGGTGGTGGGCGCCCCGCAGGCACTGCCGGTGGCCGACGACGTGGATCCCAGGTTCGGCGAGCGGGCCACCCTACCGGCCGACCGGGTCGGCGACATCGCGCGAGTGCCTGGCGTCCGGGCGGCGATCGCCGACGTCAACGTCCCGGTCAGCCTCGTGACGGCGGACGCCGAGGTGCTCGCCGGCACCCCCGCGCTGGGGCATGGCTGGCAGTCGGCCGCGCTCGGCCCGTTCACGACGAGCGCCGGCCAGGCCCCGACCGGGCCGGACGACGTGGTGCTGGACTCCGCGCTGGCCGAGCGGGCCGGCGTCACCGTCGGCGCGTCGGTTCGGCTCGCGGTCGGCTCGAACACGTCGATCTACCGGGTGACCGGCATCGCGGGTCTGCCTGGAGGCAAACTCGCCCGGCAGCCCACACTGTTCTTCACCGAAGACCGGGCCCGGGAGTTGACCGGCCAACCGGACCGGGTGGACGTGATCGGTGTGCTGGCTGCACCTGGCGTCAGTGCCGACGAGCTGGCAGGCGCCATCGAGGTGGCAGTCTCCGACGTGGTCGTGTACACCGGCAGTGACCGCAGCGAGGCCGAGTTCCTCGACATCGGCAGCACGCGTTCGTTCATCAGCGAGCTGTCCCTGGCGTTCGGCGGGACCATGGTTGTGGTGATCATGATCGTCGTGGCGAGCACACTCGCTTTGTCCGTTCGGCAGCGGCTGCGGGAGCTGGCGCTGTTGAGGGCGATCGGCGCGACCCCGAAGCAGATGCTTGGCATGATCGCCGCCGAGACCATGGTGGTGGGCACGCTCGGGGCGGTGCTCGGGGTGATTCCGGGCATCGGGCTGAGCTTCCTCCTCCGCGAAACCTTCACCCTGGTCGGCGCGATACCGGACGACTTCGAGCTGTCGATCAGTCCGCTGCCGGTACTCGTGGCGGTGGTGCTGTGCCTGGTCGGCGCCCGTCTGGGCGGTTGGATAGCCGCACGGCGCGCGGCCAGGCTCAGGCCGGTGGACGCGCTCGGCGAGGCCGCGTTGGAGCCGCCCAAACTCGGATGGCTCCGGTTGACCGTCGGCTTGCTGCTGGTCCCCGCCGGTCTGGCCATGGCGTTCGTGCTGCCGCTGGTGCTGCCCGGTGAAGGGGCCGCTGAAAGCGCGGCCTTCTCGGCGTTCCTGCTCATCTTCGCCATCGCGCTGCTGGGGCCGCGGTTGCTCAGCGGCGCCGTCACCGTGCTGGGTCCCTGGCTGAACCGCAGGTCGGGCGTCAGCGGGTTCCTCGCGACAGCGAACGCGCACGCCAACTCCCGGCGGCTCGCCGCAGCGACCACTCCGCTGATCATGGGCATCATCCTGGCCGCCGGGCAGCTCTTCAGCGGGACGACCGCGAGCGTGGCCGCGCAGGATCAGGCCGAGGACGGCCTGCGCGCGGATTACGTCGTCACGTCCACGTCCGCCGGAGTGTCGCCCGAGGTCGCGGAGGTGCTCCGGGACGTGCCCGGCGTCTCGGCGGTGACCCCGGTCGTCCGTACGCGGACGCTGGCGACCTTCGCCTCGGGAGACAGCCTTCAGATCAGGACCTACTCGGCACAGGGGGTCATCGGCGACCGGCTCGCCGAGACCATGGATCTCGCCGTTCTCGAGGGCGATGTCGCGGAGGTCCGGGGCAACACGGTCGCGTTGAGCCGGATCGCGGCGGGCACCCTCGGCGCCGCTCTCGGCGACACCGTCGACCTCCGACTGGGTGACGGCACGCCGATCAAACCCAGGGTGGTCGCGCTCTATGAGAGAGGACTCGGCCTCGGTGACGTCACGCTGCCGCACGACCTCGTACTGGAGCACACCACCGACCGCCTGGACTTCGCGGTGCTGATCGCGGCGGCAACGGGTACCGACGTCGGGGCACTCGGCGATGCGTTGCGATCCGCTGTCCAACACCTCCCGACCGTTCAGGTCAACAACCGCGAGTCGTTCGTCGCCGCGCAGCGCGATGCCGCCGCCGGAGAGTCGGCGGTCGGCCTCATCCTCAACGCGGTCCTGCTCGGCTACCTCGCGATCGCCGTGGTGAACACCCTGGTGATGGCGACCGCCGCACGCTTCCGCGAGTTCGCCCTGCTCCAACTGGTCGGCGCCACCCGTCGCCAGGTGTTCGCGATGATGCGCAGCGAGACGAGGATCATCATCGTCGCCGCTGTTCTCATCGGCACCCTGGCCGCGATCCCGTCGTTGATCGGCACGAGCCTCGGGCTGACCAGGACACTGATTCCGTCCATTCCACCGCTCATCTACCTGGGAATCGTCGCGGTCGCCGCGCTGCTCGGCTGGGCCGCCATCATGACCTCGACCCGGACCGCCATGCGGTCGCAGCCGGTCGACGCGATTGGCGTTCGCGAGTGACGCCGGCGGCACCGGTGACCCCGGGTGACGCCCGAAGACCTCAGTCTCCGGTGGATCCGGCAGCCTCGACGACCGAGACGGGAGTGCCAAGTTCGACGGTACGGGAGACGGTGCACAGTCGTTCGTGCGACTGCTGCAGCGACCGGGGCAGCGCCTCGCGTGCCCGGTCGCCGTCCGCGCCCACCGGGAACGTCACGGTGAACTCGACCTTGAGGTTCTGCATCCGGTTTCCTCCGGCCTCATCCCGGATTTTGTCGCCACTGACCTCGACGGAGAACTGGGTCGGCTCGGCGCGGCGGCTGGTGATGTAGTCCACGTCTACCGCAGTGCAGCCGCCGATGGCAGCCAGAAGCAGTTCCACCGGCGTAAAGCTGGCGTCCTCGCCTGTGCCCATCGACATCGACCCGCCGCGGACATTCCGCGCGACGTAGTTCCCCACGCTGGTGCGCTCGATCTCCACCGAGCGGAAGGTGTCCTCACTCATGACAGGGAAACTACCCTGGGCCTCCTGGTCCTCGAGCCACCGGCCTGCCGGCCGATCGTCATCCCGACAGGAATCAAACCTCGGCTTCGAGGGCAAAGGATTGCCGCGTGGTCAATGCCTTGCCCGCCCGCGCCTCACCGGCAGCAGATCCGAACACGTGACCTTTGGCAACTCCACACGGCCGCGGTGGCAGCAGCCGTCACGGTGACATTCGGGTCGTGGATCAGGCCGGTCAGGTGGCCGGTTCGATGGTGGGCGACCGGTGGCCTCCGTGGCACGCGACCAACGCGTCTGCCACGAGTTCAGCGTCAGCTTCTGCGACGTCCGCTGGATACTCCGGCAGCAGGTCGTCCCAGACGACCAGCCACGACCCGTACAACTGGGCCTGCCCCTCGGGCCGGGCGAAGAACCAGACGTGCAGGTGGGCGCCACCATCTCCGATGCGGTAGACGTGGGCCCGCGAGACGTGCGGCAGCGCCTGCATGTGGCGGACGATGCGAGTGCTCAACAGCCCCAGTTCGGCGGCCAGTTCGTCAGGTAGATCCGCCATGTCGTAGTGATCGCGCGGATACAACATGAGCACCAGCGGGACGCCCACTCCCGGAATCCGGACCAGCCGCCAGTGATCGTTGAACCAGATCCCCTCGTCCCGATCGCGGCAGGCGTTGCAGTCCGACGGATCCTCGCCGTGCCGCGCGGGCTCCGGGAGCACCGGCGGGCGCAACGGCGCTACGCGCAGCCCGTCCGGCTCGAACGGGCTGATCTCCCATCCCGTCATGCGTGCCAACGGGAGTCGGCGCTCGCTGTCCGCGACGGCGACTGCGTGGTCATAGAACTCGTCCGGTCGCAAGGCCATGCGGCGAAGACTAGTACGACAAGATTCCAAATGATCAATAGCCCCGTTGTGGCTGCCAGGCACCAGGGCTCGCCGAAGAGGTCGGGACGCAGCACCGACTTTGACCTGAGAAACGGGAACCTGCTGGCGGTGGTATGACGCTCACGCTTCGAACAGCACCTGCACCGCCCGGGCGAGCCTGACCAACCCCGGTTCGGCGTCGGCGCCCAACGGACCGGAACCGTCAATACTTTGCCCTTGCGCTAAGTATCGCGGCGAGCAATGCTTAGCCGCGTGGCACAGTATTGGGAGCAGCTCGACGGCGTGTTCATCGCCCTCGCCGACCCGACGCGGCGCCGTGTCATCCGACGCCTCGGCCGCGGTCCGACGAGCGTCGGCGATCTCGCCCGCGAGTTTCCGATGACCCTTCCGTCGTTCATGAAGCACGTACGGACGCTCGAGTCGAACGGGCTGATCCGCACGGTCAAGTCCGGCCGGGTGCGCACCTGCGTGCTCAACCGTGAGCGCCTCGCCCTCGTCGAGGGCTGGCTCGCGGAGCAGCGCCAGATCTGGGAAGAGCGCACCGATCGCCTCGAACGCCTCGTCACCGATCCGAAGGAGAGCCAACAGTGAATCCCGACCTGGACCTGGCCTTGGAGCGGGTCATTCGCGCCCCCCGCGCCGCCGTGTGGAGCGCATGGACCGACCCGTCCCGCTTCGAGAAGTGGTGGGTCCCAGCTCCGACCCTGTGCCGCGTTGACCGCTTGGACGTCCGGCCCGGCGGTGCGCTCGTGACCCGACTCAGCAACGACGGAGTGCAGTTCGTCCCGCACGTCGACGCAACCTTCCTCGTCGTTGACGAGCTCGAGCGGATCGTGTTCACGAACGCGATCGACAGCTCTTGGCGCCCCACTAACCCTGCACCGGTTCCCATGACCGCCGAGATCACCCTGAGCGATCATCCCCACGGCACGGACTACCGGATCATCGTCCGACATGGTGATCCCGCCGCACGCGCCCGTCACGAGGAACTCGGCTTCGTCGAAGGCTGGGGCTCGGTCACCAAGCAACTCGCCGGGGTCGCCGAAGGCCAGGGCGTGGAATGAAGATCGTCCTTACCGAGTTCGTAACCCTCGACGGGGTCAGCCAGGGTCCCGGG
This sequence comes from Micromonospora sp. NPDC005173, assembly GCF_040608515.1. NCBI lineage: Bacteria > Bacillati > Actinomycetota > Actinomycetes > Micromonosporales > Micromonosporaceae > Micromonospora > Micromonospora sp. NPDC005173. Next base: position 43,064 of record NZ_JBEXIK010000049.1, read on the forward strand.
TCTCCGACCGAGGATACGAGCGATGGCTTCACCCAGGGCGGCTGGCTCGTGCCCTACCTGGACGAGCTCTTCGTCCGGCGTACGTCTGAGTGGCTGGGTCTCGCCGACGGTCTGCTGCTCGGGCGGCGGACCTATGAGGCGTTCGCTCGCGACTGGCCGCAGATCACCGACCCGGACGACCCGTTCACAGAGCGGATGAACTCACTACCGAAGTACGTCGTGACGAACACCCTCACGGAGGGTAGTTGGCACCCGACGACGGTGCTCCGCGGCGACCCGATCCAGACTGTCGGGAAGCTCAAGGCGCAGCCGGGACGGGAACTCCAGATCCACGGGAGTGCGCGACTCGGCAAGGCCCTGTTGTCGGCCGGCCTCGTCGACAAACTCCGGCTCGTCGTCGCCCCCACTGTGACCGGTTCCGGGCGGCGGCTGCTCGACCACCCGAGCGCACCCGTCGGCCTCCGGCTCGTTCACCACGAGGTGACGGCGAACGGCCTGCTGTTGCTCGAGTACGAGTGTGTCGGCGCCGCCCCGGTGGCGGAATACGAGGGCGTCACGGCCTTCGTATAGTCACCACGCTCACAATATGACCGGCCACCGACTGATCCTCGGCGGCGCTGTCCTCTCCCCCGGCAACGCGGGCCGCCCCGGTGCCGGTGATGTGGGCGGCGGACGGCCGACCCGAGCGCCCCCACGACGCGCCTCGATCCAAGTTGGGCGCCATCCCTGAGCGGCGACGAGGAACATCGGCACGACGACGAAGATCCGGTTCGCGCGGGCGCGCTCGGCCTGCTCGGCGAGCCAGCTTTCCTCGTCGGTGATCCGTTGCAGCAGGGCGTACGCGGTGTAGTCGGTGAACACAGCGGTGTGCACCTCAGCGACCGGGTCAGTGAACCCGGCGTCGAGCAGCAGGTTGCGATACCTACGGGCAACGCGCGGCGACGGAAGCGAGTCCGCCTTGGCGTGGACCAGCCGACGCGTGGTCTCCGGCTCGTCCGAGTCGATGGCGATCGTGTCCCAGTCCTGGCCGAGCAGCACGGCCCGGCCGCCCGGCGCGAGCACCCGGCGGGCCTCGGCCACGGCTCGCGCCGGGTCGTCGAGCATGTGCAACACCTTGTCCGCGCGATAGTAGGTAACCGAGCCGGTCTCGAGCGGCAGCTCGTAGGCGTCGCCGACATGGAACTCGCCGGCCGGCCAGCGCTCCCGGGCCACGGTCGCCGTCCGGCCGATCATGGCCCGCCACTTCACCGACGGTGCGCCCTCGCCACGAAGGCCGCCAGCACGAGCACCGTCGCTGTGGCGTTGGAACTCTCGCCGCGGGAATGCTCCACCGTCACCAGCCATCCCGCAACGGGGTCGGCGCGCGGCAGGCGGTGACCGGGCGCAAGACGGTCGCCGATGGACCGCCCAGCTACGCGGTCGCACTGAGATCGCCATCCTGGCCGGTCGACTCGGGCAGAGGCAATCCGGCGCTGAGCTGCTGAAGCGTGAATGGCTTTACTGCCTGGTCAGCTGGCACTTCGACCCGACGTCCGGGACATGCGGCTTCCGCACCACCGGCCACAGCAACCTGAGCAGGTAACCGACAGACCGAAGGCGCGGGGGCGGGACTTCGACGAGTCCCGCGCCTGCGGCATGTCCGGCACCGTGCGGGTGGGACGCCGACGCCATCGCCGCCGGCCCCGCCGCGCCCTCATGACTGTGTTCGGGCCTGATCCTCCAGCAGGGTGGCGAAACCGTCGAGATGGCGTGCGAGACCGTACTCGAACAGTCCACCCAGGTCCGACGCCAGTTCCGTCGGGACCGTCGCCAGCAGTGGAAATCTTCCACTGTCGAGGAGCTGGTCGGCTCGCTTCTGCTGTGCCAGCCGCCACCCATCGAGCGTGACACCGGTTTCCTGCTCCGATTCGACCTCGGCCGCCATGGACAGCGCGACGGTGACGACCAGGCCGTGAAGCGTGAGCGCCTCGCGGATCCGTGTCGTCACGGGCAGCCCGAGCCCGTCGAGCGCGCGCAGGGTCCACTCGGTGTGCGCCATCACGTTGGGCACGAGCGCCGGACGGGTGAACGAGACGGCCCTGGGCAGCCAGAGGTGTCGCCGGCACAGTTCCCACTGTTGGCGGGCGATCAGTTCGAGTTTCGCCCGCCAACCGGGCGGTCCCGGGTCGGGCAGTTCGGATTCGCCGAAGACCTCGTCGGCCATTTGCGTCACCAGCTCGTCCTTGGTCGCCACGTGCCGGTAAAGCGACATCGGGCCGGCTCCGAGGTCGGCCGCGAGACGTCGCATCGACACTGCGTCGAGTCCCTCGACGTCGGCGATCGCGATGGCGGCGCGGAGAACGTGCTTCCGGCTCAGCGGCTGCTTGCGGGTGCCAGCCTGCCGCGGCCTGTGCGATTCGGCCGGGCTGACAGGGTGCTTGCGGCGGGCGTGGTTGCTGACCACCGTGCCGGACCCGACCGTCGCTTCGACCAGCCCGTTGTCGCGGAGAGTCGCCATCGCTCTGGTCGCGGTCGCGACCGCGACGCCCCATCGCTGGGCGATTTGCCGGACTGAGGGTATGCGGTCCCCCGGCCGCAGGTCGCCGGTCAGGATTCGGCCCCGGATCTCCTCGACGATCCGCCGGTATGGCGGATCTGGGCGCGGCGTCGGCGAAGGCATGGGTGCCCTCCGATCTACTGGTGAGGTTGTCTCGCGCCTGGAATGTACTAGTTCAATTATCGTCTGGTTAGTACACTTCCGCTGCTCAGCCAGGCGACATTGACTCGACTTCGCCTGAGGCGGGGATACGGTGTACGCATGGCGAAAGATACACCGTACGCACTCGTGCGGCAGGCGGATGAGGCAGACCGGCCGGCGGTATCGGACATCCTCACCGAGGCGTTCATGGACGATCCGGTCACCTGTTGGCTCTTCCCCGCATCGGGTGAACGCGGTCGTCTCCAGTCGCACTTCTACGGCCACCTGCTGGATCAGGCCTCCGCCGAGGCATACCTGGTCGGCCGTGGTGAGGGTGCCTCGGTGTGGCTGGCGTTGGCCGCTGGCCAGGCGCCCGACGAGGAACGTCCGGACGCGCCCGACGTGGACCGGAACTCGGTCTTCGGCGAGAACGGCGCGCGGTTGCGGACTCTGGGGCTGGCACTGGCCGAGCGGCATCCCCGTCGCGAACCGCACCTCTACCTCTCGTGCATGGGCGTGGTGGGCGGGCGGCAGGGCGCCGGACTCGGCTCGGCGATGTTGCGCCACCGGTTGGAGCGAGCGGACGCCGACGGGCTCGCCGCGTACCTGGAGGCGAGTTCACCCCGGAGCCACGCCCTCTACCTTCGGTACGGCTTCGAGGACCTCGGCGAACCGGTTCGCGTGGCGGACAGCCCACTCCTGTGGCCGATGTGGCGCCAACCGCGCGCTTGACCACCCCACCACTTCCCCAACCACAAGGGAGAACCTCGATGACGACGAAAGACACCACCGGCGACCGCCGACCGCCGACCCTGGTCTTCGTACACGGCACCAACTCCTCGTCGCACTTCTGCTCGGGACTGATCACCGAACTCACCTTGCGGGGGCACCGGTGCGTGGCCGTCGACCTTCCGGGACACGGCGCTGAAGGGTTCTTCCCCCGCTCGTACCAGGCCCCGCAGGACCGCGAAGGGCTGGCAACCGAGCCGTCGCCGCTCGCCAAGATCACCATCGACGACTACGTCGAGCGCGTCGTGGACGTGGTGCGCCGCGCTCGCCGCCACGGGCCCGTGATCCTGGCCGGCGCCAGCCAGGGCGGCGTCACCGTGAACAGGGTCGGCAACGCCATCCCCGAACTGCTCGACCGGGTCGTCTACATGGCGGCGTACTGCTGCGTCGACCTCCCGAACGTGGCCGCCTACCTTGCCACGCCAGAGAACAGCGACAGCCTGCTCCCCCTGGTGACCCGGGCAGTGGTCGCCGATCCGGCGATCCTCGGAGTGGCCCGGATCAACTGGCGCTCGGCCGATCCGTCGGTGTTCGACGGCATCAAGCAGTGCCTCGCCGGCGACTTCACCGACGAGGCGGTGAGCCGGCTGCTCAACATGCTCGAGCCTGACGAGCCCGTCAGCATCCCGCTGGCCGACGCCCGCGCCGAAGCAGGCACCTGGGGCCGGATTCCCCGAACGTACGTGCGCTTCACCCACGACCGGCTGATCCCACCTGCGCTACAGGACAGGTTCATCACCGAGGCCGACCGTCTCACCCCGGACAACCCGACCGACGTTCGAAGCGTCGCGGCACCCCACGTCGGCCCGTTCGACCGACCCGAACTGGTGGAGATCTTCGCCGAACTCGCCGGCCGCTGACTCTGGTCGCTGCCCAACGCGGCCGGTCTGATGGCCGGCGCCATGACGGCCCCGGCCCTCGCCGCGAAGATCCGCCCCGGTTTCGTCATCGCGGGCGGCCTGGTCGTCGCGGCCATCGGACTGGGAATGCTCACACTGGTCAGCGCGACAGCGGGTCTGGGCATCCTGGTGACGGCGTCCGCGATCATGGGTGCGGGTCTGGGGCCGATGGCGGCTCTCAGCACCGACCTGATCGTCGGGCCGGCTCCGCCCGAGCGTGCCGGTGCGGCCTCGGCCATCTCCGAGACGGGCACCGAGCTGGGCGCCGGTCTGGGCATCGCGGTCCTCGGCAGCATCGGCTTCGGTGTCTACCGCAGCCAGATCGCGGACACCATGCCGGCAGGCGTCGACTCCGAGGCGGCGCACGAGTCGCTCGGTGGCGCGGTGGCGGTGGCCCAAGACCTCTCCGGGAAGGCCGGTGACGAACTGCTCACCGTCGCCCGTGAGGCGTTCACCCACGGGCTGCATGTCACGGCCCTCGTCGGCGCCGGCGTCGCGCTCGTCCTGGCACTGCTGGCAACGGTGCTGCTGCGCGGCGTCAAGCCGGGCGTCAGCGGTCACGACGAGGCCGCGGAGGGCACCCCGCAGGCCGGAACCCCCGAAGCGGTGAAGACAGAGACCGCGGTCGGAAGCATCTGAACCACCCGGACCGGCTGACGGCCCGACCGCACGGACCGGAGCACGGAGAGTGCGGTGGTCCGCTTCCGGCACCCTCGGCCGGACCAACCGGCGTCGCGGGAAACACCCACCGCGTCGTCGCCGCAGGACACCGGCACAAGATGGTGCGAAGCAGGAGATTGCTGACGCTCCTGGGATGACAAAGATACATGCGTTTCGCATATAGTTGCTGACATGGAGTCGAGCCTTGAAGCAGCAGTCAACGAGTGGCACGCGAGTGTGAATGACGGGGATCTGCAGCGGTCGGCAAGGGCGGTGGGTGATCCGATGGTCGCCTTGGGGCCGAAGGGGGCTGGGTCGATCACGCCTGAGCAGTTCGCGGAGTGGGTCGAGCGTTCCGGGATCAAGCTGACCCCGCGGTCATGGCACCCGATCAGCGAGCGACTCATGGTGGTCGAGGAGGACGCCACCTGGCCTGAGAGCAAGACACCGACGCGGGTGGCGACGGTTTTCCGTGCTTCCGGTGGCAAGGTGACCGCTTCGCTGCGGTTGCCCGACCTCAAGTCGGCACTCGAACTGGCCTATGTCTGCCGTGAAATGGCGGCATCCGAGTGACCAGCCAGGGGCCGGGCCAGGTCTTGTTCGGCTTCGTCCGGCACTGGTCACGCCGATCGGCGACTGGTGATCCGGGATCCGCCGAGCAAGGGCGACTCGTGCTTGTCAGCGAGGCAGTCCACTGCCTCACTGAGCGCGGGATCTCCGCAACCGTCAACGCGGTCGCGCACGAGATCGGGATCGACCAGAGCGGAGCCTCACGCCTGATCAAGAGCGCCACCTCGGCCGGCTACCTGGTCATGGAGGCTTCCGCGGCTGATGGCCGACGACGCGAAGCGTCACTCACACCCGCGGGCCGATCAACGCTGAACCAGGCTCATCGCTGGCAGGAGGAGGTCTTCGACCAGCTGGCCGCAGGTTGGAGTGAGCAACGGCGCCGCGAATTCCAGCAGGCCATGACCGACCTCATGGACCGGTCTTATGCGACGGAAGCATGAGCCACGCGATCGAGACCTGGCGTGGCTGTGGCAATGGCCGCGTGCGATTAGCGGGCGCTGCGGGCTGTAGGTCGTTGCGGCCTCAGCGGCCCACGGCGGTCTCCCGCTCCACACGCGACAGCTTTTCGGGATTGCGCACGTGGTAGGCGCCGGTGACGTAGCCGTTCTCGACCCGCACGGCCAGCACGCCGTCGATCTCCCCGTTGACTCGGACGAGCAGCCCAGGGCCACCATTGATCTGTGCCACCTCGACCGATCGTTGGGCGTCGCGTTTCCACCAGCCGACGGCCAGCAAGCGAGCCACGTTGCCGGCCCC